>NZ_RZOZ02000050.1:0-564 GCF_003999155.2 Mesorhizobium sp. M1D.F.Ca.ET.231.01.1.1
TCTGGCGGACCACCTCTACGCCGGCATACATAACGACTGTCAACGCGATCAGCAGACTTGAAACGGCAGCGATTGTAGGCGTGATCTCTTCCCGAATTCCCGACCACATCTTTATCGGTAAGGTGGTGGTATCCGGCCCGCTCACGAAGAGTGACAGCACCAACTCATCGGCAGATCCGTTGCGGAAATTGAAGCTGGAAACCTGCAAGCCATGCCCATGAAATTTCGCCCGCACAGCAAGTACCTGCCCCTTCCTAGCTCAGGAGAATCGCGGCGTCATCTTCGGCATATCGCCTGCCCCGTCGAGAGAGAGCAGCCAGAAGAGGCCCAAGGCCTGCTGCTTCGAGGTTGCCTATTGCCGAGAGGATCTCGTCCTGCCACCGCGGGTGAACGTTCTCTCTGCTGAGGCCCTTGAATTTCTCCCAAATCTGATCGGCCGATAAAGGGCGCAGGACATCCCCAAGTGGGTGTCGTACAATCATTTCTTCCGGCCCTTTCCCTTGATCCATGACAACGCGGGCTGGCGTTTCGGCTGGAAACGCCGAAGCGAAATCGGAGGACGCT
>NZ_RZOZ02000051.1:0-564 GCF_003999155.2 Mesorhizobium sp. M1D.F.Ca.ET.231.01.1.1
GCACAGCCTCGATCTGCCCGCGCCGGGCGCCGCGCAGCGACAGTCCGGCAATAAAGGTGATCTGCAGCGTGCCGATGATTTCGTCGCCGTCGGTCATCACGGCAAGGAACTGGTTCGGATCGCCGTCTATCGTGGCGAAGGCATCCAGATAGGCTTGCGACAGCGGCAGGCTGGCGTCTTCACGGGCCCGACCGAGCGCGTCGTCGGCAAGCATCGCGACGATCGCCGCAACATCCGTTTCGCGTGCCCGGCGAATGCTGATCGCGCTCATTTCCACACCTCGGAGTTGGCGAACCGGCCGACAAAGCATTGCGATGCGGCCGGTCGTTCATCTTGGCCGGCAATAACGGATGCCGGCATAAATGACTATCCCGCAGGCCGTGTTCTGCGCTATGGCTGAAGTCCCGCCTTCCTCAACCTTCCCTTTGCCGATGTCAGGCCTGCTCAGCGATCCGTGGTTCTATGCCGCCGCCTCTCCCGCGGTGATCCTTGTCGGCCTGTCGAAAGGCGGCTTCGGCGGCGCCGTTGGTTTCGTCGGCGTGCCGCTGATGGCGCTGACCATCC
>NZ_RZOZ02000052.1:0-504 GCF_003999155.2 Mesorhizobium sp. M1D.F.Ca.ET.231.01.1.1
GCGGCCCGCGCCCAGTGTGGACGAGCGCAGCGCCCTCGGGCAATTTCGCGAACAGATTGGCATTCAGGAACCCACGCGTCTCCTCGGTCAGCGGTAGCAGGCAGACGAGTAGATCGCTGGCAGCGAGCATCTCTTTCAACCCGAGCTCGCCATGATGGCAGCGCACGCCCTCGATCTGCCACGGCGAGCGGCTCCAGCCCGACAGCGGGAAGCCGAAGGGCTTCAGCCGGTCGAGGACGGCCTGGCCCAGTTGGCCGAGACCGAGCACGCCGATCCGGCGCGACCCGGCCTGGAGCTGCGCAATATCTCGCCACTCGCTGGCGCGCTGCTGCGCCAGATAGGCGGGCAGGTTGCGGTGGAGCGCAAGCACGGCGAGCGTCACATATTCCTGCATCATGCGCACGATGCCTTCCTCGATCATGCGCACGACCTTCACCGTCGCGGGCACCGCATCGAAGCGGAACTGGTCGACGCCTGCGCCGAGGGAAAACAGGATTTCCAGAT
>NZ_RZOZ02000053.1:0-469 GCF_003999155.2 Mesorhizobium sp. M1D.F.Ca.ET.231.01.1.1
ACTCGCGGATCAAGGCCGAGCTGGGCGCCCGCTTCACTTCTACCCGGCACGCGATCCACGCACGCTCCCCGCTGCTGCGCGTCGCGCTGCGCAGGCTGGCGCCCTATCTGCAGGGCGAACCGGATGGAGGCGGCTGAACGATGCCGTTGCGTTCCCCGCTGATCCTGGACCTGGACGGTGGCGTGCTGCCGCTGCCCCAAGCGCAGACCCTGGCGCTGCCGCAATGGCACGATCCACTGCGCTTCGCGTGCAGCAATGCCACCCTCGATCGTTTCGCCGCTGAAGTGCTGGCACCGCTGCCGGCCCAGCTCGGCACGGTGATGCTTGGCAGTGGTGATTTCCATCATCTCAGCCTGCCGCTGCTGCGCCGCATGCGCGCGCAGGCGCCGTTCCAGCTGGTGGTGCTGGACAACCATCCGGACAACATGCGTTTCCCGTTCGGCATGCACTGCGGTTCCTGGGTGAATGC
>NZ_RZOZ02000054.1:0-458 GCF_003999155.2 Mesorhizobium sp. M1D.F.Ca.ET.231.01.1.1
GGTGAGTTCATGCGCAAGGATGGACCCTGTCCAGCCGAGGCCGACGATCACGACATCCTTGCGAGGCAGTATCGTCGTCATGGTCAGCTCCTTTTCACGAGCCATTCCGGGCTGCCTTCGATGGAGACGGGCGGCCGCGGATAGGGCTGATTGTGCTTGCTGACGTGGTCCCGGTAGTCATAGCGAGCGCCGGGGAAACCAAGCATGCGCCACGAGACCATGTCCTTGTTGCCGCCATAGACCGGATCGGCAAAGAACCCTTCCATCGTGTTCTGCAGCAGAAGCCCGAAGAAACCAGGACCCTTGACGCCGTTTGGCAAGTCAACCTTTCCAGCTTCCATGGCGGTCAGGAATGCATCCTGGTCCGCCGGCTGGAGCTCGGCGAATGTCTTGCCGTCGCGCTGTTTCAGGAAAGCGTCGATGGCGGCAAGGCCGATGCGGTAACGCTGGGCGGGATT
>NZ_RZOZ02000055.1:0-457 GCF_003999155.2 Mesorhizobium sp. M1D.F.Ca.ET.231.01.1.1
GACGGCGAAGACCGCGTCGATCTGCGCCTGATCGAATACCAAGGAGTCTGAGCATGAGCACCCTGACCCGCCCCCTCGCCTGGATCGCTGCGGCCGCCCTGTCGGTGGCCAGCCTGCCGGCCATGGCCCTGCAGCCGTTCAAGGCCGACTATCTCGCCAGCTACATGGGCATGCAGGCCAATGGCAGCATGACCCTGAGCAGCGAGGGCGCCAACAAGTGGCGCTACACGCTGCAGGTGAAGAACCAGCTGGCGGACCTGAGCCAGAGCACCGTGTTCGAGGAAGTACGCGGCCAGCTGCGCCCGCTCAGCAGCCAGGACCGGTCGGCGCTGCTGGTCAAGAAGCGCAACGTGCAGGCCACCTACAACTGGACCAGCAACCAGGCCACCTGGACCGGCGACATCAAGCCGGACCGGGCCGGACCGATCGCGCTGAAGGCCGGTGACATGGATGCCCT
>NZ_RZOZ02000056.1:0-455 GCF_003999155.2 Mesorhizobium sp. M1D.F.Ca.ET.231.01.1.1
GGGCGGGGCAGTTCGCTGGCGGCTGCAGGGGCCGTGTCGGTGGCGGGGCGGGACATGCGCCGAGCATACGCAAAGCTGGCCGTGCCCGCAGTGGCCCTCGTATCCTGCACGCATGGCCCTTGTTTCCACCCCCGCCGAGCGCCGCCAGCTGGGCCAGCGACTGGCCGAACTGCGCGCCGACGACGGCGCACGCCTCCAGCGCTTCCTCGATGCGATCTGGGCCGAGAACGGCCTAGCCCGCGCCACCCTCGACAGCTACCGCCGCGATCTGGAAGGCCTGGCGCGCTGGATGGATGGACGTGCCGGTGGCCTGGCCGGCATCGAGCGCGCGGGGTTGTTCGATTACCTGGCCTGGCGCACCCGCCATGGCTGGTCGCCGCGCAGCAAGGCGCGGTTGTTGTCGGCGCTGCGGGCCTTCTTCGCCGATGGCGTGCGCCGTGGCGAACGCAGCGAGG
>NZ_RZOZ02000057.1:0-453 GCF_003999155.2 Mesorhizobium sp. M1D.F.Ca.ET.231.01.1.1
CCATGCCAAGCGCTTCGGGATCGACGACGGCGTCGGCCGCGCGCGCAACGCCGAAGCCGCGAAAACCCTCGAAAGCGCGGCTACGGCCATAGACGGGCAGCGCCGCCAGGTCGACAGGGATCTTCAGCCCGGTGCCGGCCACGGGCCACAGTACTGAGCGCCCGGACCAGGTGTCGCGGCGTTCGAGCAGGCCGGCGATCTCGCCCGAGGCGTCGAGGCCGAACGTGGTGGCGACATCCTTGAAGCGGCGGCCAATCACATCGGCGGCCGGCTGGCCGACGATCTCGGCGAATTCGGGCGACAGTGCGCTGAATTTACCTTCGGCGTCGGTGCGCCAGACGAAGCGCAGCGGCGGCGCTGAGCGGTCAATGTCGCGGGGCGAGGCCGGCTGCGCCGGCGCGATGGTTTCGCGTGCGGCGGTTTCGTTGACCTCTTGCCGCCGGTCTTCGGCTG
>NZ_RZOZ02000058.1:0-449 GCF_003999155.2 Mesorhizobium sp. M1D.F.Ca.ET.231.01.1.1
GCTGAACACGGTGAAGTGCGCTGCCAGCGCCGCGGCAAGCGGGCGGCTCGGACCCATGCCGCGGGAACAGAGCGCGCCATCGACGAGAATGAGCGGATGGCCTTTTCCCTGACGTTCGTAGGCGATCGGCGTGCCGTCGGCCGAAATCGCCGTTTGAGTTCCTGGCGCGTCGGCAGAGAGTGCGCGGCCTGCCGTCGGCGCGTCACGGTCCCGCGATGTTTGCACGGCCTGTTGCATGGGGCACTCCACAATTTGTCTCGACGGAACTTTGGTCAGTTGTCATTCAGGCGGAGGCCCAGCCGCGTCCTGCAGCGAGGCCAGCCGACTGATCTCGCGCTCAAGCCTGGCGAAGCTTTGCATCCAACCGCCGCGCACACCCAGCCCCAGCAGCCGCTCCCGGTCGGCGGCTCTTGCAAACATCACCTCGAATCGGACATGGGTTCTCGCGC
>NZ_RZOZ02000005.1:0-76008 GCF_003999155.2 Mesorhizobium sp. M1D.F.Ca.ET.231.01.1.1
TTCTCAGGCTCTCTTGACTATTCTGTATTGTTCGACGGATCGCCTCTGTCGTTGTGGCGCTGCCGTGAAGAACCTGGCCCATAGTGCATCCTTCCATTCTTGGGAAAACAATGCACCATCAAATGCCAGGATCAAACAGTTAGGTGATGGAGGTACAGCTGGGAGCGATGGACGACGTCCGATCAACGCGGCGTCCGGCTCAGCGCCGTTTCGCGGGCCATCACTCGGTATCCACGCTGTATATCCGGCCGCCCGCTTCCGTCCGGCCAAGGCGACGCAATTTGAAGGAATGCTCGCCCAAAGCGGCAAGGCCGGTGTCTGCACCTAGTTCCGCCAAACGCATACCACCATGTGGAAATCCGCCAAGCGCCGTCTTAAAACTCATGGAGGTACCTAATTGACTCACTGGGGATAGCCGCAGGTCGTCCTGGCAGGGGCTAGAACCGCGCGTAGCGTTCCGGCGGTTGCGGCGTGAGGAGGGCGTGGCAGGCGCAGGGTTCGCCGATCGGAAGAGCGGCAGCGGTCTCAAGGGCGATCGCCGATGTGACTTGCGACAGCCGTTCGAGCACGCCGGCCTCCAGGAGCGTGCCGCGGTCCCGGCTGAGGTAGTCGTTCACCGTCGCGGTCACAAACGCGCAAGGCGTGAAGCAGGCGCCGATCTCGCGCGACAGGGTCGCCTCGGGCGCGATCGAGTGGTTGATTATGTCGGCGCCTAGCGTGCGGAACATGATGGCCTCGGCCGGCGTGGTCAGGCGCGGACCGTAGACATGGCCGGCGACCAACCCTTGTTCGATGCCGTGGACGCGCCCTTCCGCCGGCCAAAGCCGGGCGGCCTTCTCGGCCAGGATCGCGGCGCAGGTGGCGCAGACGATCTGCTTGCCGCTGGCGTCGAATCTTTGGCGTCCCGGCAGCAGGGAATAGGGCGTTTGGGTCGGTTCGATGATGTCGGCCGCGATGACCAGATCGCCGTTGCGGATCGCCCGGTTGACCGAGCCCACCGTCGAGCAGGTGATCACCCGTTTGACGCCGGCCTCGCGCAACACCCAGAAGGCGCGGCGGTGGCAGGCATGATCGACTTGGTCGCGCAGGTTGCCATGAGAATACATGCACAGCGCCCGACGCGGCCGCCTGTCGCTGGTGATCGAGCCGTCGAACGCGAGCAGCTTCCAGTTTTCCGTGCGTCCATAGGGCGTGTCGAAGGCTATGTCCCGGGCGAGCACCCCGACGCCGGCCACCGGCACGTCCTCGGGAAAGGCAAGCCCCCAGCTCGCCGAGCCGGTGATGAGGGCCAGCTCGACTGATGGGATGGGCTCTGGGGCAGAGCTGTGAATTGTCATCAGAATGTTCCTGTCGGGTCTAGGGCTTCTGGCGCGCGGCGAAGACGAGGACGACCGCGATGACGAACCCGGTCCATAGCGTCGAGATCGCTGCAATGGTCGGGTCGATCTGGTCGCGCAGCGAAATGAACATCAGCTTTGGCAGCGTGGTGTTGGCGCCTCCCGAAACGAAGATCGAAATGACGGCTTCATCGAGCGAACTCAGGAACGCCATCAGCGCCGCCGAAACCAGCGAAATGGTCATCTGCGGTAGCATGATGCCGACAAGCCCGCCGCCCCAGCCAGCACCCAGGCTGCGCGCGGCCTGGAGCTGCACCCAGTCGAACCTGCGCACGGAGGGATAGAGCACGATGACCGCAACCGGTATGGCCAAGACGACATGCCCGAGGAGGACGCCGCCGAGCGTCCCGAGCAGCCGAAGTTTCGCCAGGACGAAGAACAGGCCGATCGCCAGCAGGATGCCAGGGACGACGGAGGGCATCACCGCGAAGGTGTAGATTGCGCGGGCGATCCGCCCACTCAGCCGGTGCATCGCGACACAGGTCAGGAATGCCGCGGGCACCGACACGGCCGCCGTCAGCCCGGCGAGGATCAGGCTCGTGCGCAACGCGGCCATCCAGTCGGCCGAGCCGAAGAAACTCGAATACCAGCGCAGCGAAAAGCTGCGCGGCGGAAATTCCAGCATGTCGGAGGCGGAGAACGAGATCGGCACCACGATCAACGTTGGCAGGATGAGGAATGCCAGCACCAGCGCGCCGAACGACCAGAGCAAAACGCGGGCAAGTCTGCTTTCGGGATACGCGTCCAGCATGGTTCAATCCGCAGTCGGCTTCGACTTGACCAGGCTGGTAGCGCCTAGCGCGGTTGCGCCGAGAATCGCGACGATGATCAGCAGCAAGATGCCGAGCGCCGCCGCGCCACCCCAGTCCTGGAGGGTCGAGAGCGTGCGGTCGATCCGGATCGCGATCGGGTTGACGCGGCCGCCACCGAGGATCGCAGGAGTGATGAAGAATCCAAGTGTGTAGACGAAGACGATGACAGAGCCGGAAACGATGCCGCCGAAGGCCAGCGGCAGGATCACCGTGCGGAAGCAGTGCCAGAAACTTGCGCCCATGCTGGCAGCAGCGCGGATCACGTTGCCGTCGATGTCGCGCATCGCTGCATAGGTCGGCAGCACGAAAATCGGCAGCATGTAGTGCACCATGCCGATCAAGGTGCCGGTGAAGTTGTAGACCAGCGGCACCGGTTCGGACACGAAGCCGCTGCCGACCAGGAGATCGTTGATCAATCCGTCGCGCCGCAACAGCACGAGCCAGCCATAAGTGCGCACCAGGATCGACGTCCAGAGCGGCAGGAGGACGAGCACCATCAGCCGGCTGGCGGTCTTCGGCGGTGTGCTCGCTAGCAGAAAAGCAAGCGGGATGCCGAGCAAAAGGCAACAAAGCAGGGTCCCGCCGGACAGTTCCAGGGTAACCAGCAAGGACCGCCAGGTGAGCCCGTTGGTGAATAGCGCCGCATAGTTCTCAAGAGCGAAATCGCCCCGAACCGTCGTCAGGGATTGTTGCAGGATCCAAAACAACGGCAGGATTGCGCCGATCCCGACGATGACCAGCGATGGCAAAGCGAGCGACAGAAAGAACCTGCGTTCCTTGGCGGAGTCGCGCAGCAGGCCGGTGGCATTAATTGTTGCGGTCGTCGCGGTCATGGTTGGGAGCCGCCGTCGATGCTGTGGATATGCCGGGCCGCAGCATAGGCGGTCAGCTGTTGGCCGGCCTGGATGCCGGTCCCGTCGAGCGACTGTCCGGAGGGAATGCTGAGCAGCAGGTCCCGGTCGCCGCCGACATCGAGGCGCAGGTGCCAGGTCTCGCCTCGGAAGGCATGCGCGGCGACCCGGCCTTTGATCGCGACGCCATCATTCCCCGCCGCTTCGCGTTCCAAAGCGAAGTTCTCGGCACGGATGACCAGGGTGCCCTTAAGAGGCGGAAGGGATCCGAACGGCTCCAGGAGCACTGCCGGAACGATGTTCGATTCACCCATGAAGTCGGCGACGAACCGCGATATTGGGCGTTGATAAATCGGCTGCGGCGCGTCGAGTTGTTCGATCCTGCCGGCATTCATCACCGCGATGCGGTCGGACATGGTCAGAGCTTCGCGCTGGTCGTGCGTCACGTAGACCGTGGTGATTCCCAGATCCTGCTGGAGCTTCCGGATCTCGAATTGCATCTGCTCGCGGAGATTCTTGTCGAGCGCCGAGAGCGGCTCGTCCATCAGCAGCACCCGCGGCTCGAACACCACGGCTCTGGCCAGCGCCACACGCTGGCGCTGGCCGCCGGAAAGTGCCGCGATATCCCGTGCCTCGTAGCCCTCCAGCTGCGCTCGGGCCAGGGCGGCTCGCGCCCGCTCCCGCGCCTCCGCGCGCGGCAGCCGACGCACGAGCAGGGGATATTCGACGTTGCCCAGAACGCTCATATGCGGGAAGAGCGCGTAGCTCTGGAAGACGACGCCGATGTCTCGCTTGTTCACCGCAAGCCGCGTGACATCGACATCGCCGATCCGGATCGCTCCGGCCTCGGGCCTGACAAATCCCGCGATCGCCATCAACAGCGTGGTCTTGCCCGAGCCGGAGGGACCGAGAAGCGTCAGAAACTCCCCTGGTCGGACATCGAGGCTCACATCGTCCAGGGCAACGTGGCTGCCATAGACCTTGCGCACCCGTTCGAGCGCTATGCGTGGCGAGGCCATGGGCAGGTCTCCTTTGGCCAGCACCCGCCTACTGGTTCATCATGGCGTCGAAGGCGGCCTGCGCTTCGTCGCCGTGTTTTGCCCACCAGGCCGCATTCGAATACACCACGCCCACCGCATTGTCCGGGGCGGTGGCGAGCAGCGCCATCTTGTCGGCCGGAACCTTGCCGCCGGTATAGGCGGCTGGGTTCATCGGGCCGTAGGTGATGTAGTCGGTGAGCTTGGCCTCGCGCTCCGGCGACGTCATGGCGGCGATCAGTTTCATCGCGTCTTCCTTGTGTGGCGCGCCTTTCGCCACGGCCAGGCAATCCGTTCCGATGATCGAGCTGTGGAACGTGTAGGCGACCGCGCCGCCGTCATCCTTGGCGCTCTGGGCACGACCATTCCAGGTCTCGACCAGGTCGGCCTCGCCGTCCTTCAGGATCTGCGCGGACTGCGCGCCCGAGGTCCACCAGACCGCGACATTGGGTTTCAGCTCGGCCAGACGGTCGATGGCGCGCTTGATGCCGCCGGGCTCGCTCAAGGCATCGTAGACCTTGCCAGGTTCGACACCTTGGGAGAGCAGCGCCGCCTCGAGCAGGTCCTGCGCATTGGCCCGCAGCGCACGGCGGCCGGGGAACTTCTTCACGTCCCAGAACTCCGCCCAGTCCTTGGGCCCGTTCTGGCCGTAGGTCTTGGTGTTCCAAGCCATCACGGTTCCATAGGAGGAGAACGGATAGCAGAATTTCGAGGCAGATCCGGCGGGTAGCGCCTTCTGATCGACCGCTGCCTCGTCGAGCGGCTCCAGCAGGTTGAGATCGGCCGCCTGCGCACCCTCACCGGAGGCAAGATGAATGATGTCCGTCGTGACGTTCCCGGAGGAGACCTGCAGGCGGAGCGCCGCCATGCCGTCGCTCTGGGTCTCGCCGCGTACATCGAGCCCAAGCGCCTTGCCCGCCGGCGCCCACATTGCTTCCTTCATGCCGGTGCCGTAGTCGCCGCCGGCCGTGGTGATCGTCACGCTCTGTGCCAAGGCCGGAGCAGCGGCCGAGAGCGCCAGTATCAGCGAAGAGATATGGAAAAGCTTCGTCATGTCAGTCCTCCCTGTTGTCGTCAGGCGGCGCGACCATGTTATCCGGTCTTACGCAACCAAAATCGTAACGTTACGATCAAATTCGTAACGTTACGATTGAGCAAGTGCCGCTCCGATGTCAAGCTGGATTCGTACGTATACGAATGATATTTTCCGCAAAGTGCTTCCATGCGGCGGTGCTGGACGGTGGCCCAACCGGCGTCGGCTTCACTTTCCGCCGTTATTTGGCAATCTTGCCGCTTGAACGCGCATTGCAACCGGACCAGACCATGGCGCCGCCAGCCAGACCGAACCTCCGACAGATCGCCGCCAGCCTCGGCCTATCCGTGACCACCGTGTCGCGCGCCCTGAAGGAGGGGCCGGAAGTCCATCCGCGGACCCGGGCGCGGGTGCAGAAGGCGGCGGCGAAGGCAGGCTATGCGCCGAACGTCCACGGTCTGGCGCTCCGGACCGGACGCACCCGCATGATCGCGGCGATCCTGCCGCTGGAAACACGGGCCTATGTGGCCGACCTTGCCAAGGTCCCGCTCATCGAGGGGATGACGCTTGCGGCCTCGGAGAACGGCTATGCGCTCTCGATCTTTTCCACCGGGCCCGAGGAGGACCAGCTCTGGTCGCTGCAGCGCTTGGTGCAGTCGGGGATGAGCGACGGGATCATCATCACGCGCATGATGGCGAAAGATCCGCGGATCGCCTTCCTCAAGGAGCGAAGCATCCCCTTCGTCGCATTCGGGCGCTCGGCGACGAAGCCGGACTACGCCTATATCGACGTCGACAACGAAGCCATGGTGCGGGAAGCCACGACCAAGCTGGTTGCTGAAAAACATCGCCGGATCGCGCTGCACCTCCTGACTCGCGATGACGAGAGCTGCGAACAGCGGTTGCGCGGCTACCGGCAAGCCCTTGCCAAAGCCAAGCTTCCGTTCGATCCGGTGCTGGTCGGGCACGAGGAGTTCACCATGGCGGCGAGCGAGAGTTTCTTTGAATCTGTGCTCGACCTGCCGAAACCGGCAACCGCCTTGATGTGCTCCAGCGAGCTAGGACTGTTGGGCGCGATCAGCGCCCTGCGTAAGCGGGGCCTTGTGCCCGGACGGGATGTGGGGCTCTTTGTCAGGGACAACACGCGTCTTAGCAAGTATCTGGCCGTCCCCTTGCTCGCGCATTTCGTCGATCTTGCCGAAGCCGGACGGCTGGCGGTGGACGCCCTTCTCCGCCAGATCGATGACCCAGGATCGCCCCTGACGCAAATCGTCATGTCGGGACACTTTGAGCGGTACCGCGGATCTGACGTCTAAAGCTTGGCGGCTCTTGGCGCGTCGGACGGCTTCTAGCTAGGTTGGGGACAACCGAAAACGACTGTGGGTTTTCGGCCCATGCCAGATCCATCGCCTCGTCGATGATCATAGACGCTCTACACGCTGAGGCCGATACACTTGCGATCTCTGAAATCAGCGACGAGATAATACGGAACGATGCGGAATGCATTCTGATTTTGGCCCACGAAAAATCCAACAAAATCAGGGTTTCCAGCACATCCGGGCCCACCAAAATACCCATTTTGGCAGTTGATTCTTCTGTATATTTCCGAGGCCGTCCACAATGTGGACTCGAACCCCCTCTTTCTGACAAAGAACTGCCCCCAGCGATTTCCTTGCGATTTCAGCCTACCTCGGAGAACTCGGACGCGATGTCGGGCAGCGGTTGACGACGAACCGATGCAGAGGCACCTCAGGTGCTGCTCCATTTTTCTTGGATGCTAGGCGTCGTGATCCCGGTCACCAAGGTGCGCGGTGCCCAGGCCCTAGATTCCCAAGGCGATCCCGTCTTTCCTCGGCTCCGACGCACCAGTCAGAGTGCCGTTCTCCCAGTCGATGCGGATCGCTTGAGCGCCGCCGATTGGTTCGTCCGCAGGAGTAAAGGTGAAGCCTCGTCGCTCGAGCTCGCCCTTGGTCGAGCCGTCAATCGTGTGCTCTGCCTCCACTGTCGTTCCGTTGGATGTCGGCATCACGCGCGGCAGATCGATCGCCTCCTGGAGGTCCATTCCGTAATCGAGGAGCTTGGATATCAGATGGGCATGCCCGAGCGCCTGATAGTACCCGCCCATGACGCCGAACGGCATTTCAACCCTGCTGTTGCGCGTTACCATGCCGGGGATGATCGTATGAAGCGGCCGTTTGGATGGCCCGATCCGATTGGGATGACCGGGCTTGAGCGAGAAGCTCTGGCCTCGGTTATGCAGGATGACGCCTGAGCGGGGTGAGACGAGGCCGGTGCCGAAACTGTCGAAGATAGAGTTGATGAAGCTTACCGCATTCCGATTTCGGTCGACGACGGAGATGTAAACGGTGTCGCGATGACGCGGCATTTCGAAAGGCGGCAGGTCGGTCAGCGCCTTTCTCAGGTTGATCATTCCCGCAAGCCTATTGGCCAGTTCGTCGGACAAGAGGTGGTCGACCGGGACGTCCGCCATTTCGGGATCGGCGATCCAGGCGTCGCGGGCGGCATAGGCAAGGCGCGTCGCCTCGATCTCGACATGCAGCCGGTCGGGCGACTGCGGGTCCCCCTTGGCGTCGAAGCGGCTCAAGATGTTGAGGATCAGCAGCGCGATGATGCCCTGGCCGTTCGGGGGACATTCATGGACGGTATAGCCGCGGAAATCGGTGGTCACTGGGGTCACATACTCGCCCCGCGCATTCGCGAAATCTTCCAGCGTGTGGAGTCCGCCAAGCACATTTAGATAGGACACCATGTCCTCGGCGACCGGTCCCTCATAGAATGCGCCGCGTCCCTCGGCAGCAATGCGTTTCAGCGTCTGCGCCAGCTCCGGCTGGCGATGAACCTCGCCGATCCTTGGCGCCCGGCCGCCGGGAAGAAAGATTCGCGCAGCTGTGGTGTCGGCCGAGAGCAGCTTTTGTTCGAGGGACCAGTCGCGGTGAACGCGGGGAGTGATCGCGTAACCCTCCTCGGCAAAGCGGATTGCGGGCGCAAGGACGTCGGCAAAGGGGAGTTCGCCGTGATCGGCGTGGAGGCGTGTCCACGCGTCGATCGCGCCAGGAACCGTTACCGCCGCTGGCGACTGGCGCGGGACCTCCGTCAGTCCCCGCTCATCGAACCAGTCGGCAGTGAGGGCCGCCGGCGTGCGGCCGGACCCGTTATAGGCGAGGACCTTGTCGGAACCATTGGGCGCGTAGAGCGCAAAACAGTCGCCGCCGATGCCGGTTGAGCCCGGCTCTACGATGCACTGCACCGCGCAGGCGGCAATGGCGGCATCCATCGCATTACCGCCCGCATCCATGATCTGCAGCGCTGTGAGGGTGGCGGAAGGGTGCGAAGTCGCCGCCATCGCATGTCGCGACACGGCAACGGACCGGGTCGGCTTCTCGAAATTGCGCATTTTCGTTACTTCTCTTTGTGTTTACCGAGAGCCATGTCTCACGCCCGCGCCCGGTAGGGTGTGAGCCAGGTTTCCAGCGCGTTCAGCGCCGAGATGATTGTGAAATTGATGGTGAGATAGATCGCGCCGGCGGCCACGAAGACCTCTACGGCGCGATAGGTCTGCGAGATGAGCCCCTGCGCGATGCCCGTCACCTCCATCAGCGTGATGATCGATGCAAGCGACGTGCCCTTGATCATGAGGATGATCTCGTTGCTGTAGCTGGGGATGGCCTGGCGTAGCGCTAGAGGCAGGACGACGAGGCGCAATATCAGAAATCGCGACATACCGAAGGCGGCGGCGGCCTCCGTCAGGCCGCGCGGCACCCCCTGGATGGCCCCCCGCAGGATTTCGCTGCCATAGGCCGCGGTATTGAGGCTGAGCGCGATGATGGCGCACCAATAGGGCTCGCGGAACAGCCACCAGAGCCCGGCCGCCTGGAGTGACGGACGGAACTGGCCGAGGCCGTAATAGATGAGGAAGATCTGAACGAGCAGCGGCGTGCCGCGAAAGACCGCAACGAAGGAGCGTATGGGCCAGACAAGTATCCGGTGGTTTCCCTGCTGGGCCAGTGCGAGCAGCAGGGCCAAGACAAAGCCGAGTGCGATCGAGGAGCCCGCCAGTTCCAATGTTAGTGGCAAGCCAGAGAGAAGGGTGGGGATGGTCTCTACAAAGAAGGCGAAGTCGATCATGCGTGGACCATGCCTCGCCACGCCCGCGCCTCGCCGTAGCGGAAGACCGAACCGGTCACGGCAGCGATGAGGAAATAAAGCGTCGCGGCCGCTATATAAAAGACGAAGGGCTCCCGCATCGATCCAGCGCCGATCTGAGCTTGCCGCATCAACTCCACCAAGCCGATCACCGAGATCAAAGCGGAATCCTTGAGCACGAGCTGCCAAACATTGCCGAGGCCCGGCAGGGCGTGCCGCATCAGTTGCGGGACAATGACGAGGCGCAGGGATTGGGAGCGAGACAGGCCAAGCGCCTTGCAAGCCTCAAACTGGCCGGGATCGACCGCGAGATACGCGCCGCGATAGACCTCCGCCTGATAGGCACCCGAAATGATGCCGATCGCCAGGACGCCAGTCGCAAATGCCGGAAGTCCGACGAAGCCGGCGCCGCCGAGGAATTTGCCGAGCTGCGTCAGGGCAATGCTGCCGCCGTAGTACAGCAGATAGATTGTCAGCAGATCGGGCACACCCCGAAATACGGTGCCATAGCCTTTGGCGAGCCACGAGGGGAGAGCTTTCGTCGAGAGCCGGCCTCCTGCCGCCACGGCGCCGAAGACGGCGCCGAGCAAGAAGCCGAGGACGGAAAGCGCAACCGTCACGCCCGCTGCCAGCAGCAGGGCGGCGCCCCAGCCGCCCTTTCCCAAGGAAAGAATATGCAGTGCAGCCATCATGTGAACCGAAGCTTTCAGCGCGTCGTCCCGGCGGATCGACCAATGCCGATCCGCCGCACCGTCCGCTAGCGCTTACTTGACCGGCGTCACATCCGTCTTCACCCATTTTTCCGAGATGCGTTTGATGGTCCCATCGGCGATCGCGGCGCTGATCGCGTCGTTCAGCATCTCCTTGAGCTTGGTGTCTTCCTTGCGCAGTCCCGCGCCAGTTCCGGCGCCGAATAGGCCGCCGACGAAGCCCGGACCTGCGAGCGTGAAGCCGGAGAATTCAGGTTTTGCGAGCGTCGCGGCAAGTGCGGTCTTCTGAGCGAATATTGCATCGATACGGCCGGCGGCCAAATCGAGATCATGCTGCTCGGTCGTCTTGTATTCGCGGATTTCCACCGTGTCGCCGAAGTATTTCTTCAGGAATTCGAGCATCATCGTGGCCGCCTGTACGCCGACCACCTTGCCCTTCAGCAGTGGCTTCAGCTTTTCGATCGCGGCCTTAGACGCAGCTTCGTCGTCCAGTTTGAATTTTTCAGTCGAAACACCGAGTTTGCCGAGCTCGCTATCCTTGGCGACTGCAAATCCGCCCGGATCGATTGCATAAGGCTGCGTGAAGTCGATGGTCTCGAGGCGTTTCGGCGTAATGAACATGCCGGCCATGATTACATCGAACTTGCCGACCTTCAGCGATGGAATAAGACCGTCCCAGTCCTGGGCGATGATGGTGCATTTGACCTTTATCCTTGCGCAAAGATCATTTGCGAGCTCGATCTCCAGCCCGTCGAGCTTGCCGTCTGCGTTGGTGAAATTCCAGGGCGCGTAGGCACCTTCGGTCGCGATGGTTATGGCCTTTGGAGCATCCTCAGCGAATGTGGACTGGACAAAGCTGAGCATGCCGAATACGGCCGCGACGGCGGCCAGGCGATGAATTTTCATATACGTTCCCCTTTCTTGTGCTGATCTGGCTGTTCCGGTGGCCGGTTCCGGTCTTTTGCGGGACTTAGGCCCTTTCTCCTGCCGGCGTTGATCCCCGGCTCGGAGTCACGAATTCGGCCAACATTGGTGCTGTGCCGAGAATATGATCCTGCATGACCTGTTCCGCATGCAGAGCGTCGCCCGATCGCAGGGCTGCGATCACGGCAGCATGCTCCTCGCGCGCGGAGAGCGGCTTGTCAGCGTCATCGAACCAGATGCGCATGTAAGGCTCTATCACCACATGCAGTGCCGAAATTTGTTGGATGAGCTTGGGCCTGCGGCTCAGCGCACAGATGCGGCCATGGAATTCCTGATGGCGGGCCACCCAGTCGCTGCTGCCGGTCTGGCCTGCGCGTTCCATGCGATCGAGCAGGCGCTCGAATTCATCGAGTGCCTCGTCGTCGATCCGTGGCATGGCCAGCCTGACGGCCAGTCCTTCCAGCACCGAACGCATCTCGAAAATCTCGTAAAGCTCATCGACCGTGAGTCCGGCGACGACACATCCCCGATTGGGGCGCAGAACCACCAGTCCATCGGCAGCCAGGCGCCGGAAGGCTTCCCGCACCGGCATGCGGCTCATGCCTATTTCGGCCGCGATGTCTTCGGGAATGAGGCGGTCACCCGGTTTGTACCGGCCGAGGCGAAGCGCCAGCTGGAGATGCCGGTATGCCTCCTCCTCTGCAGTAGCGGACATGCGTGGGTCGACGCTGAAGGGTGCTGGCACTTTGGAGCCCCGAAAAGTATTTTTGTATCCACGTATCATCAAATCCGGATTTGGCTGGAGCGTCAATACCCGACAGACGAAGTAGGGAGGGACGGTGGGCGATCTCGGCTGCTTCAAGGGCACGGGGCTTGGTTCCCAGCAGGTCAAATCACGGTCGGCAGCCTCAATTGCCATCCGGTGCATTTGATGCAATCTGCCCCCATGAAGATATCGGGCTCCGATCTCCATCTCTTTCGTGTCTTTGAAAGCGTGGTCCGCAATGGCGGCATGTCTGCGGCACAGATGGAACTGTCGCTCAGCCAACCTACGATCTCCAACCATCTGACGGCGCTTGAACAACGGCTTGGCGTGAAGTTGTGCGAACGGGGGCGGCGCGGGTTCTCGCTCACGGAGGAGGGGCGGCGGGTTTACGAAATCAGCACGGAAATCACCGGGATGCTGGACTCCGGTTCGGCCCGGCTCTCGCGTGTTAGAAGCGCTTTGGCGGGAAAGGTCGGCGTCGGCATTGTCGACTGCTTAACGACCGACCCAAGTTTCCGGCTCGCCGACGCTATTGCCGAGCTTTCCAAAGCTGCGCCGGAAATCGAGCTTGATCTCAAGATCATGTGCCCCAACGACATAACGAAGGCCGTGGCGGAAAACGAAATAGACATTGGGATAGGTGGCTCCGACATCAAGGTCGCGAGCGTGCAATACCAGATCATCTACCAAGAGCAGCACGCTGTATTTTGCGGTTCGGCTCATCCTTTGTTTTGCCGAAATGACGAGACGATTACGAGTGCGGAATGCTACGGCCATCCATGGGTAGAGAGAGGATATTGGTATGGTATTAGGCGTCACCGCTTCGACACCGCCGCGAACCGGGTAGCCTTTGATATTGAGGCGCAGCTTCTGATGGTCCTGTCGGGCGCCTACCTCGGGGTCCTGCCGATACATTTTGCCCGCGTGTTCGAACAGCAGGGGCGTCTTCGCCGGCTTCCAGTAGCCGACGAGGCATATTCCGCCGATATCGAGGTCGCCACGCGAACAGGCGAGCAGGCCGCCAATGTCGCCTATGTCCGCGACGCGATCATCAGGGCGCACCGGATGCATTTGTAAAAACCAATGTATCCGTTCTCTGAATGATATTCTTGCCACGTCGATAGAGGTCTAGCCTCTCTTGCGGCCGGCGATGCGCAGCGCAAAACTGCCACCTGCGGACTTCCCTGCCAAACGTGCAACTGCGACGTGGTCGCCGCGTCGGGTATCGATATTTGGCCTTAAGGTATGGAATGAGCACGGACGCTCTTCTGCTTCGCAACCTTCCTAATTTTTCGCCGGAAGCGACAAGGCGCCTCGTGGCAACCCGGTATGGGATCGACGGGACGTACACGCAACTGGCTTCCGAGCGCGATCTGTCGTGGCGGATCGAGGGCACCGATGGCCGCGACGTCGTCGTCAAGATATCGAATAGGGGCGAACCTGAAGGCGTCGTCGATATGCAGGTCAAAGCCCTGAAGCATATCTGCGAGCGCGATCCGACCCTGCCGGTGCCTCGCGTCGTTCCCTCCCTCGCTGGCGCCCCGTATGAATGGATCGAGGACGAGCACGGCTCCAGGCACATGATGCGTGTGCTTACTTTCCTTCCGGGGAAGATCATGGAGCAGGTTGAGGAAGCCTTTTCCGCCGCCACTCGGTTCAACATAGGCGTGATGGTGGGACGGCTTGCCCATGCGCTGCGGGATTTCTTTCATCCCTACGCAGGCAGCAATGCGCATCTCTGGGACATCTCACGTGCCCTGGCCTTGCGCCCGCACATAGCAAAGATCTCCGACGCCAGGCTTCGGCAATTGTGCGAGGAAATCTTAGAGCGCGCCGACCGCTTTACCCTTCCCCAATTGTCGAAGACGCGTCGCCAGGTCGTGCACCAGGATTCGCATGGCGGCAATATCCTGGTCGATCCCCAAGACAGCACATCGCCGGTGGGTATCATCGATTTTGGCGATATGGGCCACAATTCCATTGTCGCTGACATTGTGGCCGCTTCCGAGACTTTCGCGGACTTCGACGACGATCCGATCGCCTACCTTTGCGATGTGACATCTGGTTTCGATTCGACATACCCGCTTGAAGAGAACGAAATCGATCTCCTTTTCGATGCGCTGCTCCTGCGCCTGGCGATGGCCACCGTCATCGTGGAAGCGAGAGAAGGCTCCGATGAAGCCGGCATCCCGCATATCGAAAACGCCGGCCATTACCCTCGGATGATGGAGTTGCTCAGCCGTCAAGGTCGCCCACAGGCGGTCCGCCGGCTTCGTCAGGCATGCCGGTTCCCGGTTCATGGCGACATCAGCAATGATGGCGAGCATCTCGCAGTTGACTATGACGTGCTCAGGTATGGGCGCGAAGCTCACCTGGGACCGATTTGGCATTTCTACAACAAGCCACTGCACATCACCCGCGCCCGCGGAGCCTGGATGTATGGCGCCGATGGCACCGCTTATCTGGATGTCTACAACAACGTCCCTCAGATCGGTCATTGTCATCCGCACGTGGCGAAGGCGATCTACCGCCAGGCCAGCGCGCTGAATACTAATACGCGGTATATGTGCGACGTGGCCGTCGAGTACGCGGCCCGCCTGACCGCCGACCTGCCTGATCACCTCGACGCCTGCATCTTCGTCAATTCGGGCAGCGAGGCCAACGACCTGGCGATGCAAATCGCCATGTCACTCAGCAGGCAGGACGGGGGTCTGATAATTGACCAAGCCTATCATGGATGCACGGAACTGACGACGGCCCTCTCCAATGAGAGCTGGCGTCATCTTCCCGCCGACGAGCACCCCAAACGCATTGAGACCCTGACGGCCCCGGATATGTATAGGGGCCCTTTTTCCCGCCACCCCCAGGCAGCAGCGAAATATGCTGCCGACGCCGACAGGGCGATAGCCGCCTTGCGCGAAAGAGGCCACAGGCCGGCGGCATTCATGGTCGACACTGCCCTATGTTCGAGCGGGGTGCTGCGGGCGCCTGAAAACTACTTCAACCTTGTCGCGGAAAAGGTCCGATCGGCAGGCGGGTTCGTCATCGCGGACGAGGTGCAGGCCGGCTGTGGCCGCATGGGAACTTTTTGGGGTTTCCGGGCAAACGGGCTCAAGGACGAAAACATCGATTTCATAACAATGGGTAAGCCGGTTGGAAATGGCCACCCTCTTGGCGTCGTCATTCTCAGCTCGGAATTGATGAAGCGGTTCGTCAATGGCACCTACCCGCTGTTGTTCAGCACATTCGGCGGCAATACCGTCGCATGCGCGGCCGGCATGGCCGTGCTGGACGTCCTTGAGCGCGAGGACCTGATCAAGCGGGGCGCTGCCATCGGAGAGTATCTGCGCCAGGAGCTTAGGCGCCTGGCCGAACAGTACCCCGTAATCGGCGACGTGCGCGGGCTTGGAATGATGACTGGCGTGGAACTGGTGACGGATCGCCTGACGAAGGAGCCGGCCATCACACAGACCGAGCGACTGATTGACGACATGCTTGCCCGCAACATCCTCATCGGGAAAAGCACGCCTAACACGCTCAAGCTACGCCCCCCGCTGATTTGGTCGCGCGACGAAGTCGACATCTTCGTCAACGCTTTCGATGACAGCTTGCGAAGGCACCAATGAGCCCGTCAATGCATTTGCTGGAGAACGAGCGACAGGCTGGCCTCGAGCAATCGGGAGGCGAGGTTCAACGCCTTTCTCCTCGCCTTCGAGAATTGAGCGACGTCCTGCCGCCAGAATGGCTGGGCCAAACAGGAGAATCTGCATGAAGAAACAGCTATTCGGACTGGCTATCACGATGACGGCCGCCCTGTTTTCCGCAGGCGTCTCATTGGCGCAGGAAAAGGTCGTCAACGTCTACAACTGGTCTGATTATATCGACAGTTCCATCCTTGATGATTTCACCAAGGAAACCGGCATCAAGGTCGTCTACGACACCTTCGATTCCAATGAAATTCTTGAGACCAAGCTGCTTGCCGGCGGCTCCGGCTATGACGTGGTGGTTACAACCGGACCTTTCCTGGCCAGGCAGATTCAGGCCGGCGTGTTCCAGAAGCTCGACAAGTCCAAGCTGCCGAACTTAAAGAACATGTGGCCCGAGGTGATGGCGCGCTTGGCCCAATATGACCCGGGCAACGAATATGCCGTCAACTACATGTGGGGCACCACCGGCATCGGCTACAATGTCGACAAGGTAAAGGCAGCGCTGGGCAACGTGCCGATCGACAGCTGGGACGTGCTTTTCAAGCCGGAAAATGCGGCCAAACTAAAGGACTGCGGCATCAATATTGTCGATGCGCCGGAGGAGACCTTGGCCGTTGCCATGAACTATCTTGGCAAGGACGGCAACAGCAAGAAGAAAGAAGACCTCGAAGCCGGCGGTGACATCTACACAAAAATCCGGCCCTACGTCCGCACCTTCAACTCCTCTGCCTATATCAACGATCTGGCGAATGGCGATAAATGCATCAGCATCGGCTGGTCGGGTGACGTGCTGCAGGCCAAGAACCGCGCCAAGGAAGCCAACAACGGGGTCAAGGTCGAATACCTGATCCCCAAGGAAGGCACCTATATGTGGTTCGACAACCTTGCGATCCCCGCCGACGCCAAGCATGTCGATGAGGCGCACGCGTTCATCAACTACCTGATGCGGCCGGAAGTCATTGCCAGGTCAACCAACTATGTCCAAACAGCCAACGGCAACCTCGCCTCGCAGAAGTTCATCGACGAAGCGGTGTTGAAGAACCCGTCGGTTTATCCGACGCAGGAGATGCTGAAGAAGCTTTTCACGATTTCTTCATACGGGTCCAAGGAGCAGCGCGTACTCACCCGCCTCTGGACCCAGATCAAGACGGGCAGCTAAACGGGGCGGTCACCGTCCCACTTTTTGCTGGCGGCGCCTCTGGTGAAGGTCTGCCGCCGCCACCTGATGGCCATGCGCGGAAGAATGGCGGGGGAGGCCGGAATCTCTTGGACCGGTAACGCGCAAATCCAAGCTCGCAGGCGGATACGAATGCGGAGCCGTCCATATCAATCGCCGATTTGCTCCTAATTCAAATTGAGAGGAACAATGCCATTCCAAGATCTGATCCAGCCTGAACTAGGCGCCTATGTCAGCAAAGTGGCCGCGCCAGGCGACTTTGCCCAGTTCTGGACGTCGACCATCGCCGAGGCCCGCCATGCCGGCGGCGAGGTCAGCATCGTGCAGGCGCAGACAACACTGAAGGCGGTCCAGTCCTTCGACGTCACCTTTCCGGGGTTTGGCGGCCATCCGATCAAAGGGTGGCTGATCCTGCCTACGCAGCGGCAGGGGCGGCTTCCTCTCGTCGTGCAGTATATCGGCTATGGCGGCGGACGCGGCCTGGCGCATGAGCAACTGCACTGGGCAGCGTCAGGATTTGCTTATTTTCGGATGGATACACGCGGGCAGGGAAGCGACTACAGCGTAGGAGAGACCACCGATCCGGTCGGCTCGACCTCTTCCTTTCCCGGCTTTATGACACGTGGCGTCCTGGATAAGAACGACTACTATTACCGACGCCTCTTCACCGATGGAGTGCGGGCGATAGACGCGCTCGTAGCGTTGGACTTCATCGATCCCGAGCGCATCGCGGTTTGCGGTGACAGTCAGGGCGGCGGCATCTCGCTCGCCGTCGGCGGAATCGATCCCCGCGTCAAGGCCGTAATGGCCGACGTGCCGTTTCTTTGCGACTTTCCGCGCGCTTTGGGGACTGCCGTGCGCGATCCCTATTTGGAAATCGTTCGTTTCTTGGCGCAACATCGCGAGAAGAAGGCGGCGGTCTTTGAAACGCTCAACTATTTCGACTGCGTCAACTTCGCCCGGCAGTCCAAGGCGCCGGCGCTGTTCTCGGTGGCCCTGATGGACGAAGTCTGCCCGCCCTCTACAGTTTTTGGCGCATTCAATGCCTACGCAGGCGAAAGGATCATCGTAGAGTACGAATTCAACAACCACGAAGGCGGGCAGGGCTATCAGGAGCGCGAACAGATGGCGTGGCTCAGCGGGCTGTTCGGTGTCGGCTGATGTTAGCTGCCCAGCACTAGGCGTTTCACCTTCGCAGCGCGTCTCAGCTCGGCCGCGCAATCCAAGGTCCAACGGGCTATCAGCCGCCCCTGTTGCTCTACGTACTTCCATTCCTGCAGCCGCACCCTGCATACGCTTCGAGGGCCTGCCGAACCTAGCCTCTCAACGATGCTGAAGGAGCTTTAACAGCCGCCCTGGCCGAGCCGCGCGGGTTTGGATGGCATCGGCTCCCCTGCTCGGTGTCAGCTTACTCGGTCCTCTGCCCGAGGACCGGGCAGGCAGCAAGCGATCCACATCGGACATCCGCCGATGCACCAAGCAGCGGCAGCTACCGCACCAGTACGCCGCCCGGTCAGGGATGGCTTGGGCGCCATCTGCCAGACACCAGAAGGTTCGTCTGAGAATTGGGTCGAGCGAATGAGCGGCGGAACCATAAGGGACGATACGGGAAAGATCTCGATTTCTGCCCACGAAAAGCTTAACAAAATCAAAGATTTGAGATCGTCCTCCGGGCCTACCATTATCGTTATTTATCAATGATTTATAGGGCGGTTCGCCACGAGGTTCGCCAATAGGTTCGCCAAGCATCGGCTTGCGCGTCACCAAGCGAACGACTCGATCCATCCCCTGCACCGGCAGTCGCACCTGCGATGCTTCGCGTGAATACTCGCCGATCGCATTTATCTTCCATGAAATGGCCGCCGCTTTGCGCCCAATGTCGAGTCGACCTTCGCATCGGCCGAATGTTCGGATCAAATTTCGCGCGCCTAGAGAGACTAAGCTGACCGATTTGGTTCAGGGATTGCCGTCCGGACTTAACATCATCCATTCCATCCTGGGCTCGAGCCAGGGAGCCAGCTTCAAAAACCGTGGCAATGCCTTGAGCCTGACGATATTGCGAGCGAGTTCGGCAACGCGCGGCCCGAGCGTGACGAACTCCTCGCGACGGGTGACGAAGGTCAGCTGGCGCGAAAATCCCGGTCCCGGCAGCGGCATCACCTCGACGCCGTCTACAAAGGCGGCACCTTGCAGCAGGCAGAGCGGGGTCGTGATGGCAACGCCGACGCCGGTCGCCACCATGGCGACCAGCGCGTCGGAAGTGTCGAACTCGAGCATGCGAGGAGGCTCAAGGCCAAGCCGTCGCAAGTGCCGCTCGATTTGCGAGCCGCTATGGGAGCGCGCGCTAAGTCGTATCAGATGGCGGCGGGACAGGATTTCGCGCAGATCCTGGTCCCTGCAATCTGCGCCGAGATTCTTCGGCACCAGCAGCAGATAGGGCTCCCGAAACAACGGATAGCGCATGATGTCGTCGAGGCCTTCCATCGGGTCGGAGGTGACGGCCGCGTCGATTGCGTGGCGCATCAGCGCCTCGGTATGGGAATAGGCGAGGCCCGACCATGCGGTGAGCCGCAGCGCGAGCGCCCCGTCCACCAATTCCTTGACGAGATAGGCGCCGATGGTGCCGGCAAAGGAATCGACCAGGCCGAGCCGCAGATCCAGGCGCTCGGGCATCGCCGCCGCCGAGCGCACCGCGTCGACCGCCCGGCCGACCCGCTGGACGACCTCCTGGACCTGGGCAGCCAGCACGCTCCCCGCATCGGTCGGGGTCAGCGGCCGCCGCTCGCGATGCAGAAGCTTGGCGCCGATCTCCTTCTCGAGACGGCGCACGGCTTGCGAGACCGCCGATTGGGTCAGGCCGAGGCGTGATCCGGCAGCGCTCATGCTGCCGCTTTCAATCGCCACCGCGGCGATTTCAAGCATCCTGAGGTCGATGCCGCCCTTCATTGGAATTTTCGCCAACAATTAATGGAGATCATACTTTTCATTAATCTGAATACATACGCTGGAAAACCGTTGCGGCCAACGGTCTGTGGCGTCAATCATGTCCGTGAGGCCGCAACGGGAAGGGCCTTCGGGAAACAGCCGACAAAAAGAAGAAAAGCGCCCGCGAAGCCATCGCTTCGCGGAGGCGAGGGATATTGAACACTCAATGACGGAGATGACGATGAACGCTTTGAAAACTTTCGCATTCGGGCTGGCCCTCGGACTTGGCGCGGCCGTCGCGCACGCCGAGACGCTCGACTGCGGCGACGATACCTTGTGCAAGATCGAGGCGACCAAGGTACTGAAGGTCGGCACCAAGGACGACTACAAGCCGTGGTCCTACCGGGCGGCGGATGGCAGCTTCGCCGGCATGGAAGTGGACCTCGCCAACGCGCTGGGCCAACTCCTCGCCGCCAAGGTCGAGATCGTCAAGGTCAACTCGGCCAACCGCTTCGAATTCCTCGCCCAAGGGCAGATCGACCTGATGATTGCGTCGGCGACCGACACGGCCGAACGCCGCCAGGTCGTCGGTTTCGTTCATCCGAACTACTATTCGTCGGGCTATAACATCCTGCTGCCGAAGAAAGTGAAGGCGACGAAGTGGGATGAAATGGCCGGCCAGACCATCTGCGCCATCCAGGGCGCCTGGTACAACAAGCCGGCGCAGGAGAAGTTCAAGCTCGAATTGCTGGCCTTTGCCGGCACTGCCGAGGTCGACAGCGCCCTGCAGCAGGGCCGCTGCATCGGCGTGCTGTCCGACGACAATATGATCAACGTGCAACTCGCCGATCCGAAATGGGCGGACTATTACATGCCGCTGCCGACCCAGGACGATGCGCCCTGGGGCATTGCCGTCCGCAAGGCCGATCTCGACAAGCCGTGGGGTGTGCTGGTCGCCGGCGCGATCGCCAACTGGCACCGCTCCGGCAAGCTGCTTGAGTTGGAGAAGGCCAATGGCATCGCCGAATCCGCCTATCTGCGCAAGATGCACGAGGCGTTGAAGGATCACCTCGCCACGCAGTGAGCGAAAGGGTTTTCAGGCTAGGAATGACGTGCCGCCAAGCCACGTCACTCTCGTCAGCCATGCTCTGATCACGCCGGTTCCTCCGGGAGCCGGCCACCTCTTCACGGGAGCGGGCAATGCTCGAACTCTTTCGTCAATTCGCGCTCGAGCTGAAAGCGTCCGGCATCAACCTGACGATACTCTACGACGCCTTCGATTTCGAGCGCTTCGTGTTGGGGCTCGCCACCACCTGCGCGCTGGTCGTCCTCTGCACGTTCTTCAGCATCCTGATCGGCGCCGCCGGTGCCGCCACACTGGGTCTGACCAGGGGACCGGCGGCGATGCTGGTGCGCGCCTACGTGGCGCTCATCCGCAACACCCCGCTTCTTGTGCAGATGTATTTCTTCTATTTCGCGGTCGGCAGCCTGATGCCGGTCGGACAGAACGCAATCGGCCTGCCGGTGCCGATGATTGGAAACTTCACCTGGGCGGTGATAGCCCTCTCGCTCTACGCCGGCGCCTTCAACGTCGAAACCTTCCGCTCCGGCATCGGTGCCGTGCACGGCTCATACGAAGAAGCGGCGCTGGCGCTCGGCTATTCGCGCTTCAAGGCGTTCCGCTATGTCGTGGCGCCGCTGGGACTGCGCTTCTCCTTCGCCTCTTTGGCCAACAATCTGGTCGATCTCACAAAGTCGACGACGGTCGCCTATGCGATCGGCGTCGCGGAACTGCTTTACGTGTCGAACCAGATCTGGTCGGACGCCCTCAACACCTTCGAGATGATGAACGTGATGCTGGCCATCTATCTGGTGCTGACCGGGATCGTGGTTTGGATCATCGGCCGCGTGCAGGCGGCGATGCGCCTACCCGGCTTCGGTGCGAACTGAACGGAGCGCGCGATGTCGGAAACCTCGATCTTCGCCGATGTTCTTCGCTGGCTGCCTTTCGTGCTCTGGGGCTTCGGGCTCAACGTGCTGATGAGCGTGCTGGCAATCGTGCTCGGCACCAGCGCGGGCGTGTTCCTGGGGCTTGGCCAGGTCTCGCATGCCCGCCTGGTCGGCGGCGCCTCGCGCCTTGCCACGCAGCTCTTCCGCAACGCACCCTGGCTGGTGCTTTTGTTCTACTGCATCTTCCTGATGCCCTACTCGATCGTGATCTCCGGCGCGGCCTACAACGTGCCGAGCTGGCTGCGCGCGACGCTCGGTTTCAGTGTGCCGGTGGCGGCGAATTTCTCGGAGATCGTGCGCGGCGCGATCGGCTCCATCCCGAAGGGCCAGTGGGAAGCAGCCGAGGCGCTTGGCTATTCCAGATCGGTCACGCTGTTCCGCATCATCCTGCCTCAGTGCATCACGCGCATGCTGCCGCCATGGATGAACCTTTACGCACTGCTCATCACGGCGACGCCGCTCGCCTCTATCGTCGGTGTCGAGGAAGCGCTGGCCCGCACCCAGGCGGCGGTGCAGTCGGAGGCGCAGGCCAGCTTCCTGATACCGATGTATGCCACGCTGCTCGTGGTGTTCTTTCTCTACACCTATCCGATTTCCCGCATCAGCAACGCGCTCGAGCGCCGCTTCCGAACCGTTTGAGGAGTTTCTCATGCGAACCGAAATTGAAGGTCGTCCCCTGGTCTCGCTGCAAGGCGTGCGCAAGGCGTTCGGAAGCTTTGAGGTGTTGCGCGGCGTCGAGCTCGGCGTTGCCAAGGGCGAGGTTGCGGCCATCATCGGCCCGTCGGGTTCCGGCAAGTCGACGATCCTCAGGACCATCAACGGCCTGACCTCGGTCGACCACGGCGTCATCCAGGTCGGCGACATCACGGTCACCGATCCGAAGGTCGATAAGGTGGCGCTGAGGCATCGCGTTGGCATGGTGTTCCAGCAATACAATTTGTTCCCGCACAAGACCGTGCTGGAAAACGTCGCGATGGCGCCGATCCAGGTGCTCAAGGAAGCGCGCAAGGAGGTCGAGGAACGCGCACGCGACCTTCTTGCGGGGATGCGGCTCCCGGAGAAGACACTCTCCTATCCGGGCGAGTTGTCGGGCGGGCAGCAGCAACGCGTGGCGATCGCGCGCGCGCTCTGCATGCAGCCTGAAGTGATCCTCTTCGACGAGGTGACGGCGGCGCTCGACCCGGAAATGGTCAAGGAAGTGCTCAGCGCAGTGAGGAAGGTCGCCGAAGACGGCATGACCTGCATCCTGGTGACCCATGAGATGCGCTTTGCGCGCGAGGCAGCCAACCGGATCTATTTCACCGACAAGGGCGTGATCGTCGAACAGGGCGAGCCAAAGGCCTTCTTCTCCAACCCTCAGGATCCGCGGACCAGAGAGTTCCTTGACAAAGTCCTCTGATCGCCCATCCAAACCAGGGAATCCGACATGAACGAGATCATGCCAGGCTCGCCAGCCAGCGATGGCGAGCGCACCGAGACGGACGCGCTTGGCAGCCGTCGCATTGACAATGCCCATTACTACGGCATCCAGACGGTTCGCGCGCACGAGAATTTCTCCATCTCCGGCAAGACGATCGCCGATGTCCCGGGTTTTGTCGAAAGCGTCATCCGCATCAAGCAGGCTGCGGCGCTGGCCAATTTGACGGCTGGAGGCCTGTCCAAGGAAATCGCCGAGGCGATTGTCGCGGCCGGCAAGTATTGTCTGGAAAACTTCGAGCCGTCGCAGTTCTGCGTCGACATCTACCACGGCGGCGGCGGCACCGCCGCCAATATGAATGTCAACGAGGTTGTGGCGAACCGCGCCAACGAAGCGCTGACCGGCCATAAGGGCTACGACCGCGTCCATCCCAATACCCATGTGAACATGGCGCAGTCGACCAACGACGTCATTCCGTCGGCGATGAAGCTTGCCGTGCATGGGTTGCTGGCGCGGCTTCAAGGCTCTGTGTCGACGCTGGTCGAGACCTTGGCCGCCAGGGAGACCGAATTCGCCGGCGTGATAAAGCTCTCGCGCACCTGCTTCCAGGATGCGCTGCCGATCACGCTCAGCCAGCAAATGTCGGGCTACAGGCATGGCTTCGAGCGCAACTTGCGCGAGCTCGCCGCCGCGAAGGACAAATGCCTGCACCTGCCGCTCGGCGCTACCGCGGTCGGCACCGAATTCGGTGCGCTGGCCGGCTACAAGGCCGAGATCTATGCCGAGCTTGGCCGCATCACCGGGCTTGCGCTGGAACCGGACGAGAATTTCTTCGACGGGCTGCAGAATGCCGATCAGTGGATATCGATCTCCGGCGTGCTGAAGGCGCTGGCGCTGTCGGTGGCCAAGATGTGCGCCGACCTCAGGTTCATGTCGTCGGGTCCGCGCGCCGGCCTTTCAGAGATCACGCTGCCGGCGGTACAGCCAGGCTCCTCGATCATGCCCGGCAAGATCAATCCGGTCATTCCGGAGATGGCCATCCAGGTCTATTTTCGCGTCCTCGGCAATGATGCCACCGTCACCCGCGCCTGCGAGGGCGAGCTCGACCTCAATGTCTGGGAATCGATCATCCTCAACGCCGTGACTGAATCGATCATTCTGCTCGACCGTGCGATCCCTTTGCTCGTTTCGAAATGCATCGCCGGGCTTACGGCCAACGAGGCGACCTGCCGCAAGGCGGCGGAGGGGTCGCTGGCATTGTCCACGGCAATTGCGGCGGTCTTCGACTATCCGAAAGCCGGATCGGTGGCGCGTTTCGCCGCCGAGCGGGGCCTGCTGGTCAAGGATGCGGCCGTCGAGATGTCGCTCTTGTCGCGGCGGGAGGCAGAAGAGCTCTTCGAGGTCTCGCTTTTCGCCGATCCTTTGCGCTATCAAACGGTGATTCAGAAATTTCGCCTGCTGGCGCAGCAAGGTTTGCTCGGCGGCGTTGTGACGGAATGACCGCACCATATGACAAAAGCAGTGCCTGAAGTGGCGTTCATCGGAACCGGCGGCACGATCGCCTCGATCGGCAAGGATGCGTTCGATGTCCTGGATTACGGAAACGCCGACAACAGACTTCACGCTGAAGACATCATCGCGAAGCTGCCGCCACTGGACTGTCTGGCGCGCGTGACGCCCGTCCGTTTCAACAATATCGAAAGCACCGCGGTCACCGCCGACGACTGGCGGGATCTGGCGCTGCTTTGCACCAGGCTTGCCGCGGACAACCCGGGGCTCGCGGGCATCGTCATCGGTCACGGCACCGCCACGCTGGAGGAGACAGCCTACTGCCTCTCGCTGACGCTGAAACTCACGATTCCCGTGGTTGTCGTGGGGTCGCAGCGGCCATTGAACGGCATTTCGTCGGACGCGCAGGCGAACCTGGTCGCCGCGATCAGGGTTGCGGTGTCGCCCGATTCAATCGGTCGTGGCGTGCTAGTCGTCCTGAACGACGAAGTCCATGCGGCGCGTGACGTGAGCAAACGCTCGACGTTCCGGCTGCATGCCTTCCAGTCGCCGGATTTCGGCATGCTCGGCCAGGTCGACGGCGAAGCCGTCCGCTACTATCGCCGGACCGAGCGGCGACACACCCTGGACAGCGAATTTTCGATCGCCGACATCGCGGCCATGCCGCGCGTCGATGTCGCCTATAGCTATGCGGGCTCCGACGGGACGGCGATACGCGCTTTCGCGGCGGCTGGAGCAAAGGGCATCGTGCTTGCCGGCTTTGCACCTGGCATGGGCACCCCAGCGGAAGTCGCCGCGCTTGAAGAGGCGATCGGGAAAGGCGTCGTGGCCCTCCAGTCATCACGCGTCGGAAGCGGCGGAGCGTTGGATAGCGCCAGGCATCGCTCAGTCGGAATACTGGCGGCGGACAACCTCACGCCACAGAAGGCACGGATCCTACTTTGCCTCGCGCTGTCAAAGACGAATGATCGAGGCGAACTCGAGAGAATACTCGAGACCTATTGAATGACGCGCAGAGAGGAGCGCCCGCCATGGCGGTCGGGATTGGCTCGATGCCAAGGGTCGGCTTAACCAATCGTCCCAAACCGGCCTTCCGCTCTCGGCATAAACCAGCCGCGCTCACGTCCTTGCTCTGTGTTCATCGACCCTTTTTGTGGGATAAGGCAGAGACACCGCGTGCATGGAAAACTGGTGTGAGCAAGTTCGGCGGCATCAAGGTGGGCATGCCGGCAATCGTCAAGCCTAACGAACCGATCACTGGCACCTATGAGGGGACCGTCAAGGTCGTGGATTCGGTGTTCGATGCCGCCTCCAGCACGTTCGGTGTGCGTGTGGAGCTTTCCAATACCGGACAAAAGCTCCCCGCCGGCCATCGCTGCAGGGTTTCCTTCGACAGCACGACGGATTGAATGCCGACTTCAGCCGAGAACTGGTGCTGGATTGATCCCCCTTGCGGGTTTCAGAAAAACTTGGCCGAGCGCAGCGCTACCAGGGCTGAGTCTGCGTTGGAGAGCTGCGACGCCATGCTTGGTGCTTTCAAAGCTACGCCTGCTCCAAGGGAAGCAGGTGCAATGATACCTACCTCGCCAGCAGCTACTTCCGTTGAGAATATTGCTAGGTTAGGAAAGTTGATGTAGGCCGCCGTAGCAGCTTCCGGACCAACAAATGGTGCTGCAAGCCCAAGCGTAATCCCTCCAACAGCATAGAGAGTGCCAGCGGGCGGCTCATCGGTTCGGCGTCTCGCCGCGAAACAGCGGCTGGTGCGCCCGCATCAAGGCGGCAATCCGGTCGGCGATTTTTCGTACCGGCGGAGAGTGGCGTTCCTCGTGATGGGTAACGACCCATTGGTCGGTTTCGAGTTCGGGGATAGGCCGAGCGACGCGAACCAGCCGCGGATCGCTATCACCGACAAAACACGGAAAGATCGAAAGGCCGGCGCCGGCGGCCACCAGTTCGCGCACCGAATGGATGTTGTTGCCACGCACGGCGATGCGGTCGCCGTGATGGGCTTGCAGCCAGCGTGCCGAGGCAATGTTTGCCCCTTCGCCGGTGACGCCGACGAACAAGCCGGCGGCGATGCCGTTGATCAGGTTGCGTCCGGAATAGATGGCGTAGGCGACCTTGCCGCTCTGACGGGCGGCCAGCCACTGCTCGGTCGGACGCTCGCTGCGGATGCCGATGTCGGCGGCACGGCGACCGATGTCTACCCGGTCGGTGGTGGTGACGAGCTCCACCCTTATGCCGTCATCGACCGTCCAGATCTCGCCGATGTGGGTGGAAACGAATGCCGAGGTCCATGGCCCGGCCGAGACGCGGACAATGCGGTCGGGCAAGCTTCCTTCGCGCCAGCGGGTCAGCGACTGCATTGCCGCCTCGACGTCTTCGGCGCGCCGCAGCAATTCTTCACCGACCGGCGTCAGCCCGTAGCCGGTCTGCCGACGCACGAACAGCGGTTCGCCGATCTGCTTTTCGAGCGCGGTGACGTGTCGTCCAAGGGTGGCTGCGCTGAGGCCTGTGGTTTTCGTCGCCGCGCTCAAACCACCCAGCCGCGCGACATCGAGAAACAGCTTCAGATCGTCCCAGCCGATATCCATTTTTCAGAAATGAAAAGCTCCTTGCGACCGTGGGTATAGCGCCAAGGGGGGTCATGCGCAACTATGCAGGCATTGGAAGCGTTGGACAATCCTGCTTGCCGCGATAGCGACAAGCGCCCAGGCTGGCCAAGAAGCCGGCACAATCTTTTCGGTCGCGGGTGCGCTTGCGCGGATGCTTTGCGCGTTCGACCAACCCAGGCGCGAGCACTCTGCGTGCCAAAGGAGACGATCATGCTGCATGAACTTCGACACCGTTTCGCCCGCTGGGTTGCCTATCGCCAGACGCTTGCGAGCTTGAGGCGGGTCTCGGACAGCACATTGGCGGATGCCGGCATTTCTCGCGAAGAGATCCGCGAGCGTGCCCGCCACGCCAGCCTGCGTCGTTGAGATCACGGAGGCGGGCATGCAGATGAAGCTTTGGGACGGTCGCTCGGTACCGCGCATCGGGATCGGCACCTGGGCGGCGGGTGGCGCCGCACGCTGGCGTGACACGGCGACCTTTTATGGCGAGGTCGACGACATCAGGTCGCAAGCTGCGCTGGCCATGGCCTATGACATCGGCGCGCGGGTGTTCGACACGGCTGCCGCCTATGGCGCCGGCAATGCCGAGCTGATCCTCGGGCGGGCGTTGAAGGGCAAGCACGAAGCCGTCATCATCACCAAGGTCGGCTATTTCGGCGATCCCGAAACGCGCAAGATCGCTCCCGAGGATGCCTCGGCTGCCGCGATCCGGGCATCGATCGACAATTCGCGGCAGCGCCTACAGCGCGATTGCATCGACGTCGCGCTGCTGCATATCAACGAGTATCCGATCGAGCGAGCCGGCGAGGTGTTCGATACGCTCGGCCTGCTGCAGCAGGAGGGCAAGGTCGGCGGCTTCGGCTGGAGCACCGATCATCCCGAACGGCTCGCCGCCTATGCGCCGCGCGTGGGTTTCATCGCCGTGGAGAACGACTTCAATGTGTTTACCCCGGCCAACGAGCTGATGGCCGTTGCGGCGCGCGAGAACCTCGTCTCGTTCAGCCGGTTGCCACTTGCAATGGGGCTGCTCACCGGCAAATACACGCCGGCCATGAAGGTGCCGGCAAATGACGTGCGCGGTGGGAATGCCGAATGGATGGTTTTCTTCAGGGATGGCGCCGCCAACCCGCACTATCTGTCAAGGCTCGAGGCAATCCGCGACCTGCTCACCTCGGGCGGACGCACGCTTGCGCAAGGCGCGCTCGGCTGGATCCTCGCCAAGTCGGCGATCGCCTTGCCGATCCCCGGCTTTACGCGGCCCGAGCAGGTCGAGGACAATCTCGGTGGGCTGGAAAAAGGGCCGCTGCCGGCAGCGGTGATGGCTGAGATCGACGGCGTGCTGAATATTGCCGAGACCGCCTAATGTGGCGAATCCGAAATCCGCATCACGTCGGCAGCAGAACCATAAACGCAATCCCGTTTCGTTCGAACTGGCTGTCCGTGCTCTCGACCGATTTCGTGAACCGGCTGGGCGGTGCTGCGTAACTGTCGCAAGCGCTCGGCAAGCGCTGCTCCATGCACGAATATCCCGGAGGCGTCATCCTGCAGGCAGGTGATGGGCCTCAACTCGGCGACGTCAACCGGGGCATCGTGCTGGATGAATACCGGCTTGTTGCATCCGCCGTGAAGCGGCTTCGCTTTGAGGATTACGCGATCGGCCTTTTCCCGGTGCCCCAGCCCCTGGATGCCCGGGACGAAACCATGAAGTGGATACGGCGGTTCGATTAGCCCCAAGCTGCGCGAGGTTATCGTTTCCAACTGCCTCTGACGCTATGCCTTGACGGGCCGCGAAGCCGCAGGGATCCATCACTATTCAGTCAGCCTGCCACTGCGGTGCCCAAGCGCCTGCCTGGCCGCGTACATGGTCGGCGAGCGCTTGCCGGGAAGGTTAGCCTCAAGAACAAGCTGTTCGACAAAGCCCTGGTTCATTTCGAACTCGACGCATTGGTCGAGTTTATCAACGATCCAGACCCTGTAGTAGTCCTTCTTAAGATCATATCCGGAATCATCGCCGGGTATCTCTTGCGGAGGCGCGGGTATCAACATAATTTTGGGTTTTGGCAGATCGTATGTGTGCCCCTCATACGCGTATCCAAATATTATTCCAGAGCTAAATTTCTTCGTATCTTTCTTATTCGGCTCGATGTCGATCGCACTTAACAATAGCATATAATTATCCAATACTGACTTAATAAAAACATAAGTGCTGTCTTGCTTTTTATCGCCTTGACTGTAAAACATCTTTTTCATCAACTGAAGTAACTCGTCATAATTATTGTCAGGAGTGCTTTCTGCCAATTTGGAAAAAGTTATGGCGTACTGACCGTCTTTTACAATAGTGCTTATGTCTCCAAATGCATTTTTGTCTTCTGGCTTTGGCAGTCCAGGTATCCCGTAGAGCCGCACCTGCGTTGCATTGAATGCTCTGTGCACATCGGTCGACGTATATGTCGGACGGTGATAGTCGTCGCTCATGATGCTCCTCCTCGCTTTGACAGTTCAGTTCATGAAATTTCTCGCCACCTGAAGTTTTCTTCGAACTTAGCACCCAGCGCCGGCGCGATGCGGCTGGCGGCTTCGGCAACGGCGATCGCGGCATTTTCAAATGTCAGATCGTCCGCTTCGAGGCTTGACCAGGTCCGGGCCAGGGTCAGCGCCACATCGTCACGCGCCCGGGTCAGCGCGCTCTTGAACAGGAACGGTCTGGCACGGAAGGCCAGTGCCGTGAAATCCGAGATGCGGTGCAGCGCGGCCTCGTTGATATCCCTGATGTCGATAGCGAGAAGCCGCTCGTCGGCCAGTCCATCACCCACGAGATTCGCGTGATAGGCGTCGACGATCGTGTCGAACACGGCGCCAGTAAAGGGCCGCGACCTGTCATGGATTTCGTCGGTGACGTCAGACATGCGGCGCGAATTGCTGGCGAGGCGAATCTGCCGATCACCGATCAGTTCGGCGATGCGGTTGAGTTCGTTCAGGATGAGCAGATTGCCATCGCAGTGGCGAAGCAGCCGGTCGAGACCGCTGTCGAAATGCAGGAAGGACAGAAGCGACGTTATGTCGGCGCTTGCTTCATGGAACGACGCGAAGTCGCCGGTCCTCAAGCCGTTTGCCGGCACCCCAAAAAGGGAAAACAGAATCGCATGGCCGACCTCATGCGCAATCGTATCGAAGTTGAGGGCATAGGGATAAGTTCGACCGTCGGGCGCCCTGTCCACGCCGAGTTCCAGGTAGCCGTAGCCGGACTGGGCGTTGTTCCAGTCGACCCACGGAATGATCTCCAGCCGCTCATAGGTTTCGGCGAAGTACCAGGTAATCGGCCGCCCAAGGTAGCTTTCCCAGATGTCCAGGACCCGGCTGACTGCCCCAAAGGCGTGAGCCGCCAGGAACTGACGTGAATTCAATGAAATCTGGTCGAAGTGACCGTCGTAGGCGGGTTCCGCCGGCGGGAAGACCTCGCCAACGAAGGGCGGCAGATAGGGATACTCGTAAGGTTCCTTGTCGAGGAGCGGATCGCGGACATAGATGCGATGGTCCTCTGGACCGGGGCCTAATCGGCTCGGCGGGGTCGATATCCAGACGGTCTCGGGTGTGCCGTAATCAGCAAGGTGGGGCACCTGGGGAAATAGCAGGAAGCGCGTGCCGACGGAGCGACCTTGGTCGCTGGATCGATCGAGCGTCCCCAGTAGCTCAGCCCCTCTCATTTTAATACATTAGCAAAATGGCATACGTATTGTAAATTGAGATTGAGAACTCTCGCCCTGATGCTTTCAAACCTCTAACCCGGCGTCGTCGAGATCCTTGAAGAAAGCCGCCGTCAATTGGAAATCCGGCAGGGGTGCGGGCTCCTTGAATAAACCGTGATGCAACAGCCGGAGCGCATCACGCGCATCCTGCTTCTTTTGCTGAACGAAAGCTGCCGCGAGGATCTCCTGATATTTCTCGACAACGAGATCACCTTCACATGACAGGGCGTCACCGATCATGCGGGCGAGCGTGCGCTCGCGAAAGTTGAGAGCTTGCGCGGCTCGCTCCAGCCTGGTCCTGTATTCATCCGAAACGATGCCTCGACGGCTGGCCCTGCGAACCGTCATGCGAAGATCGATCAGCGCGTGGGTTATGGGCGCATAATTTACCTGCCATGGTCCGTGCAGCACGGCCACTGCATCGTCAGGCGCGAGCGCGAAACGACGATACCACCGGTAGATCAGCCCCACTCCCTGCATGTATGGAAAAAGGTCCGCGGCGCGAAGAGCCCCCATGCTCGCTGCGCCTATTACCGGAACACCTTTCGCTATTGCCCAAAGGATTTCCTTGTGCCTGACCGCCGGCTCAGACTGAAAGCCGCCGTCGATGATGACTATCGCACTCGGATCAAATTGCTGCACAGCCGCGATGATCGAACCCTGCACAGCCGGCGGAAGGCAGATCGCCTCCGCCACTTCCTGAACTTCGCCCTGTGACAGGGTGGGACCGGCAAAGACCAGCTTGGGACGCATTTGCCTAGCCATGCAACAGCGGCGTCAGGGCCGGTATGACGATCCTGACGACCGACAGGTCGCCGAGCGGTGTTGTATCGAGCTGAACCCTGTACACTGTATCGATCCCTGCGCCCTCGATCTGTGCGAGAAGAGCGGACATCCTATTTTCCGCGCTGGTGCAATTCTGCCCGGCAATCGCATGGAAATGTACGTCGCGAGGGCCGTCGGACAGGAGGCGTCGGTGCGCCGCAATTTTTTGCCAATCCGGATATTTAGGATAGAACGCGCGTGTCAGGTCATCACGGGCGCCGGAGATCGCCGTCAGTCGCGACTGCGCCGCCTCGTAGATTGCGTGAACGATCGCGGACGCGGCATCGAAACCTGCTGCCGAGCCCTCTGCCGGATGGTGAAGAATTGCCGTTTCCGGGGGCCGATCCTCCATGAGATGGCACCAGATCACCGGCAGTCCCAGCGGTGAGGGGGCGTGCCAAAGCCCCACCAGCAGGCCTTTGGCTTCCAGGCTTTCGAGAAGGCTCGCCACTGTCGGATCGTCGATCGTTCTCGGGTCAATTCGACGGCGCTGGAAAAAGCCGTGGATTCGCTCCGACCGCGTGAGTGCGTCGCGCTCGATGCATTCCATTATCCCGTGCAGGATAGAGTCCGTTTCCTCGAAGGAGGCCGCCAGGCCGGACGTCGATGAAGCGAAGATTTGCTCATGGGGCAATGGCGGGAACAGGTAGGCAGTGTGTACAAGCTCGAATGGGACCCAATCCTGCAGACCACCCTTGAGAATATTCTCGGCATGGATCCAAGCTATCTCCCTGCTGCGCCAGCCTGGGTCGACACCAGGCTGGAGATGAGCTTCGAATCTTTCAGGAGGAATATTCAGGGAGTCTGCGGAAGCCGCGATGGGGTCGTAGTGCGCCAAGCGCTCGGCAAAGTAGGACTCCGCGGTCTCAAGAATGGCCGACACCGCAGCTTCGGTTCTCGTCGGCCCCTTGCCTTGCGAAACGGAATTCAAAAGGGAGAAAGGCCTGACCGCCTGAACAACGGGTATGTCGAGCACGTCGAGACCTGTGATGTCCGCAATCCGCGTGATGCCCAAGAGCTCGCGCATCGTCATTAGCCGCATGAGCGCTTCGTGCGGCGGAGGACCCGAGCGCTCGTATCGTTCCAGCATGGAGGCTTCCTGATCTCCCGTCGCGCGGACTAGGGACGCAGGCTCGGTTCTCGATTGACGAACAACGCCGCGCCTTGCTCGATGGTTGATTTCGCCAGGCCGACGCGCTTGCGGTACTGCCGGGATAGATCCTCTGATACGCCCCATGTCCTGAGCATCTCGTACGCATTGAGCAGGATTGGAACCGCGTTCTGCTCATCGGCGATGGCCAGGCTTTTGGAGAGCGCGGCAACAACATCCATGGCTGAGGAGCCGCTAAGCAGAAGGAGATGGGCCTTTCGCCGATAAAGTTCGGCGAGCCAAGAAAGACTGCCGCCAGCTTCGGCTTCCGCAGCCGCGGAAGAGATGAGCGTAAGGGCCTCCTCAATCTCGCCTGTCTGGGCCAGAAGCTCCGCCAGCATGCCGTAGTAGACAGGATAGTCTTCCGGCGTCTGGAGTTCGCCGTGGATGGCGAGACCCTCCTTGATCTGGTCCCTGCCTTGCTCTACCCGAGCCGCATTTCCTTCGCACCAGCCTTCGAGAATTTGCGCCAAGGCGGCCAGGGAGGGCAGATGGTGGCGTTTCGTCAATTCGCGGATATCGGCGATGACGCCCCGGAGCGCCGAGAAATCGCGGCGATAGCAATCAAGCATCGCTTCGTTGATGTAGACATGGGCGATACTGCCAACATGCGCCGTTTGCATTGCCCAGCGCCTGGCTTCAGCCAATGACCGAACTGCGCTTGCGGCCCGGCCGGTAAACCATTGAGAGAGCCCCCTGTGCGACAGGCCGCAAACCCTGGCGTCATGACCGCCGAACAGAGTGGCATTCCCTGGCCTTTGGCCCGTACCATAAAGCGCAAGTCCTTCGTCGACCGCCGTTATGCAGTTCTTGTGATGCCCAAGATTGAATTCGATTGCCCAAACACAATGTCTGGCCTGAAACTGGACTTCGGGGTCGTCGACTTCCCTCAGGTCGGCGAGGACGGTCCGAGCGCGTTCCCCGTCGATGGTGGGGCCGGTGAACCACCAACCCCAGTAGATCGGAAACCACTTCGCGCGCTCGGCGAGTGGCCGCCGCCTGGCGATCTCTACCCCGTCCTCGTAAAGTTTGCGTGCCGGCAGCGAGTTTGGACCTTCCGCGGCTGTAAGTATCGGCCCGAGCGGCATCATCGTGGCGAGGCGCAAAACATCCTGCTTGTCCGGCCTTCTCACGTGCTGGCAAAGGGTCATGGCATGGTCGAGAATCTGTCTCGCCTCGGCCATTGCAGAGCGGGCGTAACTTTCCCGACCGGCTGCGATGTACTGATCGATCGCTTCCTCGATAAGGCCGGCGCGTTCAGCATGTTCCGCCAGTTCAGCCGTACCTATCCACGGGCCTAGATTTCGGTCGCGGCCGACCGCGGAGAAAAGCGACTGATGGAGGGCCTGTCGTCTCCTCCGCAGCAATGCATTGTAGATTGTCTCCCGGATCAGGGCATGACGAAATCCATAGTCGGGCTCGCCGGAAGGCCTGATCCGGATCAGGAATCCCGCCTCGCTGAGGGTGTCCAGTGCATTCCCGAGGGTCTCGTCGCTGTATTCCGGCAACAGCTTCCGGAGCAATTCCAGATTGAAACGATTGCCGGCGACGGCGGCCGCTCGTGCCACATCCTTTGCAGGGCCCAAGGCTTCCAACCTAGCTTCAAGGATGCCTTCAAACACCGATATTCGGCTTGATGAGCCGGCTGGCGCAAGGCGATCCGTTATGGAGGCTGCATTCTCGGCGATCCATTGGCAGATTTCCTCGATGAAAAGAGGCACGCCCCCGGTTACCTCCTCCACCATGGTAATGAGTTCCGAACGCGCGGTTGACCCGATTTCCGGCCGCATGGCCATGACTGCCTGTCGCGTTTCCTCGCGATCGAGCGGCTTCAGAGTAATATGCGGCAAGTCCAGGAACCCTGAATAAGTCTCAGATCCAGGTCGTGCAGTCATTATGAGAAGCACGGGCATCCGATGAATGAAGAGTGCAAGCTCCGCCAGCAATTGTCTCGACGTCAGGTCGATCCAATGTATGTCTTCGACCACGAGGATGAGTGGTCCGCGTTCGCATATGGCTTCGATGCTTCTGCGAGCTGCCCAGATCGCTTTCTCCCGGATGACCTTGAGATCAGCCTCCTTCAGAGCGGGATTCGATCCTTCAGCCCCAAGCAGAAACGAGAAGATGTCGACCACTTCGTTATCGTGCACGCTTTGATTTGCGAAGACCTCCGCTACGTCTGAAGTCTCCAGCCGACCGTCTTTGCCAGCCAGGTCACCCCGAACATTTTGCAGCAGGGGATAAAGAGCCGAGTGGGAGCCGCCGGGCTGACATTGAAAAAGCAGCAATTTTGCCCGCTGAAAGCGTGTCCTCTTGCGGACTTCATAAAGCAGGCGGGACTTGCCGATACCGGCCTCGCCTTGAACTAAAATGGCGCTGCCCTTGCCGGCGACGGCATCATGCCAACATGCGGCGATGGTGGCCAGTTCGTCCCCGCGGCCTATAAACGTGTTGTTCAAGCGCCCAAAGGCAAAGAAGCGGTCAACGTCCCGCTTGTGGCTGATGGCACGCCAAGTCCGCTCCGGCTCCGCGAAACCTTTAACAACGTGAATGCCGCCAAAACTGAAAACGTGGGACCGCCGCGCCAGATTTCGGGTCTCGTCGGACACCAATACTGCATCCGGCTGGGCCATAGCCTGGAGGCGCGTCGCCATGGCCAAAGCAGGGCCGGTGACGCTGGCATCCGCCAGGTTAGCGCCATCCCCGTGAACGAGGATCATGGATGTAGCAATCCCGACCCGAACATGCAGGTCCGTATGGTCTTTCTCCAGCCCGACCCGCTTGCACGCTTCAATGATTTCGAGTCCTGCCCGGATCGCTTGCGAAGCCGCGTCCTTTGCCTCCATCTCTGTTGGAAAAAGTGCGACACCGCCGTCGCCGGCCTCGCTCACGATAACGCCCGAGTACAATGAGATTGCCTGTCTTGCCTCACGCCGAAAGGCCGACATCAGTTCTTCATGGTCCTCGATATCCAGAACTGCGAGCAGGTCGGTTGATCCGACCAGATCATAACAGAGAGCTGTCATAACGCGCCGCTCGCTGCGAACTTCGGACACACCACTGTCGTCCTTGCTCGGAACGCCCTTGGCAAGGGCCACGATTGGAGGCTGTACCCGAGGCTCTTCCGACATGCTGCAGTGCCTTGGCTGGCGGGGTGGGAACGATACTATCAAATGCGCTAATATTCACCAGAGCGCTCGGACGACCCCGCATCTGATCATAAGCGATACTTCGGACGATGTGCGTCACGGAAGGACGTCTGACCTGTGCCCACGAAAAAGGCAATTAAATCAATTATTTTACGACGCCCTCCGGGCCCAGGGCTCTAGGCTCCGGAAGGCCGTCCGTCGGTTCCGCTTCCTGATTGGCCTCCTGCGTTCGCCAAACCGACCTCCAGGCGCTCCATCAGCGCCCGATAGCGCGGATGATCGCGCAGAGGGTTCATATCCACGTCCTGCGCCATCCAGTGCACTTGCTGCAATCCAAGCTGCGGCACGCAGTGCTCCAGCGTGTCGATCGCCTTTTCGAGGGCGCCGATCGCCGCCAGGAAACACGCGACATTGTAGTGGCTGTTATAGTCCTCCGGGTCGATGGTGATCGCGCGCCCGGCCCACTGGAGGGCGCGTTCCTCGAGGCCGAGATTGTGGAGGATGTAACAACCATAGGCATAGGCTGCCCCATCGTCCGGATAGAGCTGCATGGCTTTCTCGATGCGGGTCAGCACCTCCCTTGAAAGCCTGTGGGCTTCCTCCTCGTCGCCCAGCGTCTTGCGGCAATCCCACAGCATGCACATCGCACCATAGCTGTTGCGATCAACCTCCGCCGCCTTCTCATAGGCGGCCGCGGCCTCTGCAAACTTGCGCTCCATGCGCAGCACGTCGCCCAAGGTCCTGTGCGCCTCGTAGAGATCGGGATCGAGCGCGATTGCTCGCCGGCAGGAGGCGCTTGCGAGTTCGATTTGCTCCTTCTGGAAATGCGCCATCGCGTCGGCCACGTGAGCTTCCGCCAGTGTCGCGTCCAAGGCCAGCGCGCGCTGCGCCTCGGCGCTCAAGGTGACAAGGTCTGCGCTGGGATCTCCGGATCTCAGTAACATGCCTTCAGCCAGCGCCAGCCCGGCCCGGGCCAGCGCGTATTCGGGATCGATCTCGAGCGCCCGCTGGTAGAGGCGTCGGGCGGAAAGGTGATTGCGACGGCCCAGGCGCAGGAAATGCTGCCGCCCCATCAGGTAATATTGATAGGCTTCGACGTTCTCGGTCGTGCGCTTGCCGATGGCAGCATGCTCGGCCGGCATCAGCCGGATCTTCAGGGCATCGACGATGGCCCGCGCGATCTCGTCCTGGAGCGCAAATATGTCGTTGAGATCACGGTCGTAGCGCTCGGCCCAAACATGATGCCCACTCATCCCGTCGATCAGCTGCGCGGTGATGCGAACGCGACTACCCGCCTTGCGCACGCTGCCTTCCAGCACATGCGAAACGCGCAATTGCCGCGCCGCTTCGCTGACGTCCATCGACTTGCCTTTGAGGGCAAAGGTCGTGTTGCGTGCGGTGACTGCCAGCGCCCCGACCTTGCTGAGGTCCGTAATGATGTCCTCGGTGATGCCGTCAGAGAAGTATTCCTGCTCAGGGTCGCCGCTCATGTTGGTGAAAGGCAGCACGGCGATCGATGGTCGGTTGCGAAACGGGAGCGCATCCTTGGCCGACGGCACGGCCGAGCTGGCGGGGGACTGCTCAATGGACACGACACGGTAAGCGCGTATCGGCTCCGCAATGTTGTGGACCCGTTGCTCGCCGATATCCGCATAGCCGTATTCAAGCTTGCCTTTTACTTGATCGTAGATGGCGCGCCCGATGCAAACGCCGCCAGGCTCCGCGAGCTTTTCAAGCCGGGCCGCGATGTTCACACCGTCTCCGTATATCGTGTCGTCTTCGACGATCACGTCGCCGAGGTTTACGCCCATACGGAACGCCATACGCCGGCTTTCGGGGAGCCCGGCGTTCTCGCCTCCCAGCTCGCGCTGCAGCTCGACCGCACACTGCACGGCGTTAACCGCGCTCCCAAACTCGACCAGCAGGCTGTCCCCGGCCGAGCCGACGATGCGTCCACGGAACCGAGCGATTTTGGGCTCGAACACCTCAGCGCGGAGCCGTCTCAGCCGGCGCAGCGTTCCCGACTCGTCGGCTGTCATCAGCCGCGAGTAACCTGCCACGTCGGCAGCCAAGATCGCCGCAAGCCTGCGGTGCTCTTCTCGCAAGGGACGGACCTCCCGCCAGTTGCAACAATCTTAGCCTAAGAAACGGCGCGAGCGAGCCCCTGTTCGGATGCTTGAAAGCCGAAATTGGCGTTGAGGAGCATATCCTAGCCTTTTCACACGGCCAGCAGTCGAGCCAATGATGCTGCCGCTTGCGTGCCGGCCAGGCCGAGGTCACGGACGCTGCTCATGTGATTGGCCGCTGCAAGGCTCGTGCACGAGACGGTCAGTCCCTGCTTTTCGAGATTTTCAGCGAATGTCGCGGCCTGGTCGTGGAAGGGCCGCGTTTCACGGGCTCCGACGGAGAGCTCAACCTCCACCGATGGATCGAAGCGATGGTCGATCGGGGAAAATTGCTCGACTTCTTCGTCGGTGATCGCGATCTCGGCGGCGAGAAACGAGTCCTGCAACGGCTTCAGATCGTAAATTCCCCCAAGCAGGAAAGCGCCTTTGATGCCCGATGGTCGGCTGCCGTCGTTGAAAAGCATCGTCGCGAGATGGGCGCCGGCAGAATGGCCGCTAATGGTCAGCTGGCCGGGATCGCCGCCGTGGTTTGCGATGTGGTCATGCACCCATTGCCTGGCGCGGCGCACCTCATCGACGATCGTAGCCAGCCTCACCGCGGGCATCAGCGCGTAGCCGACGATTATCGCGATCGCTCCTGCATTCGTGACGGTCTCGGCGATATAGGAATAATCGTTCTTCGAAAACATGCGCCAATAGCCGCCGTGAATGAACATGTGCACCGGCAGGCGGTCCCGTTTGCCTTCCGGGAAGAACAGGTCGACGGTTTCGGTGCTGTCCGGCCCATAGGCGACATCGGCGACCATCGGGACTTTTGCCTGGGTTTCCGCGCTTCTGCGGCGGATCTCGGCAACGATGTCGTCGAACTCGACGACATGATCACGGGTGCGGAACGGATCTTTCGCCATCTGTCTGCTCAGATCGTCACGGCGATGTACTTCGCCTCCATGAATTCGGCTATGCCATGTTTCTGGCCGCCTTCGCGACCCAGCCCGCTTTGCTTGACGCCGCCGAAGGGCGCCGCCGGATCCGACATCAGGCCGCGATTGAGCGCGATCATGCCGGACTCTATCATCGACGCCACACGCATGCCCTTCGCCAGGTCGCGTGTGTAGATATAGGCGGCCAGGCCGTATTCGGTATCGTTCGCCCTTGCGATTGCTTCCGCCTCGTTTTCGAAGCGGCCGATAGGAGCCACGGGGCCGAATATCTCCTCATGCGCCATTGCCGCGTCAGCCGGCACGTCGCGAAGCACAGTCGGCGGATAGAAGTAGCCTCTGCCTTCAGGGGCAGCTCCGCCGCACAGAAGCTTCGCACCGCGGGCGACTGCGTCCTGGACGAGCCGATCGATCTTGTCGACAGCCTTCCTGGTGATCATCGGCCCGCAATCGGTTTCTGAGTCCGTGCCCGGGCCGATATTGAGCGCCGCCATGCGTTTGCGCAGTCCCTCCGCGAAAGCGTCATGGATGCCCGCCTGGACGTAGAGCCGATTGGCGGCCGTGCAGGCCTCGCCGGCATTGCGCATCTTGGCGATCATGGCGCCATCGAGGGCGGCCTCCAGATCGGCGTCGTCGAAGACGATGAACGGCGCATTGCCGCCAAGCTCCATCGAACAGGAGATGACGTGTTTTGCCGCTTCGGCAAGAAGCACCCGGCCAACGCCGGTCGAGCCGGTGAACGAAAGCTTCCGCACCCGCGCATCAGCCAGCATAGCCGCAGTCAGCGGCCCTGGTTTCGAGGTGGTGATGACGTTGACGACGCCAGGCGGCACGCCGGCCTCTTCGTAGAGAGCGGCAAGCGCGTAGGCTGTCAGCGGCGTCTCGCTGGCGGGCTTCAGGATCACCGTGCAGCCGGCTGCGAGCGCCGGCGCGATCTTGCGTGTCGCCATTGCCGCCGGGAAGTTCCACGGCGTTATCAGAACGCAGACGCCAATAGGCTGGTAGTCGACCACGATGCGGTTTGCGCCCGACGGCGCAAGGCCGAACTCGCCGCCGATACGAACCGCTTCCTCGGCGTTCCAGCGGAAGAACTCAGCCGCATAGGCGACTTCGCCGCGCGCATCGCGCAGGGCCTTGCCGTTCTCCAGGGAAATCAACGCAGCCAAGATCTCCGCACGTTCGGTCATCAGCTCGAAGCAGCGCCTCAGGATCTCGGATCGCCTGCGCGGCGGGGCCTCGCGCCAGCTCGTCGCTGCCTCGGCCGCCGCCTCGACCGCGGCTGCGGCGTCGGCGAGCGTGGCGTCGGGAACCGCCGCGATCACGGCCTCGGTCGAAGGATCGACCACTTCGATGACAGAGCCGTCGGATGAGGGTCGCCATATCCCGCCGATGTAGAGCCCATGCGAAAACGCAGCGTATTCAGACATGTCAGAATCCTGGTCGATCAGGTCTATCGAAATGTTCATGGGGTTCAGGCTCCATCCCTCACATCGTCGCGGCGGCCATGTCGCCGTCATAAGCAGCCCTGACCAGGCGCCGCATCGCGGCCAGGTCGAACGGGCGGGGATTGTTCTTGATCAGTCGGTCGATGCCGAACGCCTGCTCGGCCGTCCAGTCGATCTTGTCCTCGGGAAGGCCGAGGTCGGCCAGCGTGGGTGTAATGCCGATGGCATTGAAGAGTCGCGCAACTTCCTTGATCGTGGCATCCGCCAGCTGAACGGCGTTGCGATCCTGGCGAGGCACGCCGAGGGCGCCGCCAAGTTCGGCAATCTCTTGCGTTGCGGCCGCAAGATTGTAGCTCATCACATACGGAAGCATCGTGGCGACGCCCAGCCCGTGCGGCGTGTGGGTGAGCGCGCCGACCGGATACTGCACGGCGTGGGCAGCGGCGGTCCCCGCGGTGCCGAAGGCGCAGCCCGCGGCCAACGCCCCCATCATGACATCTGCGCGCGCGTTCTCGTTCGACCCGTCACGATAGGCCGCCTCGAGGCTGCGGCCCAAAAGCCTGATCGCCAGCAGGGCGAAATGATCGCTCAGCGCGTTCTTTCCAATGAAGACATGTCGCTGCGGCAGATCGGCATCGGCACCGCGTTTTGCCGCAGTGAACGCTTCGATCGCATGCGTCAGCGCGTCGGCACCAGCGATGGCTGTCAGGGAGGGCGGGCAGCTCGCCGTCAGGTCCGGATCGCAAAGCGCAACCGCAGCAATGAGATGCGGGCTGGAGATGCCGACCTTGAGCGTCCGCTCCGGGTCCGAGATCACGGCGACCGGGGTCACTTCGGAGCCGGTGCCGGCCGTGGTCGGCACCGCTATCAACGGTAGGGTAGGGCCCGGCACCTTGAATTCACCATAGTAGTCCTGGAGCTTGCCGCCATGGCTGAGCAAAAGCGCGGCGCATTTGGCCATGTCGAGGCAACTGCCGCCCCCAATGCCGATCACCACATCCGGCTTGAAGCTCCTCGCCTCCGCGATGCAGGCGCCGACGCTGTCGCGCGGCACGTCGGGCAAGGTTCGATCGTAGACGAGCGTGGCGACCCGGGCAGCTTCCAATCCGGCGAGGATTTCGGTGAACTCGGACGTCCTGGCCAGGCGTTCGTCGGTGCAGATGAGTGCGCGCCGGCCATAGCGGCCGGCAACGGCGGGCAGGGCGTGGCGCTGGCCTTTGCCGAAGAGAATTTCGCGCGGCAGCCGCGCGGCTGCAAACAAGGTCATGGACTGGGCCTTTCGAAAAGGTGGCTGGCTGAGCTTTCGTTCGTTGCAGAGCCTCATCCAGCCGAGAGAGGCCCGGTTTCCCAGAACTTCGCTTTCGTGCCGATCTGAGCCGGTAAGGCGCAGCTGGCGTTACAAGGTGTTAGCTCATCCCATATCCTCTATAAAATCGTATAGGATATAGTATTGTATCGGCCGAACCATCGTGTTAAGGCTTGCTCCTGTCAAGAGGCAAAACGATGCAAGACACCGGTCTGACCGTTGACAACGCAGCCCGTCCGGGCGGCCGCATCCAGCGGGCCAACAGTCTGGCCGGGGATGTCTATGAGGCGATCTTCGCGCAGTTGATGTCGCTGAGGATTCCCCCGGGATCGCGGATCACCGTCGACAATCTGGTCAGGGAATTCGACGTCTCCCACACGCCTATCCGCGAAGCCCTCGGCAGGCTGGAAGGTGAAGGGCTGGTGGTGAAGACGCATCTGATCGGCTACCGCGCCGCCCCGCAGATCACCCGACGCCGGTTCGACGAGCTCTACGAGTTGCGCCTTCTGTTGGAACCCGCCGCTGCGGCCAAGGCCACGGCAACGCTGGATGAGGAGCGCCTCGCGATCCTGCGGGAAGCGGCCGGCGTCATGGCGCGGGGGGTAGGAAGAGATGAGCGCCTGCGCTATTCCAACTTCGCGCGGCAGGATGCGATCTTTCACGACAAGATCATGGAGTTCGCTCAGAATGAACTCATCCGCGAGACGCTGAGCCACCAGCACACCCACTTCCACATCTTCCGCCTGATGTACCACTCGCGGGTCACCGAAGAGGCGCTGGATGAGCACGAGGCAATTCTCGCTGCCTTCGCGGCGGGCGATGCGGGCGCCGCCGGGAAGGCGATGCGCGTGCATATCGAGAATTCGCGGGACCGGCTCCTGCCGGCCTTCGAGTGACCTTCATGCCCATCTCCGCTCGCCTTGAAAGGGACCGCGCTGTTGCGCCGGCCCGCCGGTTGCGCCCGTGCGGCGCGCCGAAGGCGTTTCCAGGCAGTGCGGAGGCGGCGCCTTGGCATCTCCAAAATCGAAAGGAAAAGTCATGCCAGCCAAGAAGATACTGATGCTGACCGGTGAGTTCACCGAGGAATACGAGATCTTCGTATACCAGCAGGCGATGGAGGCAGTAGGCCACACCGTCCACGTCGTCTGCCCGGACAAGAATGCCGGCGACCTGATCAAGACCTCGCTCCACGACTTTGAGGGCGACCAGACCTACACCGAGAAGCTCGGTCATTACGCGCTGATCAACAAGACGTTCTCCGACGCGGAGAAGCAGCTCGACCAGTACGACGCCGTCTATTGCGCCGGCGGCCGCGGACCGGAGTACATCCGCACCGACAAGCGCGTTCAGGCGATGGTGCGCCATTTCCACGAAACCAGGAAGCCGATCTTCACGATCTGCCACGGCGTGCAGATCCTGATCGCGGTCGACGGCGTCGTACGCGGAAAAAAGGTCGGCGCGCTCGCGGCCTGCGAGCCGGAAGTGACGCTCGCCGGCGGCACCTACATCGACTTGTCGCCAACCGAGGCGTATGTCGACGGCACAATGGTTTCGGCCAAAGGCTGGACCGCTCTTGCAGCCTTCATCCGGGAATGCCTGAAGGTGCTCGGCACGGAAATCCAGCACGGCTAGAAAAGAGGTCGTGAGTGCTTGGAGCGGGTCTCATTCCTGGAACCCATCAATCCAAGCACGGCACCCCGGTCGAGACGCTCTTCACGTCAGATCCGGATCGACAGGTGAAGAGTGTCTTAGATGGCTGGAAATGGTGGCCAGCTCCAGCCTTGATGCCGTCACGGCCTTGTCGAGCGCCGGCGCCAGGAAATATCCCGGGGAAGGGGACGCCGGCGTCTTCGACTGGGCAATCCTTCCTTCGCTACGCCACGCGAACCACTTCACCGGCCGAAGCTCCTGAAGCACGTCGACGCAGCGGATTCAGGCGACGCGCTTTAAGCCATTGATTTCAAGCATGTCGTTATCCCGAAACCGGCCCCACTTCGGGAGACATGCTCTAAATATTTGTTTTTACGCATTCCGGACGGAAAACCGTTACACACTTTTCCTGGAATTGCTCTAGGTCTTTGTGAGTTCCAATTCGCGAACCGGACCATGGTCACAAGAGCTTTTTCCGATTGGCGGCACGGTGCGCCCGCAAGCCAGGTAAGTTCCAGAAATCAGGAACACCATCAGCGTTGAATCGAGAATGTCGTGGCCGACAAGGATGCCGCTCAGCCCGCCAACAAGGTACACTATGACGGTGACGACGATCATCGTCGCCCCGAACCGCTCCAGCGGATCGGCACTGAAACGCAGCACTCTTGTCGCGTTCCAGATCGCGACGACGAAGATCGCCGCCAGTGCAGTTGCGCCTACAAGTCCAGCCTGCACCAACGCAGTCAGAAAGCCGTTGTGAAAATGGTTGAAACCTTGGCTCAGCCCAAAGTGCTTCTTGAATCCCTGCCTTGAAAGCCCTCGACTCGCGGAAATGCCGTGGCCGAAAAGCGGGGCCTCGCGATATGCCTCGAGCCCTATGTCCCAGAGCCCAACGCGCAGTCCGAGCGGGGTGGAATGATCGCCTTTGGTGACAAGGGCATCCCAGTCGTCAAAAAGGACATGAGTGCGATCCACGATGATCGGGGACGTCATTGCGGCGGTCAGCAGGCTCGCGGCTCCGGCCACCACCAGAAACCGCCTCATATTCGCCCGAGCGAACCTTTGGCGATTGATTGCGAGCACGGCAACAACCGCGATCAACAGGGCCACCCAAACCATGCGCGAGCCCGAATAGAGGGTCGCCACGACGCCGGCGAGCGCGGCGACGATGAGTGGTTCCCAGGCCTTCTCCAACCCCGACAGGGCGCCTGCAAGGCATATCACCACGGCAAGACAGGTGACCGTCGCAAACACGATCGGATTTCCGGCTCCGCCTTCGGCCCGGAGCATGCCGATCCAGTAATATTGGACGACGGCCAGGACCAGCGCGCCCGCACAGGCCGCCGCGCTGGCGAGCACGGCAAGGCGGGCAAGGGCCGCCTTATCGGTGATGCTCCAGGTCGAATAAGAGATCGGGAACAACAACAAGGTGATCAGCGGCAGGAAATACGCAACGTCGACCCGCAGCGTACCATTGACGATCGATGCCAAAACCATCGCCGCGCAATAGGCATAGATTGCAATGGTCATGGCAACCATCGGCCGGTCGATGTTCAAGCGGCGTCGCCCGGCGGCCAGCAGCACCACCGACCAGAGGGCGCCACCATGAAAAACGAAGCTCACCACCGATCCGAGCACCGGCGGCGAAAAGAAACAGACCATCGAGAAGTAGAGGTTGATCTTTTCGGCCGTGAGGTGGCGCCGGAGCGATGTAAGCGGATTCAATGCCTTGCTTTGCAATCTCTTAGGTTGCGTGCAGATCTACTCAATGATCCCCGCTTACCCTGGCCCCTGTCCCGGAGCCGGTATAGCCCCTAGTTCCGGCATCCGATAGTGCGATTCCATTGTGCTCGCCATCCGGCCGCAACGGGCGGACAGTGCAAAAATGAAACCGTTTGAGCTTGCGCTTGCTCAAGCCGCGGCAGCAGCCGAGGCTCCCTGGTGCGCTTCCCGCCATGATTGGAACATCAGCACGTCCCAAAGCAGATACTGGTTGTTGCGATGTCCGGAAAGATGCTCGGACCAGGCGCGCCGGATCGGCTTCGACCGGAAAAAGCCATCCTCCTGCAATCGGCGCTCGTCCAGCAGCGCCTCCGCCCAGTCGCGGAGGGCACCGCGCAACCAGGCATCTATAGGCACGCCGAAGCCCATCTTTGGACGTTCGACAAGCGCCTGAGGAACATGTCTGTAGAGCAGTTGCCTGAGCGGCCACTTGGTTTGCCCGCCGGTCCGCAGAACGGAAAGCGGCAACGAAAGCGCAAAGCTTACAAGGCGATGGTCGAGAAGCGGCACGCGGGTTTCAAGGCCGATGGCCATTGCCGCACGGTCGACCTTTACCAGAATGTCATCCGGCAGATAGCTCATCGTGTCGAGATACATCATCCGCTCGACGTTGCCCGGCAAATCCGGAAGGGGTTCAAGCCCCGTCAGCATCGTCGGCGGCTCAGCCGCACCGAGAACGATATCCGCGGGCTCCCAGTGCGAGCAGAGGCGACGATAAACATCGTCTAAGCTTCGCAGCGAAAGGACCGAGGCGGCCTTGTGGATCTTGTCGCCCACACGCTGGCGGCGCATGCGCCGCGGCAGGAGCGGCATGATCCCGCCTGCGACATTGTCATAGAGACCCGCGGACGGCAGCGTGGCCAAGCTCGCCGACACAAGGCGCAACCCGATCGGGATCCGGGAAAGCCTGTTCCAGAAAGCATCGGCAAGCGCGTAACGCGTGTAGCCCGAAAACAGCTCGTCTCCGCCGTCGCCCGACAGCGCGACCTTGACACTGCCACGCGCCAACTTGGACACCAGGAACGTCGGGATCTGCGAGGAGTCCGAGAAAGGCTCGCAATAGATGCCGGGCAGCTGCGGCACGACGTCGAGCGCGTCGCGCTCGCTAAGATAAAGTTCGGTATGATCGGTGCCGAGCCGGCGCGCCACCTGCTGGGCGTGGTGCGCCTCGTTGTAGCCTGCTTCGTTGAATCCGATCGTGAACGTCCGCACCGGCCGCGAGCTGATCGACTGCATGACCGCCACGATCGCGGAGGAATCGATGCCGCCCGAAAGAAAGGCGCCGAGCGGCACGTCGGCGATCATCTGCCCTTCGAGCGCCTGGCGAAGATGACGCTCGAGGCCGTCGACCGCCTCTTCGGGACTCCCTTGAAAAGGATCACGCCGGCCCCGTTCGGCGACTTCCCTGGCGCTCCAATAGCTCTCGACGCGCGGCTCGCGCATAGGGTCGGAAAGGACGAGAAACTCGCCGGGCCTTAGTTTGCGGATGCCCTGATAGATGCTGTAAGGCGCGGGGATGTAGTTGTGGCGCATCAACAACGCCAGCGCATTGCGGTCGATCTCCGGGCGCCAGTTGGGAAGCGGGCTGAATGCCTTGATTTCGGAGGCGAAAGCGAACGCCTTGCCGACACGCCCGTAGTACAAGGGTTTTTCCCCCAGGCGATCGCGGCCGAGGACGAGCGTTCTCTCCAGCCGGTCCCACAAGCCGAAAGCGAACATGCCGACGGCCAGTTCGAGGGCCTTTTTCAGACCCAGCTCTTCGATCGCAGCCAGCAAGACCTCGGTGTCGGAATGCCCGCGCCAGGCATGAAGGCCATGCTTGCGATCGAGGAGCGTGCGCATCTCGGCGTGGTTGTAAATTTCTCCGTTGAAGACAATGACGTAGCGACCACCATGCGAGGTCATCGGCTGCGCGCCTGCCGACGACAGATCGATAATCGCCAGTCGGCGCTGACTGAGAGCGACGCCGGCCTCGGCATCGGTCCAGACGCCGTCCCCATCCGGACCGCGATGCCGGATCATGTCGGCCATGCGGCGCACGGTGGAGGCGCCGCTGACCGTCGCGGCCGCTCCTCCTACAATGCCGACGATACCGCACATACGGCGTCACTGCTCCATGATGGCCAGCCCGAGATTTGCTCTCTATGCCGCGAGATCAGATAGAGGAAAACCAAGTATCTATAAATCGATTCGCTCGAAACACCATTCACCGCAGCCGGTGCCGAAAAGACCAATTCCAGGCGTTACATTGAAGCGCTGCTTCGTGCGAAACCCAAGCTTTTCGACGGTCGTCTCCAACTCGTTGGCCGAAGTGGATTGATAGGGATATCCACCGAGCCAATCGTCGACATCTGCCAGGAACTCCATGCCGCGGCGCGCGCGATAGTTCTTTACAAAAGAGATCGGGTCCCCGTGACGCAACGTTCTCGCCAGGATGTAGGCGGGAACAAAGAGTGCCTTTACGGGAGCGCGCAGCCACCGATGGGAGGAGTACAGCCGTTTTTCGACGGTCCACAGTCCGCAAAGAGGTGTCTTCAGGTAGATCGCAAGGCCAAAACGTCCCCCGCGGCCGACGAGACCGGTCGCGTTGCGCATCGCTGCCCACATGTCCCCGGTGTGATGCAGGACGCCCCAGGAATAGACGATGTCGAATGTCCCCGATGGAAGCGATCCCTTGTCGAGGATATCGGCTCGCTCCACGCTCCATTCGGCTACCGGCGCGAACCGAGAAAGGACGGCTTTTGTCGTTTCGACGCAGTCGGTGTCGTAGTCCAGCGCCAGGACCTTCGCCGCTCCAAGTCGAAGGGCGGCCGCCGAGTGCAAACCCGACCCGCAGCCGATATCCAGAAAGGTCTTGTCCTTCACATCGCCGACGAGGCGGCGAAGGTCCTGGCAGGCGCGGTCCAGGTGCTCCTGCTCGAAACGCGCGGCGAGCTCGGACCAGTTGCGGCCGAAATCATAGCGTGCGTTCATGGACCTTCACCTGCCGTGCCGCCGAAGCTGCCGATCATACCCGATAGAATTCCCGATACCATTTCACGAAGCGCGGGACCCCGATCTCGATCGGGATCTTCGGTTTGAATCCAGTCGCCTCCTCGAGCGAGCTGACATCGGCGGACGTCGACGGAACGTCGCCCGGCTGGATCGGCATCAGGTTGCGGTTTGCCTTGCGCCCGAGCGCGTCTTCCAGCACCTCGATCAGCCGGTTCAGTTGAACGGGCGAATTGCCGCCGATGTTGTGGATCCTGAACGGAGCGTTGCTGGTTGCCGGATCCGGCGCGGCGCTTTTCCAATCCGGGTTGGGCGTCGCGGGCTGCCGCATGACGCGGACAATGCCTTCAACAATGTCGTCGATATAAGTGAAATCCCGCTGCATGTTGCCATAGTTGAAGACGTCGATCGGCTCGCCGGCGAGGATGGCCCTGGCGAAGATGAACAGAGCCATGTCCGGCCGTCCCCAGGGACCATAGACGGTGAAGAAGCGCAGTCCCGTCGTCGGCAGTGCGAACAGATGGCTATAGGTGTGCGCCATAAGCTCGTTGGCCTTCTTGCTTGCCGCATAGAGGCTGAGCGGATGGTCAGCCGAATCGTGAACGGAGAACGGCATTCGTGTACTGCCGCCATAGATCGAACTGGAGGAGGCATAGACCAGATGGCCAACCGAGGCGTGCCGGCATCCTTCGAGGACATTGAGAAAGCCGCCGAGATTGCTTTCCGCATAGGCGTGCGGATTGGTCAGCGAATAGCGCACGCCGGCTTGAGCCGCGAGATTGACGACGATCCCCGGCGCGGCCGACAGAAACAGCGCCGCAATACGGTCGCGCTCCGTGAGATCGACATGCTCGAACCGAAAGTTCGGGAACCTGTTCAGCCGGTCGAGCCGCGCCCGCTTCAGGGTGACGTCGTAGTACTCATTCATGGAATCCAATCCAACGACCTGCCGGCCGTCGGAGAGCAGTCTCTCGCAGAGATGAAAACCGATGAAACCGGCCGCGCCGGTGATCAGAATTGGCCTGCTTGATGTCACGGCTTATCCCCAGCGTCGATTTCTGGCCGAGCCTCACAGGCTCCAATATTTTATCGTGCCAGGAATTTCATTCGGCTTGAAGGCAGACTTGATGTCGAACAGCGTTCCACCTGGTCTGATCATCTCAAAAATGCGGGACTTCCCACCCTCGAGATAATGCTTGTGAGGAACCGCCAGAACAAGCGCCTGCAGATCTTTTATTTCCTCGATCGGCAGGATTGTTTCGCCATGGTCGCGTCGAGCGGTTTCGGCATCGGCAAGCGGGTCGTGGACTTTGGGGACAATGCCGAATTGCCGCAGTTCCCTGACCATGTCGAAGACGCGGCTGTTGCGCAAATCCGGCACGTCCTCCTTGAAGGTCAGCCCGAGAACGCCGATGGAAGCTCCCTTGACGGGCATGTCCGAGCGGATCAGCTGCTTGACGACCTGTTGGGCAACGAAGGCTCCCATGCCGTCGTTGATGCGACGGCCGGCTAGGATGATCTGCGGGTGGTATCCCTCAGCCTCTGCCTTGGCGGTCAGATAGTATGGATCGACGCTGATGCAGTGGCCACCCACGAAACCCGGCTTGAAGGGAAGAAAGTTCCACTTTGTCGACGCGGCATCGAGAACATCCTGGGTCCGGATGTCGAGCCGCTCGAAGATCATTGCCAATTCATTCATCAGCGCGATGTTGAGATCGCGCTGGGTGTTCTCGATCACTTTCGCTGCCTCGGCCACCTTGATCGAGGGGGCGCGGTAGACACCGGCATCGATGATGCGACCATAGGTATCCGCCACGCGCTCCAGCGTCTCGGTGTTCTCGCCGGAGACGACTTTGACGATCCGTTGCAGCGAGTGTTCCCGATCGCCAGGGTTGGCTCGTTCGGGCGAATAGCCAAGCGTGAAGTCATCAGGGTGCCTAAGGCCCGAAATCCGCTCGATGATCGGCCCGCAGAAATCTTCCGTCACGCCTGGATAGACCGTCGATTCGAAAACGACGACCGCGCCCTTCTCAACCGCTTCGCCGACAAGTTCGGAGGCCAACTTCAGGGGCGCGAGATCGGGGGCGCGGTTGTTGTCGATAGGGGTCGGCACGGCGACAATGAAGAACGTCGCGCCTTTCAACATCTGTCGGTCGGCGGTGAGGACGATCGACGTTTCCTTGAGCGACGTTGCGTCGACCTCTCCCGTGCGATCGATGCCGTCGCGCAGTTCGGTGATGCGACGTTCGCTGATATCAAACGCAATCGTTCCCGGGAAAACCTTTCCAAAGGCGACAGCTACCGGCAAGCCGACATAGCCTAATCCGATTACAGCAATGCGTTCGGACATCCGCGGATTTCCTCAGGTCATCGATCAGTCGAGGCGCTTTTATGGCAGGCGGTGTTTCAATTCAACGATGCGCCGTTGCGAAGGCAGAAGTCTCCACTCAAAAATGGTCCGCGACCATGCTTGCGCCGCTCATGCGCTCTCATGCCGATCGATGTTGTGGATAACATGCGTCAGGATTGGGTTTCGGGCGTCGAAAACCTACAAGGGGCGAATGGCCTGAAGCGATCAGCCCAAGAATTGAACGCATGAACCGTATCGTCGTTGTCGTCAGCGAACCAAGGTCCCTTGCAACCACGCGGGGGCATTTTCTTCTTGCGCTGCGCCTTGCAGGATACGAAGTTCACGCCCTGGCCCCATTCGATGCGATGACCGTTCGTTGGCTGACAGAAAACGGCATCCGGTTCCATCCATTGCCGATGGAGCGCGCCGCTGTTGCGCCGCTCGGCGACACGCTTTTGGCCTTTCGGCTCTACAGGAAGATACGAAAACTCAAGCCTCGGATCGTGCTGGCCTGCGCGATCAAGCCAATCGTCTACGGCGTACCCGCGGCATTGATCGCACGGGTGCCGCGCCGGCACGCGCTTGTCACCGGTCTCGGCTATGCGTTCACGGACCGGCACAAATCGCTGCGCTGGCGGGCCGTCAACGCCGTGGCTCGGCTGCTTTATGCCGCCAGCCTGCGTGCGGCCACCACGGCCACCTTCCAGAATGACGACGACCGCGATGATTTCCGTCGACTGGGGCTTCTCGGACGGACACCAGCCAACGTCGTCAACGGTTCAGGGGTCGACCTGGAGCGCTTCCAGGTGGCGCCTCTCCCGCACAAGCCGCGATTTCTGATGATCGCGCGCCTGCTTCGCGACAAAGGCCTCGCGGAATATCTGGCCGCGGCGAGACTGGTGAAGGCGGTCCGGCCGGAGGCTTGTTTCGACCTGGTCGGTGACACGGATCCCAACCCCGCGGGATTTCCGGTTTCGGAGGTTGAAGCAGCCGTGGCGGACGGAACGATTCACTATCACGGGGCCGTCGAAGACGTTCGCGGGGTGATCGCCGATTCGCGTGTTTACGTGCTTCCGTCCTACCGTGAGGGCACCTCGCGCTCGGTTCTGGAGGCGATGGCGATGGGCCGCCCGGTGATCACGACGGATGCGCCGGGTTGCCGCGCGCCGATTGTTCCCGGGGTGAACGGCCTGCTGGTGCCGGTCGGCGCCACGGCCCCCCTGGCGGAGGCGATGATCCGCCTGATCGACAATCCGGATGAGGCCGAAAGCATGGCCAGGAACAGCCGGAGGATCGCCGAACAGCGCTACGATATTCAGAAGGTGACCGCTCATATGATGGAAATCATCGAAGCCGGGCAGCGGGCCGCAGAATGACGGTTCAAGGCAATTCAGCGGCCGACCGATACGAGTTCGGAGCCAATTGGGCTGCGTTCATCGACAGGCACTGAGGGTGGTCGTGGAATTTGCCATCAATCAGCGAACGTATTCGGAAGGTCTGATTACTAGCCCGTGACGGTATCCACTGGTGAAGCTTTACGCGCAGTAATTTTCAGATTCGAAGAGCAGCAGCCAAAGGAACTAGGCGATATGATCGCCGGTTTTTGTCCATATATGCGGCCGGCCGTTTTCAACCGTCACGATCTCATCGCAATTTTCAACCGTCGTAAAGCGATGAGCAATGATCAGCACCGTCAGGTCGGCCGGCAGTTCCCAGACTGCCTCCATAACAGCGGCCTCAGTGTCCGTATCAAGCGCGCTCGTGGCTTCGTCAAAAACAAGCAGGGACGCCTGTCTGTACAACGCTCGAGCAATGCCGATCCGCTGGCGCTGGCCGCCCGACAGACGGACGCCACGCTCGCCAACCCGTGTCTCATACCCCTGAGGAAGACTCTCGATGAACTCAGCCAAAGCGGCCTGCTGCGCCGCGTTGCGAACGCGATCATGGTTGATGTCGGCGGGGTCGAGGCCAAAGGCAATATTCTCGGCGATCGAGGCGTCGGTCAGGAAGATACTTTGCGGCACATGGGCGATCTGTCTTTGCCAGGCACGCCGCGTGGTTCCATCCAATAGTTGTCCATCGATCTCGATTGCTCCGCTGGTCGGCTCGAGCAGGCCCATCACTAGATCGACTGTCGTGCTCTTTCCGCTGCCCGTCTTGCCGACAAAGCCGACTTTTGTACCCTTGACGATCGTGAGGCTGAAGTGTTCGATCACGGGACGCTCGTCAGGCCCGTATTGGAACGATAGATTCTTCAATACTATTGCCCTATCGAACGGCAAACGCTTCGGTGGAGATTGGTGCGCATCTACCGGGAGGGGTGCCTCGATGGCCTTGAGAACTACCTCAACACCAGCGATATTGCCGAGTATAAGCGCCCAATTCGCATAGATCAGTTGCATCACGGGAACCAGGCGCTGTGCACCAAGAACAAATGTTCCAAGCATTGGCAACACCTGACCAGCGTTGTTGGTTCGGCTGATCAGAATATAAGCAAGCGTCGCGATGATAACCATACCGATGGCTTCGATCGCGAAGCGCGGCGTGGCAGCAGCTAGTGCGTTGGTCGAGTAAGCGTGCTGCAAGTGCCTGTCGAGTTCTTCGAAGCGGGAGAGAAAGTAGGGCTGTGTGTCGTTGATGATGACATCGCGAATGCCGCCCAACCCCTCTTGTACCGCACGAATATCTTCTGCTTGCATTCGTTCGATGGTTCGCGCATTCGTCTTTAGATGCTTGCGAATGAAGAGAGACATACCGAGGTAGGCTGTTCCTATCCCGGCAAAAATCACAAATGTGATAAAGGAACTCAAGACAAACATCGCAGCGACGACGAAAACACTGATGATCGACCCACTTACTGCCTGAAGAAATGGAAGGAGCACATTCATGTTTATGATGTGGACCTGCCGAAGTGTCGCCAACACAGAACTTGAGCTATTCGAAAGGTGATAGCTATAAGATTGATAAAGTGCGCGCTTATAAACTCTGACTGCTAGTTCGTGTCCAAGCGAAAATACAAAAGAGTGGATTGCCCGGGCGAGAAGAATGCGTACTGCGCCAGCAATCACCGCCACCGCCGAAAAAAGAAGCAGCAATGGCAGGAAGTTGTCGCTGGACCCCGCCAGACCCAATCCCTGCAACTGACGCGAAACTAATGATTGATCGCCGACGGCATTGGGATCCGCAATCCGAGCGAGAAACGGTAAGAGGGCGCCGAGCGTCGCGGCCTCGGCGATCGCGCCGAAGAACATCAGGACGAGAAGGCGGAAAAACTGACGCCGTTGGCGTCTCGACATTTGTACCCACAAGCGCCGAAGCGCGTCGGTCGTAATGCCCAGGTTCCAAGAGCCGTTCAATGCCAAGCTTAATATCCACATTGTTGGCGTGCTCAATGCGCATGTACGGGGGCGGGAGACAAGTCGCAACTGGGGCCAATTGACAATTTGTCATATCTGATCGAGCCAACCGCCATTCGCAAGCTGGACCATTTAGACGCGCTAGCGAACGTGCCAATATGATATGCTGCTTAGTTACTTGAGGAGGAAACGATTCTCAGCCGGAGCCTTGTTTTGGCCATCGATCGGTTTAGGCAGCCCCTAGGTCTCTGGCTGGTTGGAGCTGGAGCAGCATTTCTGCTTTTTGTCGCCGCTTATCCCCTCGGCCTGGTCAGCGCCTATCCGGCACCGCCTATGACGGCAATCGAGGGGCCGCTCGGTTTTGCGCAGAAAATTGGCGACTTGGAGGACCTTTACCGTGACCCGAATGAGCCGATGCAGATCTATCTTGATCGGCTGACCAAGGCTGTCGCAGGGGGAATGGTGCACTATTGGACAGAAGGGGATAGTTGGGCGGCAACCGATGCCCGCTACACGCGGATCAGTGCTTTTGACAACTATTTGATCTGGATACTTGGTCTGGTTCCTGAATATCGTGAAGGGTTTCAAAATTACGAGTTTCTGACTCCTCGAAAGGCCTTGGACCGTGGCTACGGCTTCTGCTCTCAAGTCTCGAAGATTGTCTATTCGATCCTCACCGAACAAGGAATCGACGCGACGATATACAGTGCGGAACAGCATACCATTGTGGAGGCCAACGGTAATGTTCTCGATTCCGATTATGGTGTCTTTATTCCCTATTCTCTTGCTGCCGTAGAAAAGTATCCCTCGCTAATTGACTCCTACTATGCCGACTACGGATCCGCGCTGCCCCTTCTGCATAAAGCGTATAGTCAGCCTTGGCATCCGCTTGGGACCACGGAAGGTTTCCGAAACGTGCTTGCCTATGAGGCGATGTTCGAGCGGCTGAAATGGCTTCCGCCGTTCATGTTGCTGGCTATAGGCCTGCTGTCTGTCGGCAGGTCACGTGCTCGGCGGCAGTTTGTCTTAGTTCCGAAACTTTTTACTTTTAATCGGTCGTCCGATCATGGCGCGTAGGACGCTTCATGCTTGCCTGAATCTGAAGACTATGGCAAGCGACGGTCCTGTGAGATGCCGGCGGCGCGGCGGATGACGCTGCGAGAAGAAGTTTCGATGACCGGTCCTGAACGACGGGAACCTGCAGCCGAGCCCTCTGCAGCACTCGCTGGAGGGCGTCGTCGTGGCGTGCTCTTTGTCATCGGCTCGCTTAGCCTTGGCGGCACGGAGAGCCAACTCGTATTGCTCGCCAAGGAATTGGCGAGACGAGGCTGGAGAGTCGAAGTTTTCGCTCTCACCCGAGCAGCGAATGTACTTGCCGATCCACTGAGCCGTGCCGGCGTAACGGTGTTTTACGGCCGTCACCGACCGAATGCAGCGAGCACTATTTCAAAGACCAAGCCTGGCCTAAAAGAGATGCTGGCTCTCGTGGCGGCGGTCATGTGGCTCTTTAGGCGGGTTGCCCTCGAAAGACCGAGCGTCATCCATGCTTTTCTGCCGCTGGCGAACTTCATGAGCGCTCTGGCCGGACAGGCTGCCTTCGCACGACTCGTTATTACAAGCCGACGCGGTGCCGGCACCCATCAAGAACGGTGGCCATGGCTGAAATGGATGGATCGATTTGCCAATCGGTTCTCCCATGTGGTGGTCGCGAACTCGCATGCCGTCGCGGCTGATACCGCAATGCGCGACGGCTATGATATCAACAAAATAGAGGTGATTCCGAACGGTCTCGATCTCGGCCGCTTCGATGATATCGGCCGCAGCCGGGACGAAACCCGGCACCGGCTTGGCCTTGATCCGAGTGAAATTGGGATCGTCATAGTTGCTAATTTGATTCCGTATAAGGGCCACAAGGACCTGATCGAGGCATTCGCTCGTGCAAGCGAGAAGCGGCCTAACCTGCGGCTGTTCATGGCGGGAGAGGACCGCGGCATCGGACCGCGCCTGGCGGAAGAGGCACAGCGTTTCGGCGTCAGCTCGAAGGTGCATGCGTTGGGAACGCAAAGCGATGTGCCGGGCTTGCTCGCCGGCATGGATGTCGGCGTGATCGCTTCCCATGAGGAAGGCTTTTGCAACGCCTTGATGGAAAAACTTGCAGCAGGGCTGCCTGTCGTCGCTACCAATGTCGGTGGAAATCCGGAGGCGCTCTCCGGCATGTCAGGATGTGTGTTGGTGAAGGCTCACGACCCGGCCGACCTAGCTCGCGGGCTTCTCGCAGTTATCGAGCAATTGCCTGAGCCTGCGGCCGATCGGGAGTTTCGGCGACGGGCGATGCGTGAGCGCTACTCGACGAGAGCTATGGTCGACGCCTACGAACGCATCTACCTTACAGGTTGACGGATGAGCGGGGTTGCCCAGACACGCTCGGATTGCTTGGTGAATTCGGCTAGTTCGCTAAACGCTTTCCTGGTGAATATCTCTGCCGGGTTCTGCGCGTTTACCATTGTAGTATATCAAACTTGGTTCATGCCGTTCTCCTTGCCCTTGTTCGCAGGGCGAGATGAGTATGTGAGGATGGCACTGTACGCTGTCTATTGCGTTGTCTTGGCGGTCTCGATCACCGTTATAGTGGTGCGCCGCGACGTGCGTAAATTTATCTGGCCGCTTGCATTCAGTGCCGCGATGGCAGTCGTACCCATTGCACTGCATCCGATAGGGCTCGTTAACAGGAGCTATCTGATCACTCTTGCACTCGGCGGCTCCACCATCGTCCTGATGCTTGCTTCCGCTCCTTCGATCGCACTGCGGCTCTCTGCGTCGGTCACAGCTCTCAATGCTATTGTTTGTTTCCTAGACATATTTTTCGTCCATGGCTTTACTGGCACCCTGGGCCGCGCGGCTGGTTTAGCAATCAACCCGAATGTTGCCGCAGCCGGACTACTGCTGGGTGCGGCGGCTAGCTACCGTGGTGTAGCCAAGAAATGGCGGGCGAGTTTTCTCGTTCTTGTCGCAGGGGCGCTGGTGGTCACTTTGTCCCGATCGACCCTTCTTGCTGCTGCCGCCACTTTGGCGGCGCCAATTGCTATCAGGATATGGCAACGATATCGAACTGGCTGGCGATTCCAGATCAACAATGCCAGTTGGGCGCGGGCGCTCGCTGTGGCGTGCCTGCTGGTCGGCGTCACTAGCGTTGCATCGATGACGAATCGCTACTTCAGGATAGCTATCGGCGAGTCCTTTGCCGGGGCATTGTCGGTAAGCAGGGCGCTCGACGAAGCAACGAAGGCTGTCGACACACTCGATCGGCGCACATCTGGCGCTGAAATCCCATCTCAGTCGCCTGAGGAAAGTTCATCTGCGGGGATTGCCGCAGCAAAATCCGGGACCGGTTCAGCCCCGCCCGGGGTCGACACAGCTGCCTTATCTCGTCCGCCATCCAACCCCGCGCCACCGTCCGCGGTAAACCAATCCAAGATGCAGGCGTTGGACAAACGTCTAACGGATGAGGGCAAGAGAAATTCGATCTCGGCAAGAGCTCTCTTTCTCGAGCGCGGCCTGCTCGCCTATCGAGAGGGTGGCTTCTTCGGCCGCGGACTTGAGGAGGCGCAAGCGCTTGCCCCTCACAACACATTCGTCCTGTTCGCAGTCGCTTTTGGTCACTTGGGCTGGCTGATCCCGATCGGCCTCGCGGCCTTCGCCTTCTACTTCGTGAGAGAGGCTAGGGACCTTGCCGTCGGCATTGCCGTTATAGGGGTGATGATGACTTCCCATGACCTCTTGCTTACGCCGAGTCTCTTTATTCCGGTCGCTCTCGGAATCGGCGGCATGCTTGCCGCGAGGGTGCCCGCTCAACAGTCCTCGCCGACGCGCAAGAGAACTTCTTGGAGTTTTGCTTCCGGCACAGTTGCAGGCATCGCACTTTTCGCGGCCGCCTGCGTCGCGATCTTCTTCCTCAAACCGCTGCCGGCTGCAGGGCTCTTGGTCGGCCCGCTTTGCTTCATATTCTTAGGCACAATCATCGCTTGGTCTCTAGCGACCCTCTCTTTGTTTCGCCATCCATCTCGTTAGGATCGGGAAGATAGGATTGGTCGCTGACAGCTTGCTGGCGCAAGATCGACAGATCATCTTCAAGTCTCTCGATGATTTTCGGAACGATAAGCCTCGCACCGAAGATTGAGAAGTGGTGTTCGTCGACGTAGAGGGCATGCCCCGCAAGGTCGGTCGCACGGCATTGCATTGCTGGGCAGATGATTTCCAGAGGATCAACAAATTGGAACGTGGAGTGACGGGTTGCAAAAGTCGTGAAGGCCGATTTGAAGGCGGCATGCTCTGCCTTTGAGGCTGTCGGACACGGCAAGGAGAAAAAAGCTGGCCTTAAGTCGCAGATCAGATTGGTGTTGGGAGCGTGTCCAATCAAGATCACCGGACCGCGAAAACCAGCATAGAGCTTGGCAATGTCGTCAAGCATTACCGGAAAAAGCTTCGTCAAGTTGGGCATGTAGATAGGCGCGCCGTCGGCCTTCCGTTCGAGAATGTTCCGATATCCGGGCCAACGCTGGGCATGGATGATGGCTGCTATTCCCCCGGCTTTCAGCCAGCGCGCAGCTTGATCCATCGCGATCCGGCAGTGCTGCGTAACCGCACCCCTGGACTGGCTCTGGAGATCCGCTCCGAAATAGCAACTGCCGGCTTGCGCCAGCAAGAAGTGGAACTCTGTCCCGCCAATCTCTTCAAGAGCGCGCGTGTAATGATCGACATGGGAGTCCCCAACAATCAGGATCTTCGTGGGACTCTCCAGGTTTCCGAACTCACAGAAATCCTCACAGCCAAGTGAGCCCGTGATTGATTCTAAGGTCGCTCGGTCGGCCAGTTCGGCTCCTGCGACAGCAGATGGCGACCGCCAAGGTAAACCGCTCCACATGGAATAGCTGATCAGTGAGAAGGTGAGCAGGCCTACCAACGCGAGCCTGGACGGTGTGACGAAACGACGACTGATACGGTAAGGCTGCTCAACGACGTGATACATCAGGATCGCCAGGACGAGAGACAGCAATCCGACGAGAACGGCTTCGGACGGCAGCAGGGCTCTAAGCAGGCCATATTCGCAAAACACGATCAGAGGCCAGTGAACGAGGTACAGTGAGTAACTGATGCGGCCGAGATACACGGCCGGCCGGTTGCGCAAGGCAAATCCTGCCCATCGCGACCGGTCCGCGTGCAGCACCATCGCCGCTCCTATGGCAGGCACAAGCATGTTCATGGCGGGGACGTGCGATGTACCATTTAAAAAGAGGACGGTGCTGCCGACGACTGCCAACCCAACCAAGGCGAGCAGTTCGTGAACAATCACGGACCGCGGCTTCGGAAGCCACACCAGCGCGGCGCCGAAGGCGAACTCGAATACGCGAAAAGGCGTGTTGTAGAAAACGGTGGCGCGACCATCCGTGATCCAGTCAGCCGCGCGAGTTCGTGAAAACAGCCAAAATGATCCATCTTGGAACGCGAGAATGAGGAAGAAACTGAAGGCGGCGATCGCCAAAACCGGCCAAATCATCCGTCGTGGGAATAGGGCAAGCAAAGCTGAGAGCAACAACGGCCAGATGAGATAGAACTGCCACTCCACGCTCAAGGACCAGGTATGCAACAAGGGTTTCATGCGCACGGCGAGATCGAAGTAGCCGGATTTGTGCCAGAAGAAGATGTTCGAAACGTCGAAGGTCGCAGCCGCGAGTGACTCCGCGAAGCTTTCCAGATGTTGAGGCGCAAACAAAAGAAATGCAGTGACGCATGAAAGCAGCAGAGTCGTAAAGAAAGCTGGCAGGAGGCGGCGAGCTCGGCGAGAGTAGAACTGAGCGAGGCTGAAGTGTCCTGCCTCGATATCGGCCGCAACAATGCGCGTAATCAGAAAGCCGCTGACTACGAAGAACACATCCACTCCGACGAAGCCGCCAGCGAAACCTGAAACTCTCAGATGAAAAAAAAGCACCGCCAAGACGGCGATCGCCCTAAGTCCATCTATGTCCGTGCGATGGACGCCGACCTTGTCAGGCGCCGCAAATGCGGCGGACGGGCGGGAACTGGTTTCTACACGCCACGTCGCGGCGGTCGCTATCGAAAACGGGGCTTGGCCGCTTCGCATCACGCTCAATTGCTTGTGTCGTTGGTTGTTGAAGCGCGAAGAGCGTTCGTCGCCGATACTCGAGTTTGTTCGTCACCTGCGGGAGCCGCTCGGTAGAGGCCTATCATTTGTGCAATGGCGGCGAAGGTCTCCGGCTTGAGGTTTCTGCGCATGTGAGACGCGTCTCGGTAAATGAACTCACCGTTGACGTAGGTCGCGCAATGCCTATTCCGGCACATTCCCTTGAGCGGATCGACAAAGAACACGCCTTCTTCCTCCGCGAGTGATCCGAGCGCAGTCACCATAGGCGACCACACTCGCAAGATCCGCTCGCTGTCCATTTCGGTCGAACAACGTCTCAGCATCCCGCTTTCGCGCATCACCGCGCACGAGGTCAGATCCAGGCCTGGGCCCGGTACTTGGCCAATGATTCCTATGCGCCGGTCCGGGTTGTCGATTTCCTCGATGAGGCTGCGTAAGCCATCGCGCAGCAACAGGACTTTATCCGCCCGCGGCCCATCATCGGCAACGATGTGGGTGTAGGCAAGGCTTGTCCAGGCCGAGGAAAGCACCACGAGGTCGATGTCCGGCCGTCGTCTAAGCATGCTGACTACAGCCTTGCGGGACGCTGTGCAGCTTTCCTGGTAGTTGGGTAGTTCCGGAACGTCGCGGTGGACACCCTCCCCGAGGGCGGCTGGGCAGGCGTGGTAAAGGAAGAAAGCTGTATCTTCTGCCTTGCCTACCTCATCGAGGGGAGGGACGAGATGCTCCGCATGGCTGTCGCCCCACAGCACCGCGTGGCGCGCCGCTTTCTCCCACGGCGCGCCGAATCCGCAAAAAGCACTCCCCAGTTCAGGAATGTTGATCATTTGCGGACATGGCCAATTCCACATCACATCGAGGCTGCGCATAGCCTCCACTTTCTGCGGAATCCTGCTGGTGAAGCCATCGGCTTCGAACACCGCATTGCCGCCTAGGCCGACCACCAGCGCGGCAGTAACGCCGGCGACGATCGCTCGTAACGGAGGCGGACGCAGGCGGCGAGCAGGCTCCTCGACGAATCGCCACGAGAGATAGGCAACCAGCCAGGCCGCTGCGATGAGGGCCGACGCTTCGACCGCCATCGGCATTGCACCGCCGGTGTAGTGACGGAAGAAGACCAGGATCGGCCAATGCCAAAGATACAGGCTGTAGGATATCTTCCCGGTAAATCGAAGCGGCCAGCTGGAAAGAGCATCACTCGGAATCGAGTGGGAGCGCGGCCAGATCAGCGACACCGCGCCGATCACCGGGACCAGTGCACTCAGTCCCGGGAAGGGTTGGCTTGGCGATAGCCATACAATGCTGGCGGCGATCAGGCAAAGGCCGAGCAGGCCGAATGCTTCGGAAGCGATTCGGCGACCGACCGGCGGGACAAATACCATCAGGCCGCCCAGCGCCAGTTCCCAGGCCCGGCTGAAGGGACCATAGAACGCTTGCTTCGGATCGACTGCCACCAAGTGCAGGGCGATCGAAAAGCTGGCCACCGCGACCAAGCAGATCGCCGCTATGGTTGGTGACTGGCCGCCTCGTGGCAGGCGGCTGGCGGCCATTAGCAGAGCCGGCCACACGAGATAGAACTGCTCCTCTACGCCAAGCGACCAAAGATGCAGGAGCGGCAGGAGCGTCGCCTCACGATCGAAATAGCTCGTGTTCCAGAGAAAATAGTAGTTCCCGAGGCCTGCAGCGGAAAAGGCGGCGCTCCGTCCCAGGCTGGAATAGTCGCCCGGCAGCAGGAGGAACCAGCCGGCGACGAGCGACAATGTGATCACCACCAGCATTGCCGGCAGGATTCGACGCATGCGCCGGCCATAGAATTCGACAAGCGACAGTTCGCGGCCCTCGGCGACCAGAAGTCGCGTGATCAAGTAACCAGAGATGACGAAGAAGATATCAACGCCGACGAATCCTCCCGGAAAACCGGGTACGCCGAAATGGAAAAGAATGACGGCGATCACCGCGATCGCGCGCAAGCCGTCGACGTCGGGTCGATAGTCGAACTTCACCACTGTCCCCGGAGGTACCGCTGCGTCTCGTAGCCCGACTATACCCTAAGAGTCGATCGTGGACTTCGATATGAGCTCGACAACTTGTGGAAACGACAATTCCGCCCGATCCCATTCGAGAATTAGCATATTCCTACGGTTAAAAACCGTGAGAAACATGGGGATACCCTCACAATTCATTTCACGCTCGACCGGCGAAAACCTACACAGTGGCAGGTATGTGGCAGAATCAGTTCGCCGTCACCGCTGCGTGTGGCACTTGGCAACTATCGGGAGTGGTGTTTAATCGTTGATATGTCGAGGACGACGAAAACTCGCTCGCTTGATAGAAAAACGAGTTGTTCAGCGTGTTCTTGACTGTATAGAAAGGCTGTCCCGTGCGTTGCGAGGCCACGGGTCATTCTGGAGGTGGCAAGTTGGACAACCATAGCGCGGACATGGTTGAATTCGACCCGCGAACACATGTTCTGGTCACAGGCGGCGCAGGCTTTGTCGGGTCGGCATTGGTCGATCTGCTGCTTGCGCGCAATTGCAGTGTAACCGTTATCGACGACCTTTCGAACGGCTCGCTGCGCAATCTTCCGGCCGGCAACCCCCGCCTGACGATCCGCACCTTCAGGGTTGGCGATCCGGCGTTCAACGCGGCCGTCCACGACGAGGTCGGTCAGGCCGACGCCGTGTTCCATCTGGCGAGCCCGATCGGCGTTCAGCGCGCCCATAAGGAACGCTTTGCCGTCACCAGCGGCATCCTCGAGTCGGGCAGCGCGATCGTCGAGGCATGCCGGCTGCACCGGCGCCCGCTGCTTTATACGTCAAGCTCGGAAGTTTACGGCTCAGGCCGCGACCGTCCGATCAGCGAGGCCGATCCGGTGATGACGGATCTGCGGCCGCGATGGGGCTATGCCGCGGCCAAGGCGGCAATCGAGCATCTGGTCGCCGGGCTGTTTTTCGATTTCGGCATCCCGACCTGGATCGTGCGGCCATTCAACATGGCCGGGCCACGGCAGCGCCTGGCGACCGGCCTGGTGTTGCCGGTCTTCGTCAACGCAGCCTTGCGCGGAGAGCCGCTCGTTGTGCACGACGATGGCGAGCAGAGGCGGGCATTCCTGCATGTTGCAGACGCCGCTGAGGGCTTGCTGCTCGCTATGCAGTGCCGATCCTTGCGGGGGCGGCCGGTCAATCTGGGCGGCAGCGAGGCGGTGCAGATCGGCAACCTTGCAAAGATGGTGGTTGAAGCGGCCAGGACGAGCGCGCCGATCGTCATGAAACCCTCCAATGCCGTCTATGGCGAGAGGTTCGCGGTAACCTACGATCGCGTGCCTGACACAAATCTTTTGACCAGCATGACTGGCTGGCGCCCGGTGCGAAGCACGAGGCAGACGATTGCCGACTGCATTGAGCATATGCGTACCGAACGAGTGATGGCTTGACACTTGAACTATTGGTCCCGTTCATCGGGGCCCTGCTTATCGCCGTTCCCTGCGTGTGGTTGTTTGCGCGCCTGGCCGAGCGCATCGGGGCAGTCTCCAAGGTCAAGAGCGACCGCTGGCACACATCGGGCGAGATTCCGCGATTGGCGGGCCCCGCCTTTCTGATTGCCATGTCCCCGTGGCTTCCGATCGGTCATATCGTCCTACTGTCCGTTTTCTGCCTGGTCGGGGCTCTCGACGACGTCCGATCCCTTTCGCCCGGTCACAAGGCGGCGGCGCTGGCCGCTGCAGCAATCCTTGCCGGCGTCGTAACAGGCGTGTGGTGGGTGCCGATCGTCATTTGGATAGCCTGCAATGCGGTCAACATGCTCGATCACGCTGACGGTCTGGCCGCGAGCGCGATCGCAGCCGCCTTTCTCGGTCTCGGCGGCAATGCTGGCCTGGCCGCCGCGGGCGCGTGCGCCGGATTTCTTTGTTTCAACTATCCGCCCGCACGTGTCTTCATGGGCGACAGCGGCAGCCTTCTGCTCGGCGCGGCAATCGTGCTTCAGGCTTCCGAGCGCGGTTTCGGCTCCTCACTGGCGTGGCTTGCTATCCCGCTGATCGACGCAATATTCGTCATCATCCGCCGCTTGCGGCTTGGACGGCGCCCCTGGATCGGCGGCACGGACCACCTCGGCCACACTCTGCTGCGGATCGGCGTAAGCGCCAGGACCCTGCCAGTCCTCTACGGAACAATGGCGCTCGCGATAGGCTTGGCATTCACCGCGTGGCAGAGTTCATAGACCTGGCTGGGCAGGCGACGCCCGGCCGCCTTCCGCCGGCGAGACTGTCATCGGCCATGCCTGCCCGGGCAGCGGCGATCGTGTGGGGAAAACGAGCCGTTTTCGTGCACGGCCGAGCGCCCGCGCCTTCGCGATGCGTCACTATCGGCGGCAGGCATGCGTCTGAAGCGGGTTCTTGTTCGAGTTGCCGGCCGAAAAAAGGAACCCCGGCCGCAGCGGTTGGGTGGGGGGCGCTGGCAGCCGAGGTCAACGGGTTTCCCAAAGCGTGTCGCGCTGAAACGGCTTCAGGCGAAACGCCTTAAGTCTTTGTTTTGATGCATGTTGTTCTCTCAAGACCGCTGCGCAGTTTTGAGGCACATGCATTGGAATTGTGGCGCCATTTCCTCCAAACCGCAAACCTCCGCTTCGAGGCCGAGCCAGGCTCATGCGCAGCTTTGGGATGCTTAACTACCAAATCGCAATTTAAGGTTGTCATCCTTTCGGCTATATTAGCCACCTAAGATATAATTACCAAATTGTTAACCGGGATTAATGCACCTTTTCCACAGCATCGTAGTATGCATTTGAGGCTGGATTACCTCGATGGAGCGGGGATGCCATACGTCCGTGGGTTGGGCCGGCGTATGCACTACTCCTTGAATCTATTCCTCAGTTAAACGGCCAGTTGCCCGACACACGGTAAATGAGCGTATCAGTTCATGCCTCTGACAAGCCTTGCGAGGGCGCCAAGACAAAAAGGGGGAGCGGGCTAGGTCGGCGGCGGAGAGGAGTAAATAAGGCGATGGGACATGCTCAAATTTCCGATTCCTGGAAGGAATCGACAGGGTCGTTGCAGAACGGGCATCTGACGGACATGAACGGGCTCGGCACAGCCGATCTCGACGACGGACATCCGACCGAAGGCCTGGTCGTCATTGTCGACAAGCGAGCACTCGAGCGGGAATGTCTTGCTCGGGGCCTTATCGAACACAATCCCGCTTTGCGCGTCAGCGCCGTGGGATCTCTTGACGAGATCCACCATGTCGCCGGCGCGCCCGAGGCTTCCGCGATCCTCGTCATTCTCGGGGCCAGAAAGGTTACCGACCAAAGCGTTCGGGCGGAACTTGTGCACCTCATCTCCGAGGTAGGCGCGGTACCCGTGATCGTCGTGGTGGATTCCGACGAGCCAGGGGAAATTCTTGCGGCCCTCGAATGCGGCGCCCGCGGCTACATTCCCACGAGCGTGAAGGTGAAGGTCGCCGCCGAGGCCATCGGTCTCGCCCGCGCCGGAGGAATCTTCGTGCCCGCCAGCTGCGTGCTGGCGCTTCGCGAGATCATCCATTCGACCGCAAACGGTGCCCGTCCGCTTGCCGGCATGTTCACGCTGCGCGAGGCCGCGGTCGTGGAGGCGCTCAGGAAAGGCAAGGCCAACAAGATCATTGCCTATGAGCTCAACCTCTGCGAGAGCACCGTCAAGGTCCATATCCGCAACATCATGAAAAAGCTGAAAGCTACGAACCGCACGGAGGTAGCCTACAAGCTTAGACAGATGATGCTTTGAAGGTTGCCCGGACCTAGACTAGCGCCAAGCGAACGTCCGGCGCCAATGCCTCGACGTGGAGGCGGATTTCTTTCAGATCCGCCGCCATGTCTCGGGTTCGGAAAGCTGGACAGCCCTCCGGGCCTATGAAGCGGATACGCTCGGGCCGATGTTTCAGGCACGTTGCCGGTCGAGCATCTCGGATCCTGCCTTCACGAGAAATCCAACGCTGTCTCCGCCCAATTCCGCATCGCGATACGCGGCTTCGGCGGCCTTCAGGCCACCCGTCAGTCTGCGGATCACCGGAGCCGGTCCGAGTGTCTCGAGCGGCAGGCCCAGCTCGCCGCGGTTGGGGCGCTTCGGCGGCCAAACCCTGAGGCCGAAATAGCTGGCGGCCGAGCGGTCGATCCCGCCGCTGAACTGCACCAGGAGTGTCTGGCGCGATTTCCTGGCAATACGGCCCAGGCTGTTGATGTCCATTGGTGGTTTGGCGGAAGGCCGCATCGCGACGACGATCACCTGCCATGCGTCGTCGGTCAGGAGCACCGGATGCGAAAAAACACCGACCCTTGCTCCATGCTCGGCGAGCATATGCTCAAGGAATGGCGCGCAGGGCGTGTCGCAGACGATGGCGAATCTCGAGGCACGCTGGTCAACGCCGGCGTCGTCGAGCAAGACCCGGCACAGCCGCGCGAATTCCGGCAGCAGGCCTATGGCCGGGTGGCTGAGATTTGGAGCGGCAACCTTGATGCCGGCCTCGTCACAGGCGTCGAAATCCAACACGCCTGGCCGAAGCTCCCAAGGTTCAGCCATCAGCGAAACAACCGCATGAGAGGGCAGGAGTTCGATGAGCGATCTCGAGATCGGCCCGAGCTGGGGACCATTCGTGATGATGTCGACGTCCTGCCATTCGCGGCTTTCGATGTGGTTAGTCACTTCCACGCGTTCGGCGACCTTGGCGTATTCGGCAAATGCCAACGTCGCATCCTCGGCTGCGGCAAGGTTCGGATTTCTGGAGGATACGCGAGTGAGCGCAACGACACGGTCGGCGTTGGCGAGCGCCGCTGCTGCCGCGGCCGCCGCTTGGTATCCTGTCGCAGCGCCGACCACCACGGTGAGGCCGGAGAGATCGAGACCGAGCAAAGCTATCTGCTTGCGGACGACAGCAAGTGTTTGCGAGCGGTCGAGCTCGGGAACATGGCGAGCGGCCGGTCTTGCGGAAAGATCACCGGACCAGGGCTTCAGAACGGGCGCCACGTTGCGTGCTCTCCACTATCAGGCAGGCTGGTAATCCGTTGACGCGGAAGACCTGTCTCGTCGGATCTCGCCCGGACGCGACGCCGCATGCTTTTCATGCGTTGCATTGCCAGACGGTTGCCGGCCAGCGCGTTCGGCAAGAGTGGCCGAGACATTGTCTCAGCATCCTCGCCACGAGAGTTGGGGCCTGAATTCAGTCGGCGCTCTTGACCGCCCGTGGCCGGAACCAATTCGTCGATCACGCAATACAGTCGAACTTGCCCGGACCGCTACTGCAGAAAACGGGTGCCCGGTGATACGCCGTTTGATCAGAAGGCTTATCGACACCGCGCCGGCAATGCGCCGATCAGGCTAAGGGGGTAACCGGCGCCGGATAGGGCGCTACCTCCTTTGCGGTTCTTGCCGGGAATGACCCGCCGCTGTGAAAGTTGAGTGTTGAAACCAGCCGTATTCCTTGGCGAAGCCCATGACAATCAGCGCATTCGACATGAACCGCAGGCCCGGCATCCGCGTCGGACAAAACCATCGTCCGCTTGGGGGGCGGCCCAAGAGGATCATGGACGTGACCGTCGCATCGATCGCGCTTGTCCTTGCCGCTCCGATCATGCTTGTGGTCGCCCTCTTGATACTGGTGACCGACGGTGGACCGGCGATATTCTCCCACACCCGGGTCGGCTTCAACGGCAGGCGTTTCGCCTGCTATAAGTTCAGGACCATGGTCGCCAACTCCCAGCAGGTTCTGGCCGATTATCTTGCGAGCAATCCCGAAGCCGCCAAGGAGTGGGAGCAGAATTTGAAATTCAGGAACGATCCGCGCATCACATTCCTGGGGCACATCCTCAGGAAGTCGAGCCTGGATGAGCTGCCTCAGCTGATCAACGTGCTGCGCGGCGACATGAGTTGCGTCGGCCCTCGACCGGTCGTCCCGGACGAACTGCAACGCTACGGCGCCTGCGCGCTCGATTACCTTCGAACCCGGCCCGGGCTGACCGGCGCGTGGCAGGTGACGGGCAGAGACGCAATAGACTATCCCAGCCGTGTCTCCATCGACAGCCGCTACGTGCGAAACTGGTCCATATGGGCCGATGTCGTCATTCTCATTCGGACGGTCTTCGCCGTGATGAGATTCGATCATGCGTCCTGACCGGCGAGACGGGCAGCGAACCTTGGGCGGCACAGCCGCGTCGGACACGTCCATCGCCGGCGACGAAATGGCAGCCGCGGTCGATCATTGTCCGTGGGTCAGGGCGCGACGCCACACAACGCCAAGGAAGACGCCGAGCAGGTAGGCGCACTGCAGCGTGACGACGAAAAGCAGGATCGAAAGCAGACGGTTCCAATCGAACAAGCTGCCGATGCCGCCTGCAACCGCGCTGACCACGACAATCACCGCGGTCATGACGATGAGCGCCGGTGCCCGAACACGAAATCCGAGCAAAATGCCGATCACGCCGACAGTGGCAAGGCCCCAAAGCACGGCGATCTCCTGTGGTGCGGAAGACTCGGGTGCGCCGCGCCCAAGTCTCCCACATCTGCGAACCCGTACCAACACCCAATCCCGCCGTGCTGCCTGACCGGCTGCCGACTTGCCAGCTGGGACTGGCCGTACCTCCGCCGCTTGCACAAAAGGCGTAGGACGCCTTGTCCCAATGCCCCCGTTTCGCTCATTTCCTTGTCCACCCGCTGCGCCTACGCTGCTCATTGAAATAGGTATGCGGAGCATTTCACCCGCGGTGCGGCAGCGTGCCTTGAATCCGGCATTGGCGCGCAGTCGCTGCGTGGCATTTTCGGCGTGATATCCATCGATGCTGCAGACATCCATTCTTTTGCTTATCGTTTCGATATGGTTCCCCGGCGCCACTCGGATAGCCGGCACCGACGGCTCGCTTTCCTTCTTGCTGGCCTTGTTCTGCGCCGTGCTGAGCATCGTCCCCTACGCCGAAACGACAAGACGGCTTCATCGGACTGACGCGGCCTTGGCGGCGGCAGTGCTGACGATGTCCGCTTTCATCATGATTCTGTCCCTGATGTCGGCGCTCTACGCGGACAATCCGATCAGGACCATGCGCGCGGTCTTCGCGCAGGTGTTCGGTTTCGCCATTATTCCAACGATTGCGGTGATCGCCGCGAGGCCCAGGGGGTTGGAGGCGATCGACAGGATTGGGATGGCCATGGTCATCATGGTTGCCGTTACATCCTGCCTTGTCGCCGTCGGACTGGGCGACGCTCGCTTCGCCGATCGGGCGGAAGGCTACTTCAAGCACGCGAACCAGCTCGGAATTGCCTTGTCGGCCGGTCTGCCGCTTGTCGCTGCGAAGCTGGTCGCTTCCCGAAGGCACCGAATCCTCCTCTCGGGTTGCCTGCTCGCGGGGCTTCTGGGTCTGGTCAAATCGGGGTCCAAGACGAATTTCGTCCTTGGCGTCGCAGGTCTCGGTACGTTCTTCGGGCTATACAGTATCTATCTGGTGATAAGGAAGCAGCGGCCAGTAACGGTGATCGCGGGGATGGTTGCCGCCCCGATATTGTTCCAAGCCAGCTTGGCGACGTTGGAGTTCCTAAATCCGCGAGCCTACAGGCTGCTGACGCTTCAGCTTTCCGGTGGTGAGGCGCATTCGATCGTGTCGCGGCAACGACTGTGGTCCATATCGATCGATCTCGGCCTGACGCATCCGTTCATGGGCGTGGGGGCAGGGCAGTGGGTGGAAGACATCGCTCCGCACAGCCATAACCTGTTCATCGACTATTTCAGGACGCTGGGAGTGCCCGGCGTCGGGTTGGTATTGATTGTCGTTGTGCTGGTCGTGGCATATCTGGTCTGCGCCATTCTTCACACATTGGTCGACAAAGGGAGGGGCGAGCAGGCGACCGAAGTGAATGTGATGGTGCTCGGAACGTCGGTTGCCGTGTGGAATTACCTCGTAGCGAACCAGATGAGCGATTCCTTCGGTCCGTCGACCGCGGCTTTCTTCTGGCTGCCGCTGGCTCTGCTCCTGGTGTACCGCGGCATGCAGCGATCGTCGCAGATCAGATCTAACGAGAATCCAAAGGTGTACGCCGGGACTGCATCGCAGCTCTTCGGACGCGGAAAAACAAAACAGCTTCTTCCCAGATCAGGATGATGCTTCGCTGAATCGCCATCCTGATCCAACTCTGGCTGGAGCATGGTCTTCTGCGAAACCGGTTCCCGCTTTTTGCTTCCGCCGACCTTTGGTTCGGGATCATGCCCTAGCCGTTGATCTTCGCCGATTCAACCTTACCACTTCAATCCAATGACTTCGCAAAACGTTCGCGACCTGGCGGGAGGCCATCCGCCAAGCCCCGAAGCACGCGTGCTTCAAACGGACATTCGATTTGTGGAATTCTTCGGTCTTCCCGGGGTCGGAAAGACAACCACCTCCAGCCTGTTGGCGAGCGGCTTGCGACGTTGCGGCCCGCTGGTCGGTGATGTGCGTATCTGGCCCGAGACAAGAACTTTCATCGCCCGGCAAATCCATAGGGTCGGTATCGTTGCCCCAAGATTTAAGGATCGTGAGTTCCGTTCACTGTTCATGCGAATAGCCCGCTTTGCCATCGAAAGCGGACAATCATCGATTGTCGATGTCGTCAAGGTTATCTGGAACATGTCGGTTCTGCTTGCCTATGTCCAGAACGAGAGGGAGCGGAAAAATACTATCACTATTATGGACCAGGGGCTGCTGCAGGGCTTCTGGTCTGTATTGCTGAAAAGCAAGCATCGGGCAACGTCCGAGAAGTGGTTCGATATCCTGGCTGCTATTGGCGTCGATGACATGCTCTTTGTCCATCTGCGCGCCGAGACCGGCATGGCCCGGGATCGGCTTCTGAAGAGGAATGATCGGTCCTCGCGGATGCAAAGGACATCTGCCGATCGCGACCTTGATCTCTGGTCGGCTGCGGACCGAACCTGCCGCGAGTTGGCCGCCGATCTTGAGAGGGAAATGGGCGCGGAGGATCACGTCGGCGTACTGGCGTCAGTCGACGTGGAAAGGCTTGCATCGCCCGAAGACGTGGCTGAAAGGGCGCTTGAGGCGGTGCTTTTGGGCTGTCTCGAACGACATCGGCGATACGACGACTCCGCCGATCGATGAGCACGTCCGTCAACCATTGGGCATGAGGATGGACCGCCGATCACTGATCAGCCTTGCCGGTTTGTATCCGGTGTTTGCTCTGCTGCCGGGCTTCTGCCGGGCCGAAGGCGGGCAGACGCCGGGGGGCAAGCAGCTCATTCTGGCAGGCGAGCATGGCTACGAGCAGCAATCCATCCGGAATCTCGAAGCCGGAGCGACAATCGACGCTCGGAATGCTTCCTTCATAGTTGCCAACAGCAGAAACACCGATCCCGGCGCTATGATGGGTTGCGACGAGGGGACCTTGCCGGTCAATCGCTATCCGGTCGTCATCCGCAACTGCCCCAGCGTTCACTTCATCGGCGGGCGCTTCGATGGCCAGGTACCGCTAACCTCCGATTGGCGGGATACCTACTGCAACAGCGCGGCCTTGCTTGTCAGGGACGGAACCGCCAATGCGACAATTGAAGGGGTCCGTGTGCGGCGTTGCTGGGACGCCATCCGTTTCGCCGAGCAGGCCGATGGCTTTCGCCTGAAAGGGTGCTGGTTCAGCGAAGTCAGGGATGACGCGGTCGAGAACGACTACCTCCTCAGCGGCACCGTCGAAGATTGTCTGTTCGATGGGTGCTTCTCGGGGATCAGCGTGGACCCGGCGTCGAACGACGACCGGGACGGAACCGGGCAAACCGTGCTGATCGACCGGACTCTCATCCGTATGCACGCCTTTCTTTCAAAGGGCGAAATCACGCATCAGGCACCGATCAAGGCTGTCGATCGGTCGCCCAGGCTGAGGATCACGGGATCGGTTTTTGCATTGGCTTCGGCAAACATGCGCGGGTTCCGTCGCCTGGAAAGAACCTGGCGGCTGGCCATCGAAAGCCGGGACAACGTGTTGCTGTGGTTGCCCGATGAGCCAATCCCGTCTGCATTGCCGATGCCGCCGTCAGGTTTCAGGGTTCTGACGGGGGCCAACGCGCGCGAATACTGGAACAAGGCGCATATCCAGTGGGTCGCCGCGCATCAGAACGTGGCCCGGTTCTCCGACGAAGCGCTGTGAGAGGCACCGGCAAGTCCGGTCGTTCAATTCCTCAAAGCATGTCGCGTGGAAAAGGTTCACGCGGCCTGCCTTAAGTCTTTGATTTCAAGCATGGTCCCGAAACCGGTCCCACTTTCGGGAGGCATGTTTTGGAAATGCTTTGCAGCTTGGACCGTCGCCGCGTTTCGGCAGACGGGGAGGGGTTATCCCGATGAATCAGCACGAGGCGTTTGACAGAACGGCGGCGCCAGGCCCCGCCGCCGGCAGCTGCGCGACGTTTGTGACCCAAGGGCGGCTGGCACGCGTCAGGGGGCAAAATATCCTGTTTAGTCCATCCCAGCAGGCCGTTTTTGCCGTCAACGATACTGCCGCCGAGATCTGGCGCTCGCTGGAAGCAGGCATGCCGCCGCGCGCCATCTCGGGCGAGATGGCGCGCGGCGGCGTCGATAGACTCGAGGCAGACAAGCATGTCGAGGCCGCGCTGAGGGATTGGCAACGGCTAAGCCTGATACGGCCTCACGCGCCGTTGTCTGCGTCGGCTCAGGAGCCTGTGAGCCAGACTGTCGCCATTGCGGGCCTTACCATGCGCATCGACTACCCGGCAGCCTGCGCGTTTCCCGCGATGGCCGTATTTCGGCATCTCGAGGTGCGAGGAGGAACTGCCGACGTCCTGCTCCAGCTAGTCGAGCACGAAGGGCGGGTACACCTGTTCCGGGATGGCCACTGGATTCTCTCTTGCGCGCCCGACGAACTGCCCGTCATCCTGAAAGGGCAATTGCTGATCGAAGTCCTCGATCGCGGCGCCTACGAACTTGCCCTGCACGCGGCCGCGCTTGTCAGAAATGAACGCGCCGTGCTTCTTTGCGGCAAGCCGGGCGCGGGCAAGACAACGCTGACCCTGGCGTTGGTCCATGCAGGGTTCGGTTTCGCCTCCGATGATGTCACGCTGCTGGACGCTCGAGGGCATGGCGTTGGTCTGCCGTTTGCCCCGGCCGTCAAGGCGGGAGCATGGCCGCTTGTGGCCGAGCACTACCCCGGTCTCGATACTGTCCCGGTCTGTCGCCGACCGGACCGCAGGCGTGTCCGGTTTGCGGTGCCCAGCAAGGTCGCGCCGCCTTCTCCGATACCGATCGGCTGCGTGATCCAGCTTCGTCGAGGTCGCGACGCGAAAGCTTGCCTGGAGCCGGTCGATCCTGCTGGCGCATTGCGCGTCCTGCTCAACGGCGCGTTCGCACCAAGCCGGGAGTTGAGCGGCGCCGCCTTCGACGCACTGACCCAGGCAATCGGATCGGCGGGCACCTATTGCCTGACCTATTCGAAGCTCGACGACGCAGTGGAGCTGATCACGAAGGCATGCCGATGATGCGCAGGGGCAACGCGCTCGAGGCGTTGATCGCCGGACTTCGCGGCAGCCCGGCCGACTGGGCCGACTGGCATGCTGTGATTGCCCTGGCCAATCGAACCCTGCTCACGCCGGACCTGTTCTCGTCCCTCGCGCGCGCCGGCCAGATCCACCGATTGCCGCAGGACGTGCACGAGTACCTTCGGTTCGTTCACGACTGCAATCGGGAGCGGAACCTGCGCTTGCGTGCCCAGCTGCTTGAAGCTGTCGCGGCCCTCAATCGCTGCGGCATCGTTCCGGTACTGCTCAAGGGCGCCGTTCCTTTGTTCCTTTCGCCGGCCGACGGGGCTCCCAGCAGGATGACAAGCGACCTCGATCTGGCCGTGGAACCGGCTGAAGAGGCGACCGCCCAAGCCTGCCTTGAAGAACTCGGCTACGTCGAGGTGGCGGGTGACCGAGGCATGGCTCGTCAGCAGGACGCCGGAATGCTGGAGCTCCGGGCGCGCCGGGCGCGCGGCTTTGAACCCGCTATGCCTGTCCAGCGAGACGGTTTGCGGGTGAATATTCCTTCTGCCCAGTCCCGGGCCCGGCACTGGATCGTGCACGACCTTCTGAAGGAGGGGGACTACTGGCGCGGAAGGATTGATCTCAGGCATCTTCATGACCTGGCGCAGTTGGCGGAGAGCGACGATGTGGATTGGAGGGCGCTGCAGGCATCCATGTCGGATCGAAGCGCCCGCAATGCGCTCGACACCCAGCTGTTGGCCTTGCATCACTTCTTCGGAACCAGGATCCCGGCACGATGCGCACGGCGCCCGATCGTCCGGTTCCAGCACTGGAGGCGCGTCTTCACGGCAACCCACCCGATCATCGGTGCGCCTTTGCGCCTGGCCGGCAATTTGATGTGGGGAACGCGGCGGTTTCTAAGTGCCGACTGCTCGGCGCGAGGAGGCTCGTCCGATCTCGCGCGTCGCGTCGCTCGCACGCTCTTGCTTCCAGGCGCGAAAATCTAAGCCTTTTGGTGAACTAGTACCCATGTATCGGGAAGCATAGAGTAAATTCCGTGAAATTTTGAAACGCTTATGGGGAGGTTTTGCCATGCCAACCGAAGGCACAAAACGCTCGGAACGGACACAGGAAACTCTGGTCTCAGAGGCTCAGGCGCGCCGGGACTTTCTCAAGAAGGCGGGGCGTTTTGCGGCGGTGACCCCACCGGCCATAACGCTTCTGCTCGGCACGAGCTTGAACTCCAGGGCGATCGCCAAATCGGGAGGAACACGCCCGGGCAATGGGTGGGGGGACACGAACCACATCCACATTGGCCCTCCCGGCCAGACGTAAGCTTGATCCTCAGGGTCGCTGAAAGCAGCGTTTTGAGGACATAGGGTTCTAGTCCTTCACTTTGACAGCCCGGACCGCCCGCCGAGGACGGTCCGGGCATTTGTTTGTCGGCGGCGGGCAGCCTGGCGCGCCTGGATGGACGCGCCGAACGAGCCCTTCCTTCGGCCGGGCAAAATTGCTCCCTGTCAGGTTCAGGCGAGCAGCCAATCATTCAAATGGAATTCGTAGATCTTGCCGTCGTTCTCGGTCGGATTCGAGTTGTTGTCGATGCCGCGATCGACGATATAAAGGCTCATTTGGTGGCTCGGATCGTCGCTGCTCGGCGCCAGCGCCAGCCCCGCCGGCTTTTTCGGGTTGGCGGCGGAGATGTCGAGCGTGCCCAGCAGATCCCCGGTTGGCGTCACCATTGCCACAGAGTTGCGTGCCACGATGACATAAAGCAGGTCGTGGACCGGATCATACGCGATGCCCCCGTCAGAAGGCGTCCCGAGCGATTGTGTAGAAAAACTCGTCACGACATCATCGCCGCCCGTGCTCGGGACGCCGTCGAATTTGCCGTTCTGGCCCGGAGCGATGGTGTAAATCCTATGGGTTGAGCCATCCTGGAGATAGAGCACTCCGCGGTTTGTGTCGTAGGCAAGACTCTCCGAATCCGTACTGCCGAACGCGGCGGTCTTGAATGAGGTCACGATATCGTCGGACGTGTTGTAAAGTCCATCCTTGCCTGGGTTCAACTCGTAGACGCTCTTCGTGCCGGTATCGTCCGCAAAGAAGAGATGGTGGTTCGTCGGATTATAAGTGACCCCAGCCGGCTCATCGGAAAAATTGATGGTCGTGAGCGTGCCCGCCAGGGTGCCGTTCAGATTCATCTGGTAGAGATTCTTGCCGGTGAAAATGGACATTTCGTCGACTTCGCTGTCGGCAACCAGCAGCGTGCCGAGATGAGAAATATATACGATATCCGTCGGATCGGGACTCGGCGGCGACCACTGCGAAGTCAGAATGGTGTGCGCCAAGGTCACCGATGTCGGCAACTGGCTGGCCGTGACGGCGACGGTGAAGGCATGAGTGTCGGTGCTGCCGTCGGACGAGGTCGCTGTGACGTGGAGATTGATCGTCGGCTCGGACTGGGCATTGAGCGTGCCGGTGCCCGATCGCGTGATGACGCCGGTGCTGGAATTG
>NZ_RZOZ02000005.1:76105-476123 GCF_003999155.2 Mesorhizobium sp. M1D.F.Ca.ET.231.01.1.1
GACGGTGAAGGCATGAGTGTCGGTGCTGCCGTCGGACGAGGTCGCTGTGACGTGGAGATTGATCGTCGGCTCGGACTGGGCATTGAGCGTGCCGGTGCCCGATCGCGTGATGACGCCGGTGCTGGAATTGATGGCAAAGCGCGAGTCGTCGATCGTGTAGGCGACCGTCGAGCCGGCATCGGGATCCTTGGCCGAGGCGGTGATGCCGACGGCAGTACCGGCGGCGGCATTCTGGAAAATCTGGTTGGCCGCGGTGTTGGCATCCGGCGAAGTGTTGAACTTTACCGGCTCCGGGCTGTCGAGGACGGCGAGCGTGAAGCTCTTGTTGGCGGTGCTGCCGTCCGACGAGGTCGCCGTCACCGTCAGGTTGATCGACGGCTGGGTCTCGAAGTCGAGCGTGCCGACGGCCGAGCGCGTGACGACACCGGTGCTGGAATTGATGGCAAAGCGCGCATCGTTGATGCTGTAGGTGACGCTCGATCCGGCATCGGGATCGGTGGCCGAGGCGGTGATCCCGGTTGCGGCACCAGCCGCGGCGAGCTCGGCGATCTGGTTGGCGCCAGGGTTGGAGTCGGGCGGAGTGTTGAAGGTCACCGGCAACTGGCTGGCCGTGACGCTGACGGTGAAGGCATGAGTGTCGGTGCTGCCGTCGGACGAGGTCGCTGTGACGTGGAGATTGATCGTCGGCTCGGACTGGGCATTGAGCGTGCCGGTGCCCGATCGCGTGATGACGCCGGTGCTGGAATTGATGGCAAAGCGCGTGTCGTCGATCGTGTAGGCGACCGTCGAGCCGGCATCGGGATCCGAGGCCGAGGCGGTGATGCCGACGGCAGTACCGGCGGCGGCATTCTGGAGGATCTGATTGGCCGCGGTGTTGGCATCGGGCGGAGTGTCGAACTTTACCGGCTCCGGGCTGTCGAGGACGGCGAGCGTGAAGCTCTTGTTGGCGGTGCTGCCGTCCGAAGAGGTCGCCGTCACCGTCAGGTTGATCGACGGCTGGGTCTCGAAGTCGAGCGTGCCGACGGCCGAGCGCGTGACGACACCGGTGCTGGAATTGATGGCAAAGCGCGCATCGTTGATGCTGTAGGTGACGCTCGATCCGGCATCGGGATCGGTGGCCGAGGCGGTGATCCCTGTAGGGTCGCCGGCCGCGGCGAGCTCGGCGATCTGGTTGGTGTCGGAATTGGCATCGGGCGGTGTGTTGAAGGCCACCGGATTTCCGGATCCGGGCAGGACATATTCGATGTGCAGCAGCGGTGCGCTGGCGGGGTTGTATTCGTATGAATCGGCCGTGCGCGTGCCGGTGCCGGTGATGACAAACGCCATGTCGTTGAGCGCGGCCCAGCCCGAGCGGTTGACGATCTCCTGGACGATCGCGGAGAGGTCGGGCGTGCGCTCGGCCAGCCCCTGTTCGCCTATCGTGGTCCAGGGGTCGGGGACCCAGGCTGTGGATGCAGAGGTCCTGGGAAGGGATGACACGTTGAAGGCCGCGGCGGTGAAGGGGCTGGCATCGTCGGTGTCGTCGCCCTGGATCAGCAGCGAGGCCGCGTCGATCTTCACCTCGTTGGCCTGGAACTGGATGTAGGCGCTGGTGATGATGGCGCCTTGCGGGATGTCGATGCCGGTGAAGCGGATGCCGACCGTCTGGCGGGTGCTGCTGTCATAGCCCAGCTCCAGGTCGTTGATGTTGGTTCCGATCGTGCCGGAGCCCTTCTCCTCGACATCGTCGCCTGCTGTCGCCACTCTCGTTTCGAATAGTTCAGCCATGACAGGTCTCCCTTTCCGCATTTTCCTCGATTGATGACGGAATCCCTACGCGCCCGACCGGGCATCACCGCCGATCCCATGAACGAGCACGGCAGCGATGACGTTGCGAGTGAAGAACATGAAATCCATGGCCGGACGACCGGGCGAGTTGCGTCCTTGGTCAGTCTGTTGCCTGCTTCATCCTTGGCCACGTGGGCACCACTGCCGCGAGCAAGCGCAGCAGCGACAGGCCTTCGCGCCCAAGGAACAGCGACGGCAGGAGCCAGCACAGCAGCAGGCCCCCCACAGACGCCAGCAACGCCGTATCGATGAGCAGCGGAAGAGGAGATAGCTGGAAGGCGCGCAGCCATTCCACGAATGCCCAGGCGCCGGTTCCGACAACGCCCGTGAGCGCGAGGCCGGGTAGGTGCGCCAGGAAGAAATCCGCCCAAGTCATCCCGGTCACGCGGAGGCTCAACTGTCCCATGAGGAAGAAGTTGGCACCGAATGCCAGGCCGACACCGAACGCCACCCCTTCCACGCCCCAGCGTTGCCCTACGAAGGCTCCGACGAAGACACCGACGGTGAAAACGGCTTGGCGCCAGGCTCGTGCGTACACCGTTCCGGTTGCCCGCGAGACGGAGTCGCTAAGCTTGTAGCTCGTGCGGAACAGCATGCTGAACGCCAGGATCTGGAGCGGGGCGACTACACCTTCCCATCCCCGTCCGAGAATGACCCGAACCAATTCGGGCGCGACGATCGCCACCACCACGCTGGCCGGCAGGACGAGCAGGGCGCAACCGGCAACCGCGCTGCGGTAGGCGCGAGCAAGCCGCACGGGCTCTTCCTGGACCAGCGCCATGGTCGGGAACAGCACGCGATCGAGGACCTGGCCGACGATGACCGCCGGAGTTGTCATGAGCTGGGACGACAAGCCGTAGACGCCGAGCGCATCGGCGCCCAGGTAGCGGCCCACGACAAGCCTGTCCACCTGAGTGGCGAGGTAGTTGCAGACCCGCGCAATGGTGAAGCCGCTTCCGAAATAGAGCAGTTCGAAAATCGCGCTCCGCTCGAGCAACGGCCGCATCGGGTGTCGCTGGCCGGCGAGAAGCACGATCGTGCGGAACAACTGCTGGACCAGGAGCGCTGCGACAAGCGCCCAGATGCCGAAGCCGAGCCAAGCCAGCACCGGACCGACGACCACATAACCGATCGCGAAAGCGACCGCGTCGACGACAGCGAGCCAACGGAACCGCAATGCACGCTGGGCCGAGGCCAACGCCACCATGGAGGCTCCCTGGAAAAGAAAGATGAAGCAGACCGCGCGCACGATCGGTGTGAGATCGGCGAGGCGAAGAAGGCTGGCAATCGCGGGTGCCATCGCCCATACCAGAGCAGACACGGTAAGACCGAGGAGGAGCGACAAGGTATACCCGACACGAAGGTGCCGTTCCTCGAGCACCGGCCGCTGCACGATCGCAGGCGTAATGCCAAGCCCCTGGAAAATGGCCGAAAACTTGATGACGATCAGCGCCGCAGAGTAAAGGCCGAACTCATTGGGTGAGAGCAGCCGGGCCAGCAGGAGGAGAGCGAAAAGCTCAGCAACCGCCAACGCGCCCATGGACAGGCCCGTCCAGAACATGCCCACGACACTGCGTTTCGCCAGTCCGCGCCGGATGTCGCCCACGCCAATCTCCACTTGCTCCGTTGCTTACTCGACCGACCAAAAGCCGGCAGCCAATGCGTCTTCCCTGAAGCCGCTCAGCGGGAGGACCGGATATCCGGATGGCCGTGCTGAAACGCCAATGGAGCCCGCGTCGGCCGCGAGCCGTGTTCAACGAGAAGGGAGGGGATCTCGTAGCGGTAAAACGCCATCTCATCCCGGACCTCCGGGACGATGGCCGCCAATTCGCCAGGATCCAGGCGGAGCCACTTCTGCTGGCGGCCGGGATCAATCATCTGCTTGGCGGTGCGAACGATCTCGCCGCTGCAATTCAGCCCGCAATGCTCAAAGATGCGCTGCAAGACCAGCTCGGGATCCTGGATTAGATCCTCATAGCGGAACGAGAGTACACGGCCGTTGCCCAGCCTGGCGAGATCTTCTCGAGCCATTCGATTGCCGCGCGCCCACTGACGCGCGATCACTGTCAATTTTTCATGCTGCTGCAAATCGCGATCTATTCCCCTGTAGCGTGGCCCGTAGATCGATGTATATTTTCTTCGCAGTATCCTTTTAGTGACTATCTGCCTTATGACATCTCCGGCATAATAGTGAACTTGCGTGATCGGTGTCTCTCTCAAGAGTCGCAGCATACCTTTAAAGCTCTTTGCACGCTGCCACTTAAGCTCCATGGAGCTTATATAGGAGAATGGATTTCTCGTGATATATAGAAATATGGCTTCCGGGAAGATCTGATGGATAAATGGCACGCGCAAGACGTTGGCGGGCGTGTTTTCCATGATTTGCCGGTTGCCATGCCGTAGCTGATATTCGAGGAATCGGTTGCGAATGTAACGGATGACCTTTTCGGTGGCGTCGGCTTCGACAAATTCGTCATGTCGCCGCGCTGGATCGGCATAGAGCCACAATGTTTTCGGTTCGTACCAGGTAACGACATCCGGGTGCAGCCCGATCAATTTCTGCGTTATGGTGGTGCCCGAACGATAGTTGCCGATCAGGAAGATCGGAGGTTTCAGTTCTGTTGCCATCTTGATGGGTCTCCCTTGCCACAGGTGAGAAGACTGCGCCGACCCGCGCGACGAGCTGCAGCGCGTAGCTACTGGTCCCTGAACGCGCGCATCATCTGGTCCGTCAAAGGCTTCATCAGGTATGAGAGAACCTTGCGGTCGCCAGTCCGTATGAACGCTTCCACGGGCATGCCGGGAATGAGCGAGACAGGGCCGAGTCTCTTAAAGTCCTTCGGGTCGGGCGTGATGCGCACCGCGTAGTAGATTTCGTTGGTATGCTGATCGCGCGTCACGTCGGCCGCGATCATGGAGACCACACCTTCCGTTTCGGGCGTGGTGCGGACGTTGAAGGCGGTGAAGCGAAGAAGCGCGCGCTGACCGATCAAGAGCTGGTCGATGTCCTGGGGCGCAGCCTTCACCTCGACCGCGAGAGCATCTGTGTCGGGCACGATCAGCATGATCGGCTCCCCCGCGCCGATCACGCCACCAACGGTATGGATCGAGGATTGGTGGACCGTGCCGCTGGCGGGGGCGCGAATATCGATGTGCGACAGCTGGTCCTCGGCGGTGACCTTTTTCTCCTCGAACTCGGCGATCTTGGCTTCGACCTCCCGCAGTTCGCTCCCGGTCTCGCTGGCGAACTCCTTGTCGAGCTGCAGGATCTGGATCTCGATTTCGGCGATCGCCCCCTTTGCCTGCGCCATGCTCGACAAAAGTTGCGCCCGTTCACCCGCGATCCGTGTCGCCTCGCGCTCATATTCGGTCAGCTTCGACTTGAGGGTGAGCCTCATTTCGACAAGACTGCGGATGTCGGCGAGCTCGTCATTGATCAGCTCGATCTCCTTCGTCTTTGCCGATTCCTGCGCCGAATAGCCTTCGATCTGCTTCCCGAGTTGCTCGATGCGTTCGCGCAATCGCGCCTTGTTGCCCGACACCTCGGTTCGACGAAGCTCGAACAGCCGTTGTTCGCTGGCCACCGTGGCAGCTATCTCAGGGTCGTTCATTCCCGCGGCAAGCACCGGAGCAAGCGTCATGCGGTCGCTGCCGTCACGCTCGGCCTCGAGCCGGGACTTTCGCGCATAGAGCTCATCCAGGTTCTTCGTCACGTAAGCCAGGCTGGCGCGCGGAACGGTGTCGCTGAGCTGGACCAGAATATCTCCGGCCCTGACGCGGTCGCCGTCGCGCACGAAGATCTTGCCGACCACGCCGCCGGTCGGGTGTTGAACTTTCTTCTCGCTGCTGTCGACGACCACCGCGCCGCGTGAAATCACTGCTCCCGAAATGTCCACCGTCCCGGCCCAGACTCCCATTCCGCCGACGAGCAATGCGACGATGGTCATTCCGCCCAGCAGATTGCGGCGGATGGATCGCCGGTTGGAAAGCGACCTGTTCGAAAGGGCAGCCGTCATTTCCCCGTTTCCATGTCCGGGGTGTTCATCAACTCGGCGGTCGGGGTGAGCTTGAAAACCGGCTGCAGGCCCGCGGTGGCGACCTGTGGCACAGGCATGAGTTTCGACAGCACGCTTTCCCTCGTGCCGAACATCTGCATCTGGCCCTCTTTCATCACGAGCAGGAAATCCACCGTGCCGAGAATGTTGGGCCGATGCGCCACGATCGCTACGATGCCGCCGCGCGCCTTGGTTGCAAGGATGGCCCCGGCAAGCGCGATCTCACCTTCGCTGTCGAGATTCGAGTTGGGTTCGTCCAGGACCACCAGGAACGGATCGCCATAGAGCGCGCGTGCGAGGGCAACGCGCTGGCGCTGGCCGGCCGAGAGCGCGGTTCCGCCCTCTCCGATCTGCGTCTCGTAGCCGTTGGGAAGACCGATGATGAGCTGATGGACGCCCGCGGCGCGGGCGGCGGCGACAATGGCCTGCGGATCCGCCCCAGGATCGAAGCGGGCAATATTGGCGGCAACCGTTCCCGCAAACAGTTCGACGTCCTGCGGAAGGTAGCCGATGTAGCGGCCAAGGCGCTCCGACGACCACTGATCCAGCGCGGCGCCGTCCAGCTTGATGCGGCCTGCCAGCGGTCGCCAGGCGCCGACCAGCCCGCGAACGAGACTCGATTTGCCGGAACCGCTTGGTCCTATGATGCCGAGCACCGAGCCGGCGTCCAGGCTGAATTCCATACCTTGCACGATGATGCGTTGCGAGCCCGGCGCACCGATCGCGATGCGCTCCACCGTCAGAGTCGAGCCGGGCACCGGAAGCGCCATCGGCAGAGCGTCTTGCGGCAATCGGGCGAGCAATTTCGCCAGCCTGCTCCAGCTCTGGCGCGCGGCGACGAAGTTGCGCCAATGGGCGATGGCAAGATCGACGGGCGCCAGCGCACGGCCTGCAAGTATGGAGCCGGCGATGATGATCCCCGAGGTGGCTTCGCCCTGGATCACAAGCCAGGCGCCCACGCCCAGCATTGCCGACTGCAGCATCAGCCGCAAGGCGCGGGCGAAGCTGCCGAAGCCGCCAACGATATCGCTGACACGCTGCTGCTGCGTAAGATGTTCGCGGCTCGCTTCGCGCCAGTGGTCGTGCAGGCGTTTGCCCATGCCCATCGCCGCAAGCACCTCCGCGTTGCGGCGGCTGGCCTCGGCCAAGCTGTTGCGCCTCACGCCGCTTAGTGACGCGGCGCCCATCGGTCTGCGCGAAAGGATCTCGGTCGCGACCGTCAGCGTCACCAGCACGAACGCGCCACAGGCGGCAGTCGTCCCGAGGGTTGGATGAAGGCTCCAGATGATCGCCAGATAGAAGGGCAGCCACGGAAGATCGAATAGCGTGCCGGGCCCGGCACTCGACAGAAAAGTACGGATGCTGTCGAGATCGCGTTGCGGCTGCAATCCATCGCCCTGCTGGCCGATGTACAAGGGCAGCCTCGAAACGGCGGTGAATACGCGTCCCCCGACGGCTTCGTCCAGTTCCGCGCCGATACGGATCATGATGCGGCCACGCACGAGGTCGATGACGGCCTGCCCGACAAACAAAACGCCGGCCAATATCGCCATGGCTACCAGGGTCGGGACACTGCGGCTCGGCAGCACGCGGTCGTAGACCTGCAGCATGAACATCGCGCCGGTCAGCATGAGGATGTTGCTGACGCCGCTGAAAACCGCGACGCCCGCGAACGCCGCCTTGCAGGAGCGCAACGCGCAGGCCAGTTCCGAGCCGGGCGCCGGCTCCGGCTCCGGGGCCGAGGAACGGGCGCCGGCGTTCGCGAACGCAGCTCGCAAGTCGCCTCTTCGTCTCCGCCTTGCGCCGCGGAGGGCTGCCATGAGCAAGCCCAGGGCCGCGCCCGCCGCGAAAACAGGGAGAGCACCCGGACCGGCCAGCCAGGCCAGCGGACCGGAAAAATAGCGCCAGCCGGCCTCGAGGACCGTCCAGGGTTGCGTCTGCGAGACCCCGGCCGGATCAAGGCGCGGCAGGAACGCCGCTCCCGCAAGGGCAGCGGCGAGGAGGAGCAGGATCGCAGCTGGAATGCGCGATCGGACGATGAGACGGCGGCGCGGTGTCCGGCGCGACGTTTTGCGGCGCGCCGGCGCGCGGACGAGGTCCGGCCGCATCCGCTTCTTTTCGATATGGGAATGCGCCCGGTGAGGACGGGTTCCAAAGGCCGTCAATGCTGCGCCAAGGATCACGATCGAAGTTCCGAAGATCGGCGTCGTGCTATTGGCCGACGGCGCCGGACTGGATGGCGGGATTTTGCGCATTGGTGGACGCTCCCGAATCCGGAGCGTAGAAGCCCTTGTTGGCCACAACGGAAACCTCGATCACGTCGCCGGCTCTCACTTCCGTATTTTCATCAGCGACGATGTCGTGGGCTGCCTTCTGGTCGCGTCTGAAAATCGAAATCTTCACCGAGCCCTGCAGGTCATCGAAGGTTCTCTGCTCGCCATAGGTGAAGATGAAAAGAAGCTTGTCGGCAACGTATCTTATTTGACTTTGAGTTTTTCCAAGCTCGACCTGCGTGTCCTGGGTCTGGGCGATCAAGTCCATTTCATGACTTTGGTGCTTCTTTCGCAGCTCGCTTTCCGCGTTCAGCATCGCCTGCTGCGCCTGTTGCTGCTGCAGTTCCGTCTGAGCCAGTTCGGCTCGATAGCTGGTATGCGCCCTTTCCGCCGTCATGACATTCGAGTTCGTCACCAAACCCTTTTCACGCAGAGACCGGGCAGACTGCAGTTCTTCCAATTGAATGTTCGCGGTCTTTTCCCGTTCTTCACGGCTGGCGGCAACCATGGTTGCTTCCTTCTTCGCCCGATCAAGCGAAGCCTCGAGGTAGGAAATGTCGTCCCGGTACGCGGCCAGCCGCGCGTCCAACTGGGCTTGTTCGGACGCGATGATGTCGGCAATCAACTTTCCGCCGAACTCGACCGGCGGATCCGGCGGCGCAACGAAGGATTTATTTTGGCTTTCCGCTTGGAGCCGGGCGAGCCGAACCTTCAGGCGATATTCTTCGATCGCCAGATTCGCGCGTATGCTTCGCAGATCGGCTATTTCCAGGGCCGGCTCCGTGTTTCCCACGGCAGTGGCGCGAAACCCGCCTGCTATGGCAAGCGCGTGGCGAACCGTTATTCCCGGTTGAAATGGGTAGGATCCAGGGTGAGCCACCGTTCCGGAGATAAAGAACGGCCGGTACTGGCCGATCTCAACCTTCACGAATGGCTTGAGGATGAGCTTCTGCTGCTGAAATGCGTGTTGAATGGCCTGTGAGAGGGCAACGGTCGTGAGGCCGCGCGCTTGAATATCGCCCAACATTGGAAGCGATATCGAGCCCCGATCATCGACCACGACCTCCAGCGGATAGGATTCCTCGCCGATCACCGACACGCGCAGGATGTCACCGGTGTCGAAGGTATATCCATCCGCACGGGAGGCGCCCGCAGCAAGCAGGACAAAGACAACGGCGAGAGTGCCGATTGTCGCGAGGATGCGGCCGACCGCGGGTTCGCGTTTGGAAAACAGCCGTCGGCACCAGTCCTTCATTGGCAAGGGCCTGGAAGGAAATTGCTGGTCTGCACGCATACGCATCGTCGGTACTCCGGTTGTCCAGCCTGCCGCCGTCGGGACCGATCGACATTCGTCGGCCGGCGCGTGACAGGCGGATATCTGTTCAGTTTGAGAGGTAAGCCTTGGAATTCCGCGCATCGTCGAAGGAGCGGGACGACGGTCAAAAACCGTGCAGCCCGAAGGTTTGCCCGGCGAGGCGGTCGCGAATTCGCGCCTTGTCCGGCCTTTCAGGCGAAACGGCGGACTCCAGCACGGATTGATAAATCTGCTCGACACTCTCGCACATGGACTCCAGGCCCCAGGACGACAGGTCTGTGCGTTTCGCGCCATCGGCCAGCCGAGCGCGATGGTGCTGGTTCTCGAGGAGATCGGCGACGGCTGCCGCGGCGGCGCCCACATCCTCGGCCGGCGTCACAATTCCGTTCACGCCATGCTGGACAACCTCTTCCACGCCGGGCAAGTGCGAGACCACGCTGGCTCGACCACCCGCCAGATACTGCATCATGACGCGAGGCAATCCTTCTCGCATCGACGTCAGCACGCACACGTCCGCCAGGCTGATCAGTCGTTCGGGCTCGCTGTGGTAGCCGATCATGCGAACGTTGTTCGCGTACCGGGATCGTTCAATCGCCGATTCAACGTCCGATCGCGCCGGTCCGTCGCCGGCAAGCAGCAGTCGCACGTCCGGAATTCGGTCGACGACCTGCCCGAATGCTTCAATGAACTCGACGTGGCGTTTTCTCGGCTCCAGCGCGGCCAGCATCAGGACCACCGGCGGCTTTGGCTCCCCGGCGGCCGTCCCCAGCAGCAGATGCGGCTCTTGCGGCCACCGCGCGCTCGCGAAGCGTGCCAGATCGAAGCCGGAGTGGACGACATGGTGCTGGTCGGGGCTGCCCAAATGATTGGCGATGCAGATGTCGCGCATAGCCTGGCTGACATCGATGAAAGCGCGCGTGAACCTCGCGGCCAGGCGTTCGGCGGCGAGGAACATCAGCCTCTGCCCGCTGCCCACATGCACGAAAGGCAGGATGTGCACGCCATGTACGATGCCAGGGACATCGGCTTCCCTGGCAGCCAGGCGGCCGACGATGCCGGCTTTGCTTTGATGCGTGTGCACGATGTCGGGCCGCCAATCACGCATAAGGCGGGTGAGTCGCCCGAAGGCAGAAATGTCGCGGGACGGCGAAATCGGGTTGATGAGTTTTTCCAGGGTCACCACTCGAAGGGCTCCGGTAAGGGATGCCCGTAGCTTCGGGTCGTATTCGGCGCCATGAACCAGGAGCACTTCGTGGCCATGCCGCGCCTGAGCGAGACAGCAGGCCAACGTATTCTCCTCGGAGCCGGCCCGAAGCAGTCTGGTAAGCACATGGACGATCTTCATTTGCTTGTACCTCAGGGACATGAAATCCGGGGGCGGCGCATTCGGGAGATCGAGCGCATCGAGCGGGAGCGTCCGAACTCCTTCCGGGGCTTTTCGGGCGCGGGCCGGGATCGCGGGAAAACTGAAAGCTCGGGATGATGCGAGGCGGATCGACCGCCTGTTTTGCCTCTCAGAGAGACAGCCAGATATGCCTGAACAGTTCGCGGCCGACCGCGTCTATGCCGGCGCTTGCGTCAACGGTTCGGATTTCCTTGTCCTGCGCCCGCAGTTCCGCCATCAGCGACAGCCGCGCATCGAACGCTTCTTTCCTGAGGTCCCCGGGCTTTCGCTGTTCGGAGACGGCAAAATCTGAAACGAGGTGCAAAACGAGGTGTGGGCGGCGTTCCGCCATCTTCCGATAGAGTCGCTGCTCAAGCCGGGCGAGGGCGGACAAGCCTGGGACCGAGAACAGGCGAGCGGGGATGGTCGGTCCGTCCAGATATCCCCTGCAGAGCGCCTGCGGCCACCTGTCGCAAATGACAATCAGGCCGCGCGTCGCCCATCGATGTGCACGGTTCACGACTATGTATCGCTCAAACGCGATCAGGACTGCCCATAGCGCCAACGCGGCAGCGACAACTCCTCCCTTCGACCAAGCTCGGCCGGAGGCATCTTTTCCATCGTTCTCGGCCAGGGACTTCAGGCGGCGCCTATAGGGAAAGACCACGCTCTGCAGCGCCTTGCGAAGCCACCATCCATTGCCGTCGCCGGTTCCCACATAGGCTTGCGCGCACCCGAACTTCCAGCCGAATGTCTGCCTCAGCCGGCCAGCCTGAGTGCTCTTGCCCATGCCATCGGGACCTATCAGGGCGACAACGAATCCACCAGCGGCGGGCCGTCGCTTTGGTGGCAGGCGCCCCGGCATCCAGCGCTGAAGGAGCCTCAGGGAGAGATAGCAGGCCTTGCGTGCCAGATGGACCGCAGCATCGGCGATTGCGAAGCGTCCCGTGTAACCGCACATTTCGCGGATCGAACGCCGGAGCGTGGCCAAGTCGCCGCGGTGGGCGGCCAAACCCTCGGCGCTCTGCCGGAACCTGCAGCGCACCGTTTCTGTGCCGCCAAATGTGCACCCCACGACTTGCAAACCTTGCTCGTCGCACGGCAACGGCAGTCGTGTAAAATGTTGCTTCCAACCATCGTCGACGGCGATCCATTGCTTCCACGGCAGGGCCCAGGCCCGGAACGCGAAACGGGCAATCGCTATTCGAAGCTCGTCTTCGGGGGAGACCACCGGAACCGACAAGCCGTCGATACAAATCGACTCCCAGCGCGTGATCGCCGCGTAGTCGAAGGCCGGATAGCGCTTGCGAAACTCCCGGCCGACCCGGGCTCCGATGTGCATGTCGAGATGGAGATACCGGCCACGCGAGAAATCAGGCACGAACCAGTCCTCTCTGCCGGCGCAGACATTGTCGTAGCAGGAGAGGCTCACGCTGCGCCGACCGTGCAATCGGCACACGATCGAGCAGAAGGCCGGGTAGTCATGCTTGTCCAAAAGGACATCGAGATCGTCCCAGCCGGCAAATCCGTCATGCAGGGACGCGAGATCCTGAATTATCCCGTACTTCAGGCCGGCTTCATTGAATGCCCGAAACAGTTCGCCGGCAATCGGCAGTGCCGTTTCGATCGGCCTGAATGGAGCGTGTCCGTCGGTTTGATACGCTGCCGCATCCGATTGGCTGTCCAACGCGCCCGCGCCAAGCGTCTTGGCCGAGGCTGAACCATTCGCTCCCGGCGCCGACGTTTCCGCCAGGATCCCTGCCTTGGCCTCTGGCGCCCAGCGGCGATACTGTTGCGGCTGCAGACGATCCGGAAGGTCTCCGGGCCCGGCCGGACGGGAGGCTGCCGATGTGGACTTGTGTGGAGTTTGCAAGGGATTTCCCGTGATTGATCGCCGGCGAGCGTCATTCGTTCGTCGCCGCCGCAAACGTCATGGAATTGGCGTGAGATCAGTCCAACCCCTCGGTGGGCCGATGTCTCTGAGATATTGCAAGCTCAATCGTCTCAATGCCGGGCCGCAGGTTCTGACGGCGCCTTCGCAGGCTGCCGCACCGCGGGTGAATTGGTTGCCAACTCATCGCTCCCAGCCGAATGGTTTCGGCATCTTCCGGAATAAAAAGGTCAGTGAAACCCACCAAGTAATTTCAAGAAACTATGGACAATTTGTCCCTATCAATAGTGATAGGAATCGATCGGTTCATAATGTCGAGAAGAATTCTGACCGCGCCAGCGCTTCCGACATGATCAAGAATTCCAAGCTGGTCCGAAAACGGGCCATCTATGATCCTGATCCTCTGGCCCGGCCTCAACAGGATGTCCGGGTGCAAAATCCCGTCGTCGTCGGTTACCGATATCAATGACTCAACCACGCCGTAAGGCGCCGGTATCGGCATTCCCTTGCTCATGACCAGCCTTCGGACGCCGACCGTCGAGTTGATCGGGTACCAGCTCTGCTGATGCACAGCCAGTGAGACGAACAGATAGCAGTCGAAATACGCGCTTGAGACGGTCCTGACGCTGCGGGCGTGGCGGACGGTTCGCCTGCGTTTGGGCAGATAGGTGCGGAAGTTCTGTGACAGCAGGTGCCGCTCGGCCAGGCTCTCGGAATGCTGGTGCGTCTGGACCACGCACCAGCGCGCAGCTTCGCCGTCGTGACTTTTTCCCACCGTCTCCGGAAAGCGATTGTCGTATAGGTCAGGGCGCAACATGGCGAAATACTGCCTGCTCCTCTAATTGAGATAGTAACTGTCCGAGACGCTGCTTTCGAGCGACGTGTAACGGCCGTATCTCGGCAGTTTTGGTTCGTCCACCATCGTCAGGGCAATGCCGGCAAGCTTGGACCGATCGCCAAGGTGTCGAATTCCTTCGGCAACGGCCTCACGCGAGGTTTCCCGCCACCTCACTACGAAGACGACCTTGTCGACGTGCCTCGCCAGGATCGAGGCATCGGCCGCGGGTCCGACAGGCGGTGCGTCAATGATCACCGTGTCGAATTTCCCCCGAACCTCATCGAGCAGCGAGCGCATTCTGGCCGAAGCAAGAAGGGCAGGCGGGTTGCGGGTCCTTGCTCCTGCCGGCAACAGCGAGATCCCCGAGCGTTCGTCCAGGTGGATTGCGTTTGCGGCCTTCACCGGCAACGTCAGAAGATCGACCAATCCGACCTTGTCAGCCATGCCGAAGAAGGCCGTGGTGGCCGAAAGGCGCAGGTCCGCGTCGATGACCAGAACCCGTTCGCCGTCGGCAGCGGCCGAGCAGGCCAGGCTCAATACCAGGGTTGTCTTGCCTTCGCCGGGCATCGCCGACGTCACGAGCATCAGGCGCGGCGAAGGGTCCAGTTCCGACGTTGTCTGGATACCGAGGCGAAGCCGCCGCACCGCTTCGCTGTACCTGGATAGCGGTTTGCGCTCGAGATAGGCCACAGGCTGGGCCCGAACGTCCTTCGACCAGCCCGACATCCTTGGCATCGACGCAAGAACCGGAACGGCCAGTTCGTCCTCGATCTGCTTCTTTGCCATGAAGCCGGCAGCAAAAAGCTCACGCAGAACGGCTCCGGCGCCCCCGAAGAAGATGCCGAAGACCAGACCCAAAGCCGCAAAAAGAGGCCTGTTCGGGAAGCTTGGCGAACCCGGGATACTGGCATCGGTGATCACGCGGACGCCGCTGTTGAGGAGAGTGGATTTCTCCTCGGTAAGCTTGGCGCGTGAGAGGAACGTCTCAAAGAGTTCCTTGTTCGCGGCGGCGATCCTCTCCAGATCGCGCAGCTGGACGCCAACCTGACCTTCGACTTCGGATCGGTTGGACACCGAGTCCAAGGCGCGAGTGAGAGAAGCTTCCCGGGCTTCGGCGGAGTCGACCTCATTCTTCAGATTGCCGATGAGGCGCTGGACTTCGGCGGCGATCTGTCCCTCGATGTCGCGACGTTCGGCCTGAGCCGACAGGACATCGGGGTGACGTTCGCCATATTTCAATTGAAGGTCGGCTTCCCGCCGGGTCACTCCAGAGAGCTGAGCGCGAAGTGCATTGATCACGACGGACTGCAACACGTCCGGTATCGACTGGATGTCGCCTCCAGCAGCCTGCAACTTTTCAACCTGTTGATACTGTGCCCGTTTCGCCGACAGTTCGGCGCGAGCATTGATCAAGGCGACGTTCAATTCGGACAGTTGCTGGTCAGTCAGGCTGCCTGCCGGCGTCGCCAGTAGGTTGTGATCGATCCGAAACTTCTGGACAGCCTGTTCGGAACGGCTGAGTTCCGCTCGCAGATACGCGGCTCTGTCGCTAAGCCATGTAGAGGCCTTTTGGACCCCTTCGTAACGAGACTTTAGTCGATCGGCGACGTAGGCCTGGGCAATCGCATTCGCGAGCGATGCTGCCTTTTGGGGATCGTATACGCTGACATCGATCTCGATGACATTTCCAAGCCCGACGCGCGAGACCCCCAAAGCGCTCTGGAGCCATATCAGTGCCGCCGGCCCGATCTTGGGATCCTGCGTCAGCTTCTCGCTGTCGACGACCTGCAGAAGGAGCGAGGCAGACCTCAAGACAGCAATCTGACTTTCAATAAATGTTGGATTGTCGGCAAAGTCGGAATTGGAATAATCTTGCGGAGTCATGTAGTCGATCGGGGCATCGAGCAATATTTGTGAGACGCCTGTGTAAGACGGCGGGATAACATAGGCAGCGGCGATAAATAGGCAGAAGGTGATGACAGCAATTCCGCTTACCAGCTTCCATCGGCGGAGAAAGAAATCGAAGACCTCCCTGACATCGAGCGGCAGGAATTCCCGAATCATCATCGGATTGTCGGTTGGACTTGCCATTTCCCAGTCCTTACGATGGCAACGCAACGCCCACCCCCTCAGCATCGGCTGAGCGGCCTTGACTTCGAAAAGGGTTCGGGCAGTTAGCTGTCAAGCGCGCTTAAACGCATGAAACGTAAGGCTTTAGTGCCCCCGCCGGCATGTCCAAATCGCTCTTTGCGCCCACTGACCGATCGCGTCACCGGTTAAGTCCAGAAACATATCAGCTTCGCGGACATCGCCGCCATTACCATTATTGAGTAGTAATTCGGCTAAAGGTCGATCTGGTCTACCCGGTATGCCTTTCAGAGCTTTAGGGCGTCGCCGGGACACCTTCCTCTCGCGCTGCAGGGAGGTCTACCATAACGCTACGATCATCAGGGGTGCTCCTGACGGTGAGAGAGCGACTGGCCTCGGCGATTCCGAGGTGGACATGGACACTTACAGCGAAATCGTTCCGCCGTTTATAGGTTGGGCGCTCAGTCCCGGAGTCATTCTTATGCTGGCGGCAACCCTGCCACTGATGCTTCTTCTTAAGGGCCGGCTGCTGGGCTACGGTACCATTGCGATCCTCATCGGGGCTGTCGCGCTGATACTGTTCGGTATCGAGAATTGGGCGGGATCGGTGACCGCCATTCTTGCATACTGTGTGCTGGTTTCATTTGCGCTGCTTTCCACCTGGAGGCGTTTGAAGCAAATCGAGGACCGCCTCGCACTAGTCCTGTCGGCAATAGAAGGCCTGGAAGTCGCCGAGGAAAGGCGGCAGACTTACAGCGCCAAGCGTTCGCGCCGGAAGCCGGCAGCCGGAGCAATCGAGCAAACCGTTTCGGCCGCTGCGACGGACAACGCAGGAAAAGAGACCCGATATATTCCCGGACCGCCTTGGCAAGAGCTGCAACCGCTCGCTCCACGACCGGAATCAGCACCTCCGGCATCAATGAGACCGGCAGGGTCCAATTTTTCTTTGTCGTCGGGTCGAAGCCCTAACGACGAGTTCGAAGACAAGGACCTTCGGCTTGCTGGCGGCAGGTCCTCGGGCAACGTGTCCGAGACGAGTCGATAGGTGAGTTGCAAGGACCTGCATCGCCGGCCTGGAAGACGAACAGCCCGGTTCGACTTTTCATTGCGCCCGCACCGTCGCATGCGCACCGTGGTTGCTTCGACGAGATGGCGCCGCACGTGCAAGATCGATACAGCCAGTGCTTGCGCATCGATGGCATGCCGGTGCGCACGACGTGTTGCCCGCGTCGGCGTCGCACGACGATATGTTCTGGAGCCATCGTGGCCCTGAAGGCAATCTCTGGGGCCTGGGGTGCGTTCCAGTCCGTCAAGGGTGGTACAGCCTAGTCCAAAGGTGGTAGACTGCGGCACTGTTCAGATGAACAGATAGATGGAACTTTTTGCCTAGTCGATAGTTTGCAGCTTCAGGTTGACCCGGGGGGCGAACGCGGTCTGGGGGTTATTCAGGAGAGATGAGCTTATCAAAGCAGGCTCTTGGATTGGCAAGGGGACCTACGCTTGCTGACGCAAGTTGGGAAAGGGGGATTTCTGTACTGCCGGGAGCCGTGCGCCGCACCTATCCGGCCAACACGACCATCGCAGGCGAATATCAGGCCAAACCCTTCATCCTGATTGTGATCGTCGGCTGGGCTGCATTCGCCAAGACATTGCCGAATGGCTCGCGTCTCATCGTCGATTTTGCGCTTCCTCACGAAATTGCCCTGGTCGAGTTCGCCGGAGACGCGGGCGAGACGGTAACGGCCCTGTCGGACGTTACCGCGATTGAGTTGGCCGGTCCTGTCCATACATGTTTTTTGCGCTATCCGCAGTCCGTCTGCGAAGCCATCCTGCGGGCTCAGACGCTTCGATATTCAAGGGTTGCGGAACATCTCGCTAGCGTCAGCAGAAGGGGGGCCGTTGAGCGCACGGCGCATTTGCTTCTCGAACTGGCCTGCCGCTCGCAGCGATCGGCAACGAGTTATCCGGATCGCTTTGAATGCCCCCTGACCCAGGCTGAACTGGGGGACGCATTGGGGCTCTCGGCTGTGCATGTGAGTCGCGTGCTGAAAACGTTGCGAGAGACCTCCCTGGCCTCTTTCCGCAATGGCGTCGTCGAGCTGCACGACCATGCTGGGCTTATCAAAACAGCCGGATTTGATCGGTCCTACATTTCGAGCTGACGCAGGCTGCTCCGCGGAAGACCGCACGCGGCAAGCGAGGGCCAGAAAGCTTGCGCTCGTCAGAATGGCCCTGACGCTTCGGCCGCACCATCTTGCCGGCGCGCCATACACCGCTGAGCACTTTTGGGCGAAAGGGAACCGGTTCGGCATGCGCAAAATCAGAGATTTAGAGCGCATGGAGTGAATCGGAAAGATCGCGATGCGCTTCAGGCGCAAGGATGCGCGCCACGTGTTCGGCGACAGCCAGGCTGGACGTCAGGCCGGGGCTCTCGATGCCGAACAGATTGACCAGGCCCTGGATACCGTAGGCCGCGGCATCCTGAATGACGAAATCGCTGCTGGCTTCGCCCGGACCGGAAAGTTTCGGCCGGATGCCGCTGTAGGCCGGCTGCAGGCTGCCATCGGCCAGCTCCGGCCAGTATTTGCGGATGGCAGCGTAGAAGCGCTCGCCGCGCGCCGGATCGACGCGGTAGTCGAGGACATCGGTCCATTCGACGTCAGGGCCTAAGCGAGCGGCACCGCCGAGATCGAGGGTCAGATGGACACCAAGCCCGCCGGGTTCGGGCACCGGATAGACAAGCCGCGAGAACGGGGCGCGGCCAGCCACCGAGAAGTAATTGCCTTTGGCGTAGCGAAGCGTGGGCAACAGTTGCCGGTCGAGGCCTTCGAGCGAGCCGGCCAGCGCAACGGCGCCGAGGCCGGCCGCGTTGACGAGACGCGACGTGGCGATCTCGAAATTTTCGCCGCTCGCTGTGTTCACCGTCTGGAGCACGATGCGGTGGGCTTCGATGCGGCCCGAAACGATGCGCGTGTTGAGCGACAGCATTGCGCCGCTGTCCTCGGCGTCGCCGAGCAGGGCGAGCATCAGCGCGTGGCTGTCGATGATGCCGGTTGAAGGCGAGAGCAGCGCCTTCGTGCAATGAAGCGCCGGCTCCAGTGCCTGCGCTTCGGCGGCGGAAAGGAAACGCAGGTCGCCGACGCCGCAGGCGATCGCATTGGCGTGGATCGTGGCCAGCACCGGCCCCTGCGCCTCGTCGGTCGCAACGATCAGCTTGCCCGAGCGCCGGTGCGGGATCGAGCGCTCCGTCGCATAGCGATAGAGCATATCGCGTCCGGCCACGCAGAGCCGTGCCTTCAGCGAGCCTTCAAGGTAATAGATGCCGGCGTGGATGACTTCCGAATTGCGCGAGCTCGTCTCGGTGCCGATGGCGTCCGCCGCTTCGAGGATCAGCGTATCGAGGCCTCGCGCCGCCAGGCTCCGCGCGACCGCAAGGCCAATGACGCCGGCCCCGGCGACTATGCAGTCGACCTGTTCCATTTTGCGTCTCTTCGGTTGCGCATGCCGTGCTCCACAGTCCGCGAAGACTTACACCGTCTCCGTCCGCCTTGGAAATCTCATGGCGCTATCGATTGTGACACAGCGGCTCTTGCAGCCGCATCCCGCCGTGATGCATCAAGCAGCAGACGCGAGGCGGATTTTCCGGATGTTCTCAACAGGAAAACGGATCCTATTTCCGCCTAGACGGCCGCAGACAGGAGCCATCATGGACGCCAGACCGAATTCCCCTGAAGCCCGCGATATCCGCTACCATCTGCATGCCTATACCAATGCCCGCAAGCATCAGGAGACGGGCCCGCTGGTCATCGAGAAGGGCGACGGCGTCTATGTCGAGGACATTGCCGGCAACCGCTACATCGAGGCAATGGCTGGCCTGTGGAGCGTCGCCGTCGGCTTCTCGGAAAAGCGGTTGGTCGAGGCGGCCACAAGACAGATGTCGAAGCTGCCCTTCTATCACGATTTCGGCTCGAAGGCGCATTCGCCGCTGATCGACCTCGCCGAAAAGCTGGTGCAGATGGCGCCGGTGCCGATGAGCAAGGCCTATTTCACCAATTCCGGTTCCGAAGCCAACGACACGGCGATCAAGATGATCTGGTACTGGTCGAATGCGCTCGGCCAGCCGGGCCGCAAGAAGATCATCAGCCGCAAGCGCGGCTACCATGGCGTCACCATTGCCGCGGCGAGCCTGACCGGCCTGCCGAACAATCATCTCTCCTTCGACCTGCCGATCGCCAATATCCTGCACACCTCGACGCCGCACTATTGGCGCGACGCCGAGCCCGGCGAAAGCGAGGAGCAGTTCTCTAGCCGGCTCGCCGACGACCTGGAAAAACTGATCCTCGCCGAGGGGCCTGAAACCATTGCCGCCTTTATCGGCGAGCCGATCATGGGCGCCGGCGGCGTCGTCGTTCCGCCGGCCGGCTATTGGCAAAAAATCCAGGCGGTGCTGTCGAAATACGACATACTTTTGGTGGCCGACGAGGTGATCTGCGGCTTCGGCCGGACCGGCGAGATGTTCGGCTCGCAGACCTTCGCCATCAACCCCGACATCATGGTGCTGTCCAAGCAGATCTCGTCGTCCTACCTGCCGATCTCGGCGCTCATCATCAACGACAAGGTCTTCGAGCCGATCGCCGACGAGAGCGACCGCATCGGCACCTTCGGCCACGGCTTCACCGGCGGCGGCCATCCGGTCGCCGCGGCTGTCGCGCTGGAGAACATCAAGCTGATCGAGGAGCGCGACCTCGTCGGCAATGCGCGCAAGGTCGGCGCGCATCTGCAGGCGCGGCTGCGCAAGCTGGATTCCCATCCGCTGGTGGGCGAGGTGCGCGGCGTCGGCCTGATCGCCGCCGTCGAGCTGGTCGCCGACAAGGCTTCCAAGGCACCATGGGGCAAGCCCGCCGCTGTCGGTGCGCTGGTCAACGGCTTGTTGCAGCAGAACGGCGTCATCTCGCGCAACATGGGCGACGCCATCGCCTTCTGTCCGCCGCTGATCATCACCGAGGCCCAGGTCGACGCTGTGGTCGACGCGTTCGAGCGGTCGCTCGACGCCGCGCTGCCGCAGGTCCGGCCACAGGGCTGAACCGGTCCATCACCGCGCCGCCAGGACCGCCACGCTTGCGCCAGCCGGCGCTGACTTCCGGCCGGCGCGACGGTTCGGCCTCTACGGAGCGTCTCCATCCGAGACGGCCAAGTCGTTCATGGACTATCCCGGGGCGACGGCGGCTGGCATCCTGCCATGCGCGAAAAGCGCGTTGACGACGAGGTCGGTGCTGGTTGGGAAGCAACGCTTCCGAGCGCGCATTGTCCGGCAACAGAGCGTGAGGCAGGCATGAAAAAAGCTGTCGCGGAGACCAGCCGGCTGAAGATCGGCTTCATTCTTTCCCGCTCCTTCACGCTTTCGGCGTTTGCATTGTTCGTCGACACGCTGCGCCTGGCCAGCGACGAGGCAGACAGGTCCGGCAGGGTCTTTGCCGACTGGCAGGTTCTGGCGAGCACCAGGCATCTGATCACCGCCAGCTGCGGCGTGCAGGTCGCCCCGACATCGGATTTCGTGGATCCCGGGCTGTTCGACTACATCGTCGTGGTCGGCGGCCTGTTGAACAATGAGTTCCCGGTCGACGACGAAACCGTCCGCTACCTCAAGCGAGCCGCGGCAGCCAAGGTTCCGCTGATCGGGGTTTGCACGGGCACTTTCATCCTGGCGGATGCCGGCCTGATGAAGCACCACCGGACCTGCGTCAGCTGGCTGCACTATCAGGCGTTCCGTCAGCGTTTCCCGGGCCACGAAGTCAGGGCCGACCGAATCTTCAATCTCGATCGGACGCGGGGATCATGCGCCGGCGGCAGCAGCGCGGCGGACATGGCTGCCTCGATCGTCAGGCGCCACATCAGCGAACGTGCGGAGCGAAACGCGCTCGAAGTGCTGCAGATCGACAAGGCACGCTCGGCTTTGCACATCCAGCCGCGCAGGCCACTTGCCATCGAATGCGACGACCCGCGGCTCCAGGCGGCGCTCATCATGATGGAGAGCCATATCGAGAACACCATCTCGATTCCCGAACTGGCGGCATCGGTCGGGCTGTCGCGAAGGCAACTGGAGCGTCTGTTCATGGAGAAGACGAAGAGCTCTCCGGCGCTCGTGTACAAGAGAGTGCGTCTCGAGCGGGCGAAGCAGCTGCTGCTCGAGACCAGCGTTCCGATGGTCGAGATAGCCATCGAGGTCGGCTTCGAGAACGCCTCGCATTTCTCCAGGGCCTTTCGCGAGACGTTCGGCCTGCCGCCCAGCAAGGTCAGGTCGGTAGTTCCGAACTGACTTGCGGGTGGGGAAGCTTGCACAAGCTTGCCGTCGCCCATCTGGGCGGCGTCGAACCCGCGGCGGCTCACTCGGCCTCCTGAACCTGCCGGGCTTCGATGATTGCCCTGATCTCGGAACGGCACGAGCCGCAGTTGGTGCCGGCGCGCAGCGTCGAGCCGATCGCCTCCAGACTGTCGCATCCGGAAGCAACTGCCGATGCGAGCTGGTTGACGCCGACATGAAAGCACGAGCACACGATCCGGCCGATGGCGGGCATGGGCACAGGCGAGCGGCCGGACAGGAGCGCGTGACGATCGGCGGTCGATAGCGGCTGGCGCGTAGCCAGCAACGACACCAGCCAATCCAGCATCGGCAACTGGTCCGGAGCGGCGACCAGCAGGGCCTCGGCCATGGCGCCGCTTTCGTCGACGGCGGCGGCGCGATAGGCGAGGCCGTGGCGATCCATGTACTCCAGAAGCTGATCCTGCTGACGCACGCCGAGCAGCTTGCGCGCCAGAAGAATGCCCTGGTCCGGCGGCTCGGTTCCGGTGAGCTTGTAGACCCAGCCGCCCTCGACCGCGTAGCGGCTCCAGTGGACGAAACCGGTCGGCCTCAGATCGCGCTGCGTGATGAGCACGCCCGCCCATCCGGTGTTCTCGCGCACGATCCTCGCCGGAACATGCTTGAGCTCCGGCTGGCCGGAATGCGGATCGGTGACCGGCGAGGACAGAAGGCCGGCCGCGGCCCTGGCCGCGAACTGGCCGCTCCAATGCATCGGCATGAAGGCCTGGCCGCGCCGCTGCGCTTCCGACAGGCGCACTCTGGCGCGGACGAAACCGAAACGTGTCGACAGATGGGCGAGGTCGCCATCCTTCAGCTGATGTGCAGCCGCGTCCGCCGGATTGAGATCGACTGCGGGCTCCGGCGCGTTCGCCATCAGGCGCGGCACGTTACCGGTGCGCGTCATGGTGTGCCACTGGTCGCGCAGCCGGCCGGTGTTGAGAGCAAGCGGATAGTCCGCATCTACCGTGAAGGCCGTTGCCTCCTGCCGCACCGGCACGAAACGTGCGCGGCCGTCGGGTGTCGGGAAACGGCCGTCGGCAAACAGCCTTGTCTGGCGCTCGTCGCGATCCGGCGCAGGCCAGTGGCGCGGCGCGAAGGCGACGTAGTCCGTGTCGCTGAGATCGGCGAGGCCGCCTAGGTCGAACAGGCGCTGGCCATCGTTCTCGAAAGTGGAGAGTGCGGCATGCTCGCGGAAGATCTCGGCAGGCGTCTGGTAGGCGAACGCATCGCCAAAGCCCATGCGTGCTGCGGCCTCGCAGATGATGCGCCAGTCGGCCATCGCTTCGCCCGGCGGCGGCACGAACGGCCGCTGGCGCGAGACGCGCCGTTCCGAGTTGGTGACCGTGCCGTCCTTCTCGCCCCAGCCGGCGGCCGGCAGCAGCACGTCGGCATAGCGCGTGGTGTCCGTGCGGGTCACATCCGACACCACGACGAAATCGCATTTGGACAAGGCGGTGCGCACGCGCGACGCGTCGGGCATGCTGACGGCCGGGTTTGTGCCCATGACCCACAGCGCCTTGATGCGGCCGTCGGCGACCGCCTGGAACATGTCAACGGCCTTCAGGCCGGCACGGCGCGCGTTGTTGGGCGCGTTCCAAAAACGGGAGACCCGGTCGATAGCGGACGGATCGGCGAAGTCCATATGCGCGGCAAGCTGGTTGGCCAGACCGCCTACCTCGCGGCCGCCCATCGCGTTCGGCTGCCCGGTGACCGAGAACGGCCCCATGCCGGGTTTGCCGATGCGGCCGGTGGCGAGATGGCAATTGATGATGGCGTTGACCTTATCGGTTCCATGCGCCGACTGGTTGACGCCCTGGCTGTAGACGGTGACGGTACGCTCGATCTCGGCGAAGAGATCGTAGAAGGCCTGGACATCCGCTGCGGCCAGGCCGCAGCCTTTCGCGACACGCGCGATCGACGACACATCGGCGCCGGCCAGCGCGGCCGCGGCGTCGAAGCCGGACGTAGAATCGCGGATGAAATCGGCATCGATCTTTCCAGCCTGGACGAGATGCGCGAGCAGCCCATTGAACAAGAGCACGTCCGTGCCCGGATCGAGCGCCAGGTGCAGGTCGCACTCGTCGGCGGTGGCGGTGCGGCGCGGATCGATGACGACGATCCTGGTGCCGCGCTCGCTGCGCGCCGCAAGCATGCGCTGGTAGAGCACCGGATGGCACCATGCGGTGTTGGAGCCGGTGAGCACAACAAGGTCGGCGCGTTCGAAATCCTCGTAGACGCCGGGAACGATGTCCTCGCCGAAAGCGCGGCGGTGGCCAGCGACGGACGAGGCCATGCAGAGCCGCGAATTGGTGTCGATGTTGGCCGAGCCGATGAAGCCCTTCATCAGCTTGTTGGCGACGTAATAATCCTCGGTGAGCAACTGGCCGGAGACATAGAAGGCGACCGAGTCGGGCCCATGCTCGGCAATCGTCTGCGAGAATTTCGCGGCCACCAGGTCGAGCGCTTCGTCCCAACTCGTCTGCCTGTCTTGGATTTCCGGCTGGAGCAGACGGCCTTCGAGGCCGAGCGTCTCGGCAAGGGCTGAACCCTTCGAGCAGAGCCGGCCAAAATTGGCCGGGTGCTCGGGATCGCCGCGGACGGTTGTCTTGCCGTCCGCGGCGACCTCGGCCAGCACGCCGCAGCCCACCCCGCAATAGGGGCAGGTGGTCCTCACCTCGCGTGCTTCTTCCATGCCTCAGGCCGCTTTCGAGGCCAGCGCTTCGAGCGCAATGAAGAGCCGTTCGGCCTCGATCTTGACCGGTATCGTCCGCACCGAGCCTTCGTCGGCGCCGAGCGCCTTGCCGGTCTCAAGCGAGATCACCCAATTGTGCAGCGGGCAGGTCACCGCCGCGCCGTGAACGATGCCCTGGCTGAGCGGGCCGCCCTTGTGCGGGCAGTGGTCGTCAATGGCGAAGACCCGGTCGTCGGCGGTGCGGAAGACGGCGATCTTGCCCTGCGGTGTCGCAACACAACGCGCGCCGCGCAGCGGAATGTCGGTGATGGAGCCGATGGCGATCCAGTTCATGTTGGCTCGTTCCTGTCGGCTCACTCGGCCGCCTCCGCAAAACCCACCGATGCCATCGGCCGGAACTCATGCTTGTCCTTGCCGGAGACGCGTTCGGACCACGGATCGACCTGCGCGAATTTCTGCGAAAAGACGAAGCGGTCGAAGAGCGCCCTGCGCCGCTCGGCGTCGTCGAGGATCTGCCGTTTGATCTCGGCGGTGCCGATGCGCTTGGCCCATTTGTAGATGCGCTCCAGATAGCGGGCCTGCTCGCGATACATCTGGACGAGCGCCACGATCACCTCCAGCGCCTCGTCCTCGGTCTTCACGAGGCCCAGCACTTCGGTGCCCTTGATGTCGAGGCCGGCGGCGCCGGCGAAGTGGATCTCGTAGCCAGAGTCGACGCAGACCACGCCGACATCCTTGCAGGTCGCTTCCGCGCAATTGCGCGGGCATCCCGACACCGCCATCTTCACCTTGGCCGGCGTCCAGGATCCCCACATGAACTTCTCGATGCGGATGCCGAGCCCGGTCGAATCCTGCGTGCCGAACCGGCACCAGTCGGAGCCGACACAGGTCTTAACCGTGCGCAGGCCCTTGGCATAGGCATGGCCGGAGACGAAGCCGGCCTTGCCGAGATCGGCCCATACCGCCGGCAAGTCTTCCTTGCGGATGCCCAGCATGTCGATACGCTGGCCGCCGGTCACCTTCACGGTCGGGATGCGGAACTTGTCGACCACGTCGGCGATGGCGCGCAACTCGTTGGCGCTGGTGACACCGCCCCACATGCGCGGCACGACCGAATAGGTGCCGTCCTTCTGGATGTTGGCATGCACGCGCTCGTTGATGAAGCGCGACTGGTAATCGTCGGCATATTGGTCCGGCCAGTCGCAGATCAGATAGTAGTTGAGCGCCGGCCGGCACTTGGCGCAGCCGCAGGAGGTCTTCCATTCGAGCTCCTGCATGACGGCGGGTATCGTCTTCAGGCCTTTCGCCTTGATCAGGCGGCGCACATCGTCGTGGCCGAGGCTCGTGCAGCCGCACATCGGCTGCACCGCCGCGGGATTGTAGGCCTCGCCGAGCGTGAGTTTCAGGAGCTGTTCGACCAGACCCGTGCACGATCCGCACGAGGCCGAGGCCTTGGTGTGGGCGCGTACGTCGTCGAGGCCGGTCAGCCCCTTGGTCGTGATCGCGCCGGTGATCTTGCCCTTGCAGACGCCGTTGCAGCCGCAGATTTCCGCATCATCCGCCAGTGCCGCAACGGCCGCCAAAGGGTCCGAGGAAACGCCTCCCTGGAACGCCTGGCCGAAGATCAGCGTGTCGCGCATCTCCGAGATGTCGGTCGCCTTCTTCTTGAGATCGTTGAACCAGGCGCCGTCGGCCGTCTCGCCGAACAACACCGTGCCGATGATGCGGTTGTCCTGCAGCACGACGCGCTTGTAGATGCCGGCGGATGCATCGCGCAGGATGATTTCCTCGCGATCCTCGCCGTCGGCGAAGTCGCCGAGCGAATAGAGGTCGATGCCGGTGACCTTGAGCTTGGTCGGCGTGTCGGAGTGGATGAAGCGCTTGTCTTCGCCGTCCGAGAGCCCGGCTGCCGCGACCCGCGCCATCTCATAGAGCGGGGCGACCAGCCCGTAGACATGGCCGCCGACCTCGGCGCATTCGCCGAGCGCCATGATCGCCGGATCGGAGGTGCGCATGCGGTCGTCGACGACGATGCCGCGATTGACCTCGAGCCCGGCCTCCTTGGCCAGCGCGGTGCTGGGGCGAATGCCGACCGCCATCACGACCAGCGTCGCCGGGATGACCGTGCCGTCCATAAGCTCGACGCCCTCGACCTTGCCGTTGCCGACAATGGCCTTGGTGTTGGCCTTGGTCATGACCTTGATGCCGCGCGCCTCGACGGCCTTCTGCAGCAGGTAGCCGGCGGCCGGGTCGAGCTGGCGCTCCATCAGCGTCGGCATGACATGGAGCACGGTGACATCCATGCCTCGTTCCTTCAGCCCGGCGGCGGCCTCGAGCCCGAGCAGGCCGCCGCCGATGACGATCGCCTTGGCGCGCGACTGCGCGGCAAGCAGCATGGCGTTGACGTCGTCGAGGTCGCGGTAGCTGAGCACGCCGGGCATGTCCTTGCCGGGCACCGGGATGATGAAGGGCACCGAGCCGGTGGCGATGACGAGCCTGTCGTAGCTCTCGGTCACGCCGTGGTCCGAGGTGACGGTCTTCGCGTCCCGGTCGATGGCGACGATCCGGTGGCCCTTGTAAAGGGTAATGCCGTGCTTGATGTACCAGCCGTCGCCATGGATGACGATTTCCTCGAATGCCTTCTCGCCCGAAAGCACCGGCGAGAGCATGATACGGTCGTAGTTCACGCGCGGCTCGGCGTTGAAGATGGTGACGGCGTAGCGGTCATGCGCTGCTTCCAGCAGATGCTCCAGCATCCTGCCGGGAGCCATGCCGTTGCCGATGATGACGAGTTTTTCGCTCATGTCTGTCTGCTCCGATCTATTCGGCGGCATAGGAGAGGGACGCGGTCTCGACCTCGGCCGCCCGCTCCATCCGACGGATGGAGAGGTGCATCCAAAGCAGGCACGAGACGACGAGCAGGAAAAGCAGCATGAAGCAGCTCGACCAGACGCCGGTGAGGTCGTTCAGCGCGCCGAAGGCGATCGGCAGGATGAAGCCGCCAAGACCGCCGATCATGCCCACCATGCCGCCGACCGCGCCGACGCTTTGCGGATAGTAGACCGGGATGTGCTTGTAGACGGCCGCCTTGCCGAGGCTCATGAAGAAGCCGAGCACGAAGGCGACGGCGATGAAGGCGAGCGGACCGATCTCGAAATGGAACGGGATCGGCCCGCTGATGCCGCGCACGACATAGTCTGCCGAGGGGAGAGACAGAACGAGGGTCGCGACGGCACAGACGGTGAAGGTCGAGTAGAGCACGGTGCGGGCGCCGACGCGGTCGGAAAGCACGCCGCCATAGGCACGGAAGACGCTTGCAGGAATTGAATAGGCAGCGCCGATCATGCCGGCGGTGGCGATGTTGAAGCCGTAGACACCGATCAGGTAGCGCGGCAGCCACAGCGACAGCGCCACGAACGCGCCGAAGGCGAAGAAGTAGTAGAAGGCGAAGCGCCAGACCTGCAGGTTTTTCAGCGGCGCGAATTCCTGCCAGAAGCTTCTCGCGGGTGCGGCCTTGCCGGCACGGCGCTCGCGGATGACCGGATCGTCGCCAGTGGTGAACCAGAACACGCCGGCCATGACGACAAGTGCCGCCGCCCAGATCAGCGCGACCGACTGCCAGCCCCAGGAAAGGAGCACGAAGGGCGCCAGGAACTTGGTGACCGCGGCGCCGACATTGCCGACGCCGAAAATACCGAGCGCCGTCCCTTGCTTGCCGGCGGGGAAGAAGCGCGAGACATAGGCGACGCCGACGGCGAAGGAGCCGCCGGCAAGCCCGACGCCGAGGGCGGCGATCAGCATCTGCTGATAGGTGTGGGCGAAAGCGAGCAGGAAGGTCGCGACCGCTGCCGCAAGCATGGTGGCGGTGTAGACCAGGCGGCCGCCGTAGCGGTCGGTCCAGACGCCGAGCACGATGCGCACCAGCGATCCGGTGAGGATCGGCGTGCCGACCAGCAGGCCGAACGCAGTCTCGCTCAGGCCGAGCTCCTGCTTTATGCGCACGCCGATGATGGAGAAGATCGTCCACGCCGCGAAGCAGACGGTGAAGGCGATGGTGGACATGACAAGCGCCTGCCGGGGAGCACTGTCCTGGCTGAAGGCGGCTGGGATGTTTGCGGTCATGGTTGGCTCCGGTTGCGGTGTGGGAGGCGCCGCGTGTCGTGTTGATCGAGAGGCGCGGTCGGTCAGCGCATCTGTAGGGTCGCTTCGGGGCGCTTACCCTCGGTCTTGGTACTGGTCGGGAACAGCAGGAGCGCCGCGGTGAACAGCACCGCCGTCAGCACGCTGCTCGCCAGGAAATCGCGGCGGGTGAAATCCTTGAGGGATGTTGCTCCGATCCGTTTCGTCATCGTCGTCTCCGGTTGGGCACCGCCTGGGATCGGCGCCCGCGATTGTGTTTTCGGTCAAAAACAAAAAAGCTGCCGTCCAGGCCTTCGCGTCCGTACATCCGGGATCGCGTGGTGACCTGAGCGGCAGCTTTGCCTGTGGCGCCCGCCATTGGACGCCTGTTCCATTGCCCTGCAAGGGGCTCGACTATTTCAAAGCACGAAGCGTGCCAGTTTTGCGCTGATGGTGATTTTCAAGTAAAATCAATGCGGTATGCGCCCGTCGCGCCGACCGGGGCAAGCGGCGATGCGGTCAAACATTGATCAATGGGGTGAGCAGGACGCATAAATTTTGTGCAATGCACAAGAATGGCGCGCAAATAATCAGGCGCGTTTCTGGCCATGCCATTGCCGATGATGAAGAGTTTCTCGGTCATGACGTTACTCCGCGGCTTCGACGAAGTGGTGGCGTTCGTAGAGGAATTTCAGCACCGCCTCGCGGCAGCACAGGAAAGTGCGATCCGACGCCAGCTCGATGCGCCGGCGCGGCCGCGCCAGCGGCACCGAAAGCACGTCGCCGATGGTTGCCGCCGGGCCGTTGGTCATCATCACGATGCGGTCGGAGAGCAGCACCGCCTCGTCGACGTCGTGGGTGATCATGATCATCGTCGAGCCCAGCCGCGAATGAATGTCCATCACCGCGTCCTGGAGGTGGGCGCGGGTGAGCGCGTCGAGCGCGCCAAACGGCTCGTCGAGAAGCAGGATCTTCGGCTCCATGGCGAGCGCGCGCGCGATGCCGACGCGCTGCTTCATGCCGCCGGAAATCTCTGCCGGGCGCTTGTTCCTTGCATGCGCCATCTGCACGAGGTCGAGGTTGCGCATGATCCAGTGATGCCGCTCGGCCTTGCCCTTGCTGCGGCCGAAGACTTTCGACACCGCAAGGTTGACGTTCTCGTAGACCGTGAGCCAGGGCAGCAGCGAGTGGTTCTGGAACACCACGGCGCGCTCCGGTCCGGGGCTGTCGACCTCCTTGTCCTCGAGCAGCACGGCGCCCGAGGAAACCTTGGTCAGGCCGGCGATCAGGTTAAGCAAGGTCGACTTGCCGCAGCCGGAATGGCCGATGATGGAGACGAATTCGCCCTTGTCGATGGTGAGCCTGATGTCCTTCAGCACCTCGCTGACCTGGCCGCCGCGGGTGAAGGATTTGTCGATATGGTCGAGCTTCAGATAGGCCGTCATGGCGCTCTCCTCACTTTGCCGTTGTGCCGCGGGTGACGAAGGCGCCGACCGCCGCGACCAGGCGGTCAAGGCAGAAGCCGGTGACGCCGATATAGGCGAGCGCGACGATGATGTCGGGCAGCCTGGACGAGTTCCACGCGTCCCAGATGAAGAAGCCGATGCCGACGCCGCCGGTCAGCATCTCGGCGGCGACGATGGCCAGCCAGGAGAGCCCGATGCCGATCCTCAAGCCGGTGAAGATGTAGGGCGCGGCGGCCGGCACCATGATCTTGAAGAAGAACTCCAACTGGTTGAGCCGCAGGATGCGGGCGACGTTGCGGTAGTCCTCGGGGATGTTGCGCACGCCGACGGCGGTGTTGATGATCACTGGCCAGATCGAGGTGATGAAGATCACGAACAGCGCCGACGGATTGGAGTCGCGGAAGGCGGCGAGCGACAGCGGCAGCCAGGCGAGCGGCGGCACCGTGCGCAGGATCTGGAACACCGGGTCGAGGCCGCGCATCACCCAAACCGACTGGCCGACGAGCGCGCCCAGGGCCACGCCGACGACCGCCGCCATGCCGAAGCCGATGGCGACGCGCTGCAGCGAGATCAGCACCCGCCAGGCAAGGCCGATATCCTGCGGGCCGTTGTCGAAGAAGGGATGCGCGATCAGGTCATAGGCCTCGTTCCACACCTGGCTCGGCGGCGGCAGGCTGGCGGTGGGCGACGAGCAGGCCACCTGCCAGACGACGAGCAGGATGGCGATAACGACGGCCGGCGGGATGAGCGCCGTCGCCAGCCGGCCGGCGATGGCCAGAGTATCGATGCGGCGCCTCGCCTTGGCGGTGAAGGCGATCACCTTGCCGGGCTTTGCCGGAAATGCCTTCACCTTGGTGTCCTCGATGGTTTGGATGGACATGTCTTCGCAAAACTCCGTGGGCAGTCCGGTGGAGCGACAACGGCGCGAGCGCCGTTGCGCTTGGGTTGCGCTGGCGACGACGGCGCGAAGGCGCCGTCGCGCTTTGGCGCCATTTGCGCTTAAGCCGATGCCTTGATCTTCAGGCTGTCGAGATAGGCGGACGGGTTGGCCGGATCGAAGATCTTGCCGTCGAAGAAGGTCTCGACGCCGCGCGAGGAGGAGGCCGGGATGTCGCTTGCAGCGACACCCAGATCCTTCGCCGCCTCGCGCCAGAGGTCCTCGCGGTTGACCTGGTCGACCAGCGCCCTGACGTCGGTGGTCGGAGCGAATTTGCCCCAACGGATGTTCTCGGCAAGGAACCAGCTGTCATGGCTCTTGAAGGGATAGGAAACCCCACCCTTCCAGAACTTCATGTAGAGGTCGGTTCCCTTGGCGACACGGTCGTTGCCGTAGTTGATGTCGCCCTTGAGGCGGCCGATGATGTCGGCGGCGGGCACGTTCATCCATTGCCGCTTGCCGATGATCGAGGCCATCTCCTCCTTGTTCTCCATGGCATCGCACCATTGCTGGGCTTCCATCACGGCCATCAGGATCGCCTTGGTGGCGTTGGGGTATTTCTCGATGAAGGCGGCGCGCAGCCCGAGCGCCTTTTCCGGATGGCCCTTCCACAGCTCGCCCGTGGTGGCGGCGGTGAAGCCGATGCCCTGGTGGACGAGCTGTTCGTTCCACGGCTCGCCGACGCAGAACACGTCCATGTTGCCGACCTTCATGTTGGCCACCATCTGCGGCGGCGGCACGACGATGGTCGAGATGTCCTTGTCGGGATCGATGCCGCCGGCGGCGAGCCAGTAGCGTATCCAGAGGTCATGCGTGCCGCCCGGAAAGGTCATGGCGGCCTTGACCTCCTTGCCGGCGGCCTTCTTGGCGGCGAAGACCTCCTTCAGCTTGGAGGCGTCGAGGCCGACGCCGGTGGCGGCATATTCCTGAGCGACCGAAATGCCCTGGCAGTCGTAGTTCAGCCGAGCAACGATCGCCATCGGCAGCGGCTGCTTGTTCTGCGTCACCTTGCCAGTGTGCATGAGATAGGGCATCGGTGTCAGGATGTGGGCGCCGTCGATACCGTTGGCTTCGCCGCCGAGCACCAGATTGTCGCGCGTCGCGCCCCAGGAGGCCTGCTTCAGCACCTCGACATCGGGCATGCCGTATTTGGCGAACAGACCTTTCTCCTTGGCAATCATCAGCGGCGCAGCATCGGTGAGCGCGATGAAGCCGAGCTTGGCGCCAGTCACCTCGGGTGCAGCCGTGGCGGCATAGGCCCCCGAGGGGAGGAGCTTGCGAGCCGCCACGAACAGCCCCACCGTCAGCGCACTCGTTGCGAGGAAATCGCGACGCGTCATGCCCTTGAGTGCCGTTCCAGTTCCGATCCGTTTCGTCATCGTCTTCTCCCGTTGGGGCGCTGCTTGGGATCAGCGCCGTCGATTGCGTGTTCGGTCAAAACAAAAAAGCCGCCGGCCAGGCCGCGCGCGTCCGTCCATCCGGGATCGCGCGTTGACCTGAGCGGCAGCTTTGCCTGTGGCGCCCGCCATTGGACGCCTTTTCCGTGGCTCGCGAAGAGCCTGTTCGTTACGAAGCAGGAACCGTGCCAGTTTCGGGCGTTGCTAATAACGTCAATGAAATCAATTATATGCTGTGATGCCCAGCGCGTCCGCCCGCAAAGCGCGCAGGCCAAGGATTGTTCATTGGCGCAAACGCACGCATAATTATTGTGCAATGCACAAGATTGGCGCGAAAATAATCAGGCCGGTTGCTGGCCGGCGATGTATGCATCTATCCGGTCGGGATCAAAGATCTGGCCGTCGAAGAAACCATCGGGTCCAAGGACAAGGCTTGCACCGGCCGAACCGACCGGGGTCGCGACTTTCAGCGCGCCCTCGACCTTGGCATTGGCGCCGGGCAGGGCGACCCCATGCGGCTTCAGCGCCGAGCGGTAGAGGTCGGGCCGATAGCAGTCGCGGGCGATGGCCAGGTTCTCGGGCGTGTGCGCCAACTGCCCCCAGCGCACCATCTGCGTGTAGAACCACAGCGCATGGCTCTTCCAGGGAAAGTTCGCGGCCTTGTCGAAGGGCACGAAGAAATCCTCGACCGTCCGCTCCACGCCGCCGCCGAGCTCGAGATGTCCGGTAAGGACCGGCATCTGGATTTTCGCCGGCTGGCCGAGGAAGCGGGCGTCCGCCATCAGCGCCGCCAGTTCGCCGCGGTTCTGCGCAGCCTGGCACCAGCGGGCGGCATGGTGCAGCGCCCTCAGCAGCGCCGCCAGCGCCTCCGGCTGCTCTTCGGCCCACGCCTTGCGCGCGCCGATGACCTTTTCGGGGCTGTTGCGCCAAAGCAACGCCTTGACGGTGACGATGCGGCCGGTGCCGGCAGCGACGGCAGCGCTGTTCCAGGGCTCGCCGACACAATAGCCATCGATGCGCCCGGCGGCGAGCGCGTCGGCCATGAAGGGCGGCGGCACGATGACGATCTCGACGTCGCGGTCGGGGTCGATGCCGCAGGCGGCGAGCCAATAGCGCAGCTCGTAGTTATGACCGGAATGTGGGTGCACGACGGCGAAGCGCAGCGGCTCGCGGCCGGCCGTCCGCTCGCGGATCAGCGCGCCAAGCGCGGCTCCGGCGCGCTCAGGGTCGAGATCAGGCGCGGCGCCATGCGCCGCCATGCCTTCCCACACGGCGTTGGAGACCGTGACGCAGTTGCCGCCGAGCCCGAGCGAGAAGGGCACGATGGTTTCGGAGGCCAGCGGCGTGAGGCCGAGGCTGCAGGCGAGCGGCATCGGTCCCAGCATATGGGCGACATCGAAATGGCCGATGGCGATGCGGTCGCGGATGTTGGCCCAGGAGGTCTCGCGATGCAGCTTGAGCTCGATGCCCTCGCGGGCGGCAAAGCCCATCTCGCCGGCCGCGACCAGGACGGCGCTGTCGAAGAGCGGCATGAAGCCGGCGGTGATCTGGTGCGCGGCAGTCATGCTCATTCGCCCTCCAGCGGGCCCAGCAGCCCCGCCGCGGTCACCAGGCTCTGGGCGATCTCGGCGATCTTGCGGTTCTGGTTCATCGCGGTCTTGCGCAGAAGCGCGTAGGCAGCCTCCTCGCTCAAGCCGCGCGACTTCATCAATATGCCCTTGGCCCGGTCGATGACCTTGCGGTTCTCGAGCTCGCTGCGCGCTTCCTCCAGTTCGCGCGCCATGCGCGAGAAGGCGTTGAAGCGGCTGATCGCCATGTCGAGGATCGGCTTGATGCGTTCCTTCTTCAGCCCGTCGACGACATAGGCGGATACGCCGGCTTCTACGGCCGCCTCGATCGAGGCCTGGTCGGAGCGGTCGACGAACATGGCGATCGGCCGTTTCACCGCGCGCGAAAGCTGGAACATGTTCTCCAGCATGTCGCGGTTTGGATTTTCGAGATCGATGACGATGACATCCGGCTCGATCTCGGCGATCCGCCTTGCGATGCCGGCGACGTCATGGACCACGGTGACGTGGCGATGGCCGGCGTCCCGCAATCCGGCCTCGATGATCGAGGCGCGGATGCGGTTCTCGTCGATAACAAGGATGGTCAACGAACCGGCGGACATGCGCCCTATTGTGCAGCCGGACCGGAATTGTGCAATGCGGCAGCGTGGTCCGAAGCGAACTTTCCAAGGCTCATGGGCCGTCCGCCGACCCCCTCATGTTCGAAGCGGCTAATTTTTCGAACTCCGTCCTTCGCTGGCCCAAAATGGTCAAAAACGTATCAGTCGGCGTGGCGTGGCGAGGTGGCGGCCGTCCTTGGCCGCCATTATCCTGACCCTAGATGAGCCAAACAAACGGCCGCGGTTCGAAGGCTGAAACACCCGACAGCCTCCGGGAGGAAGCATGGGACCCGATCTGGAAGTCATACAGATAAGGCCTGGCGAGTCATTCGCGGTGAAATGGCACGGCTGTCCGTACCATACGGTGCGCTGGCATTTTCATCCCGAATACGAACTGCACCAGATCGTCGCGACCACGGGCCGCTATTTCGTCGGCGACTTCATCGGCGAATTCGAGACCGGCAATCTGGTGCTCACCGGTCCCAACCTGCCACACAACTGGATCAGCGAGGTTCCGGAGACCGTTCCGCTGCGCTGCCGGCTGATCCAGTTCAGCGAGGAATTCATCGGCGGCGCGATCACCACTTTTCCCGAGCTTGGCGCCGTTTCCCCGCTGCTCGACCTCTCGCGGCGCGGCGTGCTGTTCGGCAAGAGCGTGAGCAGGCAGGTCATGCCGTTGCTGGCGGAGATCACGCATGCATACGGCGTGCATCGGATCAGCCTGTTCATGTCGATCATGGAAGCGCTGAGCCGCGAGACTTCGCCGCGCGTGCTCGCCAGCGAAAACTATCTGCCGGATCCGTCGGGATATGTATCGGCCGGCATGAACCAGGCGCTCGCCTATATCCGCGAGAACCTGACCCAGCAATTCAACGAAGGCGACCTCGCCGCGATCGCAGGACAGACGCCGAGCGCCTTCTCGCGCTCGTTCCGCAAGCACACCGGCATGTCGCTGCTGCAATACATCAAGCGCCTGCGCATCAACCTCGCCTGTCAGATCCTGATGAGCAACGAAGAGGCGCAGATTTCGGACATCTGCTTCGAGGTCGGCTTCAACAACCTGTCCAATTTCAACCGCCAGTTCCTGGCCGAGAAAGGCATGCCGCCATCGCAGTTCAGACGATTGGTTGCGGACAATTTCGCGGCCGCGCGCGCCGCATAGAAAGGAGTTCGGGAGGAAAAACAAGCCTTAAACAAGAACCAAGATCAAACGGTGGATCGCGCAAGCGAACCAGCGACGGATGAGTATTGCCTCGTGTCATGCCAGCGGGAGGAAGCCGTAAGGCTGCTGCACGAGTTCGTTAGACTTCCGATCGGACAGCGCAAGCAGACATCGGGGGTCCGTTACACCAAACAACGGGAATGGAGAAGACCTTATGTCCAGATACATGTCCAGACTGACTGCGGCCGCGTTGGCCGTCTCGGGCCTCGCTCTCGGCGCGACGTTCGCCAATGCGCAGGATATCGCCGGCTCCACGGTCGCGTTCCTGATGCCCGACCAGGGCTCGACGCGCTACGAGGAGCACGATCATCCAGGTTTCGTCGCCGAAATGAAGAAGCTCTGCGACAGCTGCAAGGTGCTTTACCTCAACGCCGACGCCGACGTCACCAAGCAGCAGCAGCAGTTCAACTCGGTCATCACCCAGGGCGCCAAGGTGGTCGTGCTGGATCCGGTGGACTCCGCTGCGGCGGCATCGCTGGTGCACAACGCGCAGGCGCAAGGGGTCAAGGTCATCGCCTATGACCGTCCGATCCCCACCGCCAAGGCCGATTTCTACGTTTCGTTCGACAACAAGGCCATCGGCAAGGCGATCGCCGCCTCGCTGGTCGAGCATCTCAAGGCCAAGGGCGTGTCGAGCGACGGCGATGTCGGCGTGCTGCAGATCAACGGCTCTCCGACCGACGCCGCCGCCGGCCTGATCAAGGACGGTATCCATGAGGGCCTCAAGACCGGCAGCTACAAGACGCTCGCCGAGTTCGACACGCCGAACTGGGCGCCGTCGAATGCCCAGCAATGGGCGGCGGGGCAGATCTCGCGCTTCGGCAACAAGATCGTCGGCGTGGTCGCCGCCAATGACGGCACCGGCGGCGGCGCCATCGCCGCGTTCAAGGCCGCCGGCGTCGATCCGGTGCCGACGGTGACCGGCAACGACGCCACGATCGCCGCCTTGCAGCTCATCATTGCCGGCGACCAGTACAACACTATCTCCAAGCCCAGCGAAATCGTCGCCGCGGCCGCGGCAAACGTCGCGGTACAGCTTCTGAAGGGAGAGACTCCGAAAGCCGAGACGACACTTTACGACACGCCGTCGCAGCTCTTCGTGCCGGCGGTGGTGACGCAGGAGAACCTCAAGGCCGAGATCATCGACAAGAAGATCCAGACCGCCGCCCAGCTCTGCACCGACCGCTACGCCGAAGGCTGCAAGAAGCTCGGCATTGAATAAGGAGCGAAGCGGCGCAAGCCGCATCGTCTCCAGGAGCAATGCCGCTTGCGGCATTGTCTCCAGGGCGATGCGGCCATCCGCATCGCCAGCGGTATACTCGGCGCGTCGCCCAGGCGACAGCCGGACGTGTCCGGCCGCTACCTCCTGGCGGCCGGACATATCGACCAGAACGCGGGAACAGAGACAGGTCATGGCAATACCCGACACTCCGTCCACGACAAGCCGGCCACCGGTGCTCAGCCTGCGCGGCATCTCGAAGAATTTCGGCGCGGTGTCAGCCCTCACCGATGTCGATCTCGACATCAATGCCGGCGAGATCGTGGCCCTGGTCGGCGACAACGGCGCCGGCAAGTCGACGCTGGTGAAGATCCTTGCCGGCGCGCACATGCCGAGCTCGGGCTCGATCACCTTCGATGGCCAGCCTGTGACGCTTGCCAATCCCGCCGCGGCGCTGAAGCTCGGCATCGCGACGGTCTTCCAGGATCTGGCGCTCTGCGAAAACCTCGACGTGGTAGCCAACATCTTCCTCGGCCGCGAGCTTCATCCGCTTCGCCTCGACGAAGTCTCGATGGAGGTCCGCGCCTGGACCCTGCTCAAGGAATTGTCCGCCCGGATCCCCAGCGTGCGCGAGCCGGTGGCGTCGCTGTCGGGCGGCCAGCGGCAGACGGTCGCGATCGCCCGCTCGCTGCTGATGGAGCCGAGGGTCATTCTGCTCGACGAGCCGACCGCGGCGCTCGGGGTCGCCCAGACCGCCGAGGTGCTGAACCTCATCGAGCGTGTGCGCGACCGTGGGCTCGGCGTCGTCATGATCAGCCACAACATGGAGGATGTGCGCGCCGTGGCCGACCGCATCGTGGTGCTGAGGCTCGGCCGCAACAACGGCATCTTCCTGCCCGGCGCCTCCAACCAGGAACTGGTGACCGCGATAACCGGGGCTGACGATAACGCGGTCTCACGGCGCGGCAGGCGCACGGCCGAGGCGAGGGCTGAGGGAGATCAGCCATGACGACGGCTTCCGACCGCAATCTGCTCGACCGCAGCGACGAACGGCTCGAGGATCGCAGCGGCGCGCAGGGCGCCATCAAGGGCTTTCTCGACCGCGTCCGCTCCGGCGATCTGGGATCGCTGCCCGTCGTCGTCGGGCTGGTGCTGATCTGCACGATCTTCCAGACGCTCAACCCGGTCTTCCTGTCGCCGAACAACCTGGTCAACCTGTTGTTTGATTGCTCGACGGTCGGCATCATCTCGCTCGGCATCGTCTGCGTGCTGATGGTCGGCGAGATCGACCTGTCCGTCGGCTCCGTCAGCGGCCTGTCCTCGGCGCTGCTCGGGGTGCTGTGGGTGCAGTGGGGCTGGCCGGTCGCGCTGGCCATCCTCGCGGCCATGGCGGTCGGGTTCGTGACAGGCTGCGTCTACGCGCTGCTGCTCAACCGGCTGGGCATGCCGAGCTTCGTGTCGACGCTTTCGGGCTTGCTCGCTTTCCTCGGGCTGCAGCTCTACATCCTCGGCCCGACCGGCTCGATCAACCTGCCCTACGATTCGCCGCTGGTGAATTTCGGCCAGCTCCTGGTGATGCCGCATTGGGTGTCGTACGCGCTGGCAGCGGTGCCCGGCGTGCTCGCTTTGCTGCTCGGCTACCGCAAGGCTCAACGACGCCAGGTCGCCGGGCTTTCGTCGCGTTCGTTCGGCGGGCTCTTGCTCCAGGCTGTCGCGATCACGATCGCGCTCGAACTGGCGGCTTACTACCTCAACCTGTCGCGCGGCGTGCCCTGGATGTTCGCGCTGTTCGTCGGCTTGGTCGTGGCGATGAACTATGCGCTGAAGCGAACCCAGTGGGGCCGCTCGATGACCGCTGTCGGCGGCAACCGCGAGGCGGCGCGCCGCGCCGGCATCAATGTGCGGCTGATCTACGCCAGCGCCTTCGCGCTCTGCGCCACGCTGGCTGCCACCGGCGGGCTGCTGTCGGCGGCACGGCTCGCAACCGCCAGCCAGCAGGCCGGCACCGGCGACGTCAACCTCAACGCCATCGCGGCGGCCGTCATCGGCGGCACCAGCCTGTTCGGCGGCCGCGGCAGCGCCTATTCGGCGCTGCTCGGCATCATCGTCATCCAATCCATCGCAAGCGGCCTGACGCTGCTCGATCTGTCATCCTCGCTCCGGTACATGATCACCGGCTGCGTGCTGGCGGTCGCGGTCATCGTCGATTCTCTCGCCCGCCGCTCGCGTGTCTCACACGGCCGCGCCTGACGGCTCATCAAGAAGACGGCTCATCGAAGAGGATCGCAATGTCTGAAAGTCTCTCCGGCAAGGTTGCCGCAATCACTGGTGCTGCCTCCGGCATCGGGCTGGAATGCGCCCGCGCCATGCTCGCCGCCGACGCCAAGGTCGTCCTGGTCGATCGGGCCGAGGACCGGCTTAAGGCGCTTGTCGCCGAGCTCGGCGACAACGCCTCGGCCGTGGTCACCGACCTGCTCGACCCGGCGAGCGTCGATCGCATGATGCCTGAGATCCTCGAGAAGGCGGGGAAGCTCGACATCTTGCACGCCAATGCCGGCGCCTATGTCGGAGGCGAGGTGGCGTCCGGCGACCCCGACCAATGGGACAAGATGCTCAACCTCAACATCAACGCCGTCTTCCGCACCGTGCACGCCGTGCTGCCGCATATGATCGAGAGGAAGAGCGGCGACATCATCGTCACCAGCTCCGTGGCCGGCTTCGTTCCCGTGGTCTGGGAGCCGATCTACACCGCCTCGAAATTCGCCGTGCAGGCCTTCGTGCACACGGTTCGCCGCCAGGTGTTGAAGCACGGCATCCGCGTCGGCGCCGTCGCGCCCGGTCCCGTGGTCACGGCGCTGCTCAGCGACTGGCCCAAGGCCAAGATGGAAGAAGCGCTGGCCGCCGGCAGCCTGATGGAGGCGAAGGAGGTGGCAGACGCCGTGCTCTTCATGCTGACGCGGCCGCGCAACGTCACCGTCCGCGACCTCGTGATCCTGCCGCAGAGCGTCGACATCTGAGCCATCCTTTCAACGCCGATGCGGCGCCAGGGCGGCGGCGCAATCCTCAATGTCGGCTCGATCTCCGGCATCGTCTCCAACGTTCCGCAGAACCAGGTCGCCTACAACAGCTCCACGGCGGCAGTGCACATGATGACCAAGAGCTTGGCCAGTGAGGTTGCGGCCGAGAACATCCGCGTCAACGCCGTCGCGCCCGGCTATGTCGAGACGGACATGTCGCGCGGCGGCATCGAAAATCCGGAATGGTTCCCGATCTGGCGCGGCATGACGCCGATGGGCCGCGCCGGCCGGCCGGAAGAGGTTGCGGCGGCGGCGCTTTTCCTGTGCTCTCCTGCTTCCAGCTATATGACCGGCGAAGTGCTGGTCATCGATGGCGGCTATACTACCCGCTGAGACCGGCTGCTGAGATAGGCGCTGAGACAGGAGAATGCCATGAAACTCAAGGACAAGGTCGCCGTCGTCACCGGCGGCGCGCAGGGCATCGGGGCGGCCATCGTGCGCGGCTTCGCCGCCGAAGGCGCTCATGTCGTCATTGCCGATATGGCGATCGACAAGGCGGAAGCGGTGGCGCGCGAGCTCGGCGGCAGGGCCACCGCTCTCCAGCTCGACGTGCGCGACCTCGCCTCGATCGAGGCGACGGTCGATACCGTGACAAGGACGCATGGCGGCATCGACATCCTGGTCAACAATGCCGCCGTCTTCGACATGGGGCCGCTTTTGGAGATCTCGGAAAAGAGCTTCGACCTGCAATTCTCGGTCAATGTGAGAGGCCTGTTGTTCACGCTGCAGGCGGTGGCCAGGCGCATGGTCGCGCAAGGCCGCCGCGGCAAGATCATCAACATGGCCTCGCAGGCGGGCCGGCGCGGCGAGGCGTTGGTCGCCGTCTACTGCGCGACCAAGGCCGCGGTGATCAGCATCACGCAGTCGGCCGGCCTTGCGCTTATCAAGCACGGCATCAACGTGAACGGCATCGCGCCGGGCGTGGTCGACACGCCGATGTGGGACCAGGTCGACGCGCTGTTCGCGCGCTACGAGAACCTGCCGATCGGCGAGAAGAAGCGGCAGGTCGGGCTGGCGGTGCCGGCCGGCCGCATGGGCGATCCGGACGACTATCGGGGCGCTGCCGTCTTCCTGGCGTCGAGCGATGCCGACTATGTGGTGGCGCAGACGCTCAATGTCGACGGCGGCAACTGGATGAGCTGATCAACGCTCGCCGGTCAGTGCCAATCGCGCGCGTGGTTGAGATGCGCATCGGTCAGGCCGTTGCGGAAGAAGCGCTGGTAGTAGCCGACATCGACGTGGTGCACCTGCAGCCAGATGCCGGGCACGTGGATGGCGTCGCAATGCGCCGGGAAGCGCCCGTGCGTCTCGTAGATGTAGGTGCAGATGTCGCTCACGCAGTCGATGACGTCCGGCGTGTAGACCGCCGCCTCGTTGAGATAGCGGTGGCCGTAGTCGCCTTTGTAGATTTCGGCAAACAGCTTCTCGTCCGAGTAAAGGCCGTTCTTGCCGAACTTCGCCCCGATCACTTCGGCGACGGCGTCGGCCATCGAGTCGTAATAGGGCGGCGTCATGCCCTTGATCAGGTCCTCGCCCTTGAAGCGCAGGCCGATCGGGTTGCTGCGCAGGTTGGCGTATTTGGGCAGCGGAATGTGCCAGCGCAACAGGTCCATCAGGCGCCAGCGCGGCACGGCCACGTCGAAGCCGAGCATGGGGCCATAGGTCTTTGAGAATTTCGGATCGCCGAGCAGCACCGCCGGGCTGATCGAGCCGTGGATCCAGGCGCCGAGCCCCATGGCGTCGGCGACGAGGAAGATGTTCTGCAGCAAGAGATCGGCCTCGATCTGCGTGCGTAGCGAGCCGATCGCGCCGAGCGGGATCTTCAGGTCCTTGTTGAGGAAGCCGTTCTTGACCCAGCGCTTGACGCCGGCCGAGCGATAGAAATTGCGGTCGTCGACGATGTGGGGCCGTGCGCAGTCGGGCTGGGTCAGCAGGTACATCAGCCCGTTGATGTACTGGCGCGAGAGATCGACGACCGGCAAAAGGATCGTCGTGCCCGGCAGGTTCGAGAGAAAACGATTGGAATCGAGATAGGCCGGAAAGTCGCGCCGGCCTTCGGCGACGTCGAGCCGGTGATCGAGGATCTTCACCTTGGCTTCGCGCGCTCGCTCCAACAGCCGCTCTGGCGTGAAAGGGGTGTTGCCGTCGGCGGGCGGCGGCAGCTTGCGCAGGAAATAGGTGCCGCTGTCGTTGATCAGGAAAAAATGCGTGCCTTGCGCGTTGTCGGGGCTGCCCGCGGTGCGGCCGGCCATGGTGAGGTTGGGCTTGGCCATCACCGGCTGCTTCGTCGCCGGGTCCTCGAAGGGCCGGTCCGGCATGGTGAGGCCGGTGCAGCCGGTCATGGCGATCAGCACCGCTTCCTCGAGCTCCGACAGCGGCTCGCGCGGCTGGTCGGACTGATAGCTCATACTGCCGGCAAGCACCGAGCTGCCCTGGCTGACGCGGTGCGTGCGGCGGCGGAAGATCGTCTCGACCAGCGGCCGTTTCAAAAGCACGTCGAGCCCGGAGGCGATGCTGCCATTCGCGGTCGCGCTCGGCTTGATCGGCGCCGTCATGGCTTCGCTCCCGCCATGGCCGGATCGGTGCTTGCGGGCACGATCGGGCGCCACGGCGCGAAGGCGCTCTGCGTCCTCGGCAGCACCGAGGCGAGGTCGGGGCAGTGGCGCAGGATGAGGCTGGTCATGCCGTTGTTGGCGATCCAGTCGATGCCGAAAGGCGAATAGATCTCCGGCCTGTAGTCGACGGTCAGGAAACGGTCGCTCTGCAGCCGCCGCGACGCCATCAGGATGAAGATGCGGAAGGCGGTGTCGCTGAAGCCGAAGCCCGCCGGGGCGGGCTCGGAGAGCAGGCCGACCACGGTATCGATCTTGTCGACGTCGCCGTAGATCTGCTCGAGCAGCCGCGCGTCCTCGGGGCTCGCGGTGACCTCCTCGAAGCTCCTGATCCGCGGCCGGTGCAGCCCGGTACGAAAATCATTGTAGCGCGGCACGCCGCGCCGCCTGGTGCGAACGATGTCGACCACCGAGAGATCGATGATCTCGTTGTCCCGCTCAAGCTTCAGCAGCGACCTTGGGAAGTTGTGCAAGGCAATGGCGCCCGGATGCGCGACGCCGAAGGAATAGAGCGTGTTGCGCAGGCCGAAGGAGCGCATGATGTCGTCGGCACTGGCGCCCTGTATGTCGAGAAAACCCTTCTCGGCGATCTTCTCGCCGGACCGGTGGTGATAGAAGCAATAGTCGTCGGGCAAGAGCGGGTGCATACGGTAGACGGTGGTGAAATCCTCGGTCAGCGAATAGGCTGCCGTGTGGTGGTCCGGCATCGTCTTCGGGATGCCGGTCGACGCATGCTCGTCGAGCAGCCACAGGCCGAATTTGGTCACCCAGTCATTGGCCGGCGGACCGCTCCAGTTGCTGGACAGGCCGACCTCGATCGCCCGCGTGGCGAGGATCGCCGGCGTCCATTCCACGGTGTGGATCTTGGCGATGAGCGCCGACACGATGAGCCGGGCGGTCTGATAGATGCGCTCGTCGTCCCAGTTCCTGTAGCGGAGCCGCAATTCGTCGCAGAGCAGATTGTGCTCGCGCGCGAACAGCGTGTGCATGGCGCTGAGGCCGAGCCACCAGCTCTCGTTGAAGCCGGTGACCTCGAAGCCCTTGATGTCGACCGGCAGGTGGTTGTCGACCAGCCTGATCTTGGCGCCTTCGCGCAGCATGTTCGCCTTGGCGCTGTTCGGACCATAGACTTCCGATCCGTCCCACCAGTGCGAGGCGGCATTGCTGAAATAGACCGGCGGCCAGCCAGGGCCGTGGTCCAGCGCCTGGTTGCCGGCAATGCGCATGATCTCTTCCGGCTTGCCGCCGACCGAATTCGTCCACTTCATGCCGGGAGGCAGCGGCACAACGATGTCGTTCTTGCCGAGCGGATTGCGGGCATGGTTCACCCAGTCATGCACCTGGAACTGGATCCAGGCCGCGGCAAGGATGTTGAGCGAGCGTGCCGGAATGAACGTCTCGCGATGCAGCAGCTTTTCCGCGACAACGACCGGATTGGGTGTGTCGAACAGGTCGGGCGCGTAGGCCGGTTTCAGGTTGCGGCCGAAGGCGGCGCCGACCGCGCCCATCTTTGGCGCTGACAGGTCGTTGTAGGTGCCGTCATAGGTGCGCGTCTGCCGCACCACCTCGGCGATCGGCGATTGCGGCTCCGGCCGCGCCTGCGGCGGCGCCTCGATCGCTTCCGTGCCGATCAGGTTCCTTTGCCGCAGCACATGGCGGAAGGCGTCGAGGTTGAGCAGGCTGAGGCGCAGCGGCAGCTTGTGCCATTCGACGAAGCGATTGATGGCGACGAAGGCCTGGCGTGCGACGGCGCCCAGCACGCGGTTGCGCAGCGGCGCTTCGGTGCGCCAGCGATAGGCCAGCCGATGCGCGGCACTCGCGTCATAGACGACTTTGCGCGCCCGGTTGAGATTGCCGAGCGGACGGAATTCGTCGGTGGTGTTCCACGGGTTGAAGGCAAGCTCGTCGATCACCCTCGTGTTGGTGAAGGCTTCGGCGGTGCCGGCCGACGGCTGGGTGATGGTGAGCTCCGCCACCTTCATCGGCGGCGAGACGGTTTCGGTCCACTCGACCGCGGTGTCCTCGATCGGCGTCGAGCGCTCGTCGATGAAGGGCTGGAGGCAGAGCTCGAAACGGATGTCGCCAGTTGCCAGCCGCGCGGCGAATTCGTTCGACAGATAATTCGCATCCGTCGTGGACGGATCCGGCGCGGGTGCTGCGCTCGGCACCGGCCGTAGCAGATAGCGCACCGCAAGCGTTTCGCCCCAGCGGATGGCGCCGCGGCTCCAGTAGGTCTCCAGCGCGACGCTGCGCACCTTGCGTTTGCGCCCCTTGGAGATGTTTCCCAGCATGCGGATCACCTCGGCCGGACCGAAGCGGAAGGCGAGGCCGGCAAGACCGACGATCTTGCCGACCGTGCCGCCGGCGGTCGCCTTGGCGAAGGCGACGAACTGCGTGGCGTCGCGGGCGTGCGAAACCGGGAAGTTGGTGGCTAAAAGATCGTGCTGCTCCTGGTCCGAAACCTTGACGCGCAGCGCCACGCCGCGCAGATCTGGCTTGTAGTCGGCCTGGCCCGAGCCGTTCGCGTTGGAGAAGCGCACGATCGCCGGATAGGATTTTCCGGGCTGGGCGAAGCCGGCGCGGAAGTCAGCGGGAAGATCGTCATTGAAGCGCAGCGTCGCATCGATCGAGGCGAAGATCGGCTTGGCGTGGAAAGCGCGCTGGATGCCTGCCGCCTTGGAGCACCGCCTGGTCGTCAGCTGGACATGCATCATGTCCTGCGCCAGCCGCTCGAACAGCAGGCGCTCATCCTCCGCTGAACCTTGCGGTATCTCGCGCCAAATCGCCGTTGCCTGCCGGCCTGCTTGCATCAGCACCGCGTGCCTCCTCGTCAGTTCGAGCGGATGCGTTCCGCGATCATTTCGGCGACGCCCGCGACCACGCCTTCGGGCGAAGCGCTGTAATGCGGCAGCGCTAGGCGCGTGATGTGGGCGTCGATGATTGCGGGCTTGCCGAGCGCCAGCGCCTCGTCGAGCGCGGCGTCGAATTCTTCGAGAGTATCGACGCGATAGCCCTTGGCGCCGCAGGATTGGGCGAAGCCGACGTAGTCGGGATTGCCGAAATCGACCAATCCGTATTCGTGATAGGATTGCAACTGGTAGAGCTTGATCAGTTGGAACTCGGCGTTGTTGAAGACGATCCAGATCACCGGGATGTCATATTGGACGGCGGTGAGCAGCTCGAAGCCCGAAAGCAGGTAGCAGCCGTCGCCGCAGCCGACGATCACCGGTCGCTCCGGGTGAGCAAGCTTGACGCCGAGCGCGCCGTTGACGTTGCCGGCCATCGGGCCGAAGCCGCCCGGCTTGCGGAAATTCTGGCCCGGCGCGATCTGCAGATAGTAGCCGAGCCATGCGAGATGCGCGCCGGCATCGGCGAGAACGACGGCATTGTCCGGCAGGCGCCTGGATAGCGCCTGCGCCATCTGGCCGGGGTGGATCTTGCCGGTGACGTGGAGGATGTGCTCGTCGCTGTAGTCGGTCGCCTCGCGGTCCGCCGGGGTGCTCGGCTCGAGCATGTCCGACACTCTGGCGAGGAGGGCGCCGACCGCCAGTTTCGCGTCGGCGATGATGGCGCCGTCGGCCCTGTAGACCTTGTCGATCTCGCCGCTGTCGATGTTGATGTGGATCAGCCTACGGTTGGCGAACAGGTCGTCGCGGAAGCCGAAGGTGGCGTGCTGGGCAAAGGAATTGCCGACGGCGAGAACGAGATCGGCATCGAGGAAAGCCTCCCAGGCGGCGCTGTGGCCGCTGTCGCAGAAGACGCCGAGACACAGCGGATGGCGCTCGGAAATGATGCCCTTGCCGTCGAGGGTGGTGGCGAACGGGATCTGGTAGCGCTCGACGAGCTCCTTCAGCTCGTGGCCGGCGCCGCTCTTCACCGCGCCGAAGCCGATGAGGGCCAGGACCTTCTTGCCTTTCTCCAGCGCCTCCACAAGTGTTTCGGCCGCGTCCCGCACCCGCGCCGGGTCCGGCAGGACAGGCTTCACCTGGAGCTCGATCGGGCGGAAATTGTCGACCGAGATGCCGTGATCGGTGAGGTCTTCCGGGACATGGATATGGACGGGGCCCGGCCTGCCTTCGAAGGCGACATTGACGGCTTCTTCCAGCACATCGCAGGTTTTCGAGGCATCGGTGAGCAGGAAGGATTTCTTCGTCGTCGCGGCAAACATCGCCTGCGAATCCGGCGTGCGGCTCACGCCCGACGTCTCGTTCAGCGCGCCCTTGCCGGTCCATCTGCGCGAGGCGAAGCCGGAGATCGCAAGCACCGGGTAGGAATCCGACATCGCGACGGCAAGGCCGGAGAACAGGTTGAAGGCGCCGGGGCCGGCGGTGGCGAAGCAGACGCCGAGGCGGCCCGAGAACATGGCATAGCCGCAGGCCATGAAGGAGGCTGCCTGCTCATGCCGGGTAACCACCGGCCGGATCGACTTGGAGTGCTTCAGCGCCAGCATCAGTCCGGCGGCGTTCTCGCCCGCGCCGCCGAACGCGGCACCGACGCCGATCCCCTCCAGCCCTTTGACGATCGCCTCGTAGACCCGCATCCGCATCGCCCCCGATTGCGCTTCCGGCCTGCGCGATCTAACGGGTCCGATGGCGCGAGGCGGAATGGGCAGAAGTATTTACAAATGGAATCAATAGACGCCGCAGTTTCTGCTTCTGATCGTGCGCTGACTGTGAAGCAGCTAACACTCTTGATGCTGACATTCACGGAGAATGGAGACGAAGCTCAAGGCACAAAGCCAAGTATTCCCAATGCGAGGCGCTGCTTAGGAGAAACGCGCGGCGGCGAAATCAGCGGCCAATGGATTCTCGCGGCCGGCGACGAAGCTGGCGACCCAGCGGGCCGTCACCGCCGCGAGCGTCAGCCCGAGATGGCCGTGGCCGAAGGCATAGATCACGTCCGGCGATTTGGGCGAGGGCCCGATGACCGGCCGCGAATCCGGCAGCGAGGGCCTGAAGCCCAGCCATTGTGAGGAGGATCTGCCCGGGTCTGGGAAGAACTGCCGTACGCCGCGGTCGAGCAGCGCCAGCCGGCGCGGATTGGGCGGGGCGGCAAGGCCGCCCAGCTCGACGGTGCCGGCAACCCGCAGCCGGCCGGCCATCGGCGTCATGTAGAAGCCGAGATCGACGGGGCAGACCGGACGCGTCAGCAAGGGCGTCCCAGTCGGAAATTCCAGGTGATAGCCGCGCTCCGTCTCCAGCGGGATCCGGTCGCCGGCCTGCGCGGCGAGCGGGCGCGAGAAGGCGCCGGCCGCGATCACGACCTTCCTGGCTACGACGCCGAAGCCGGGACCGCTTAACCGCACGCTGCCGGTGCTTGTTTCGAGGCCGGTGACTTTCGCCTGACACAGGACGACACCGCGCGCTGTCGCCGCGTCGACCAGCCGGCGCATCACAAGCGACGGATCGGTGAGGTTGAGCGAGTCCGGAAAATAGAGGCCGCCGCCCGCGACCGGCGGCAGCTTGGGTTCAAGCGCGGCGACCTCGTTTGGCGTCAGCACCTGCTGATGGATGCCGAAGCTGGCGCGCGCTTCCCGGCTGGCAGCCGAGCCGATGAGATCGGCTGGGCTGCGGTAGAGATAGAGGCAGCCGTTGCGGCGCAGCAGATCGGCGGCCTTGGCCTCGCCGGCCATCTCCTCCCAGGCGGGCAGCGCATCGGCGAGCAGGCCGGCCAGCGCGGCTGCATTGGCGCGGGTCGCCGCCGGCAGCGACTGGCGAACGAAGCGTGTGAGCCAGGGCGCCAGCTGGAACAGCGCTGCCCAGCGCAGCGAGAACGGGCTGTCCGGATCGAGCAGTAGTTTCGGCAGGGCACGCAGCACCGCCGGCGTGCCGACGGGCATGCAGGCATATTCGGCGAGCGTTCCGGCGTTACCGAAAGAGGCGCCCGAGCCCGGCTCGTTCGGATCGATGAGCATGACCTCGCGGCCCTCGGCGGCCAGCCGCAAGGCTGTCGCCAGCCCGACCACGCCCGCCCCGACAACGGCAATCTCGATCCGATCAGAGGCTGGCACTTATCGCTCCTAGACGAAGCCGGGCAACTGCAGATGGCCCGCCGACAACAGCTCGGCCATGGTGGTGAGAGCGCTGCGCAGGTCCTCCTGCGAGCGCGCCGCGCCGACATTGATGCGCACGCCATGCTGAACCGGCTCGCGGCCGACGGCGAAGGCGTCGCCCGGCAGCACGGCGACGCCGCGTTCCAGGCAGGTGCGGGCAAAGCCCGCGCCGCGCCACGGCTCCGGCAGGCGCAGCCAGGCATGGGTCGATGTCGGATGCGCCTGGATGTCGAAGCGGCCGAGGATCTCGCTCAGGATCGCTTGCCGCTGGCGCAGTTCCTGTTTCTGGATGTCGATGATGCGGGCGGCGGCGCCTTCCTCGATCAGCCTGGCGCCGATCAGCGCCGTCAGCGGGCTGATGCTCCAGCAGTTGATGCGCAGTGCCGCCGCGACCTGGCCGGCGATCACCCGCGGCGCAATCACGAAGCCGAGGCGCAAGCCGGGAGCCAGGCATTTCGACAGGGCGCCGATATGCACCGTCAGCTCCGGCTCGAAGCTGGCGAAGGAGGGCGGCGGGTCGTCGGCCAGCGGGCGATAGACGTCGTCCTCGATGATCAGCACGTTGTGCCGCCTGGCGACCGCCGCCAGCTCGTGCCGCCGTTCCTCGCTCAGCGTGATCGTCGTTGGATTGTGCAGCGTCGGCACCAGGAACACCGCGCGCGGGCGCAGCTGCGCGCAGGCAGCGTCGAAGGCGTCCGGGCGCATGCCGCCGCGATCCATGGCGACGCCCCTGAGATCCAGCCCGTGCACGCGGCAAAGCGCGTTGATGCCCTGATAGGTGACCTCGTCGGCAAGCACGACCTCGCCCTGCCTGGTCACCGCGCTGAGCACGCCGTCCAGCCCGTGCTGGGCGCCGGCGGCAAGCACGACGCGGCCGGGGTCGCCGTCACCGGCTACGGATTTCAGCCATTCGGCAACGGCGGCGCGGCCCCAGAGCGGTCCCTCAGGCGGGTGATAGTCCTGCAGCGCGGCATAGTGTTTGTCCTTCGGCAGGCGTGGCAGAAGCGCCGCGACGGCGTCGAGGTAGGCCGGCGTGGGCGGCCGGTTGACGGAGAGATCGATGATGCCGGTTTCGTCGCTCGGCGCCGAGACGAAGCCCGGCCGCTCGGCCTGTTCGCGGGCAGCGACCGTCGTGCCGCGCCCCGGCCGCGCTTCCAGCAGGCCGCGCTCCTGCAGTGTCGAGAGGGCGCGCGTCACAGTGGTGACGTTGATGCCCAAAGCGCGAGCGATCTCGCGCTGCGGCGGCAGCCTTTCGCCGACGGCGAGGCGGCCGGTGGCGATGCGCTCGGCGATCGCATCGGCGAGACGGCGATAGACCGGATTTTCATCCTCGGTAAGGCGAAGATCTTGGAGCATGCGGATAGAGTTCGGCTACGTCGTTGTCAGCGTCTAGCATAAGACATTGTCCCGGACAACACCGATTGTGTGATCATACATCCGGCGTGTGAAGCGTGAAATTATCACACATTCGCCGTAAAAACACGCTTGACGGCCAAAGTTGTATGCATCTATGGTCGAATTCAGGTGAATTGTGTGAGCATACAAGTTTGGATGGCCAGCCGAGCGCTGGCTGATTCCGACGGGATGGAGACATGCATCGCAAGCCGAACATTATAGTCTGCTGCCTGTCCGGTGCCTTTCGGAATTGCCCACGATGAGCGCCGGTCAGGCCGCTCTGTCTGCGTCACCGGCGCCCCTCACCAGCCCGGGCTTCGTCGAGTTCAACGAAGTCGAAAAATCCTATGACGGGCGGACATTCGCGGTGACGCGGATGAACCTCACCGTCGCACGCGGCGAGTTCCTGACGCTGCTCGGGCCTTCCGGCTCCGGCAAGACGACGACGCTCAACATGCTTGCCGGCTTCGAGAGGCCGACCCACGGCACGATCACGCTGGAAGGGCAGGCGGTCGACCGGCTGCCGCCGTACCAGCGCAACATCGGCATGGTGTTCCAGAACTATGCGCTGTTTCCGCATATGAGCGTTGCCGACAATGTCGGCTTCCCGCTCTCAGTGAGGCAGGTCAGCAAGGCCGACATCGCAGCCCGGGTGGCGCGCGCGCTCGACATGGTGCGGCTGAAGCAATTCAGCGACCGCCGGCCGACACAGCTTTCCGGCGGCCAACAGCAGCGCGTGGCGCTGGCGCGCGCATTGGTGTTCGAGCCGCGCCTGGTCCTGATGGACGAGCCGCTCGGCGCGCTCGACAAGAAACTGCGCGAGCACATGCAGCTCGAGATCAAGCAGATCCACACCATGCTCGGCGTCACCATCGTCTATGTGACGCACGACCAGAGCGAGGCGCTGACCATGTCTGACCGTGTCGCGGTCTTCAACAATGGCGCGATCGCTCAGCTCGGTTCCCCCGACGATCTCTACAACACGCCGCAAAGCTCCTTCGTGGCGAGCTTCATCGGCGAGAACAACACGCTGGACGGCGTGGTCGATCGCGTGTTGGGACAGGAATGCCGGGTCCGACTGAACGGCGGCGGCGAGATCACGGCTCTCGCCGTCGGCGTCGCGCAGGGCGTCCCTTGTCATGTCGCCGTGCGGCCCGAGCGTCTGAGCCTTTCGGCAGCCGCCAATGGCGGCAATTCGCTGCCGGCCACGGTAGATGGCCGGATCTATCTCGGCGACCACCTGCGCCTGCTGGCCAGGCTCGCCAACAACCAGGTGCTGACCGTCAAGGTCGGTCCCGAAGCGACGATGGCAAGCGGCGAGACAGTGACGGTCTCCTGCGCGCCCAACGATTGCCGTGCCTTTCCGGTCGACGCCGGGACAGACGGCGCCATTCCAAAACAGGGGAAATAACATGAAACATGTGAGGAAGAATTTGCTCGCGCTCGCGGCCGCCACTGCGTGCATGTCGATTGGTCACGCGGCTTTCGCCGAAGAACTCTCCATAATGGCGAGCGGCGGCGCCTGGCAGGACGCACAGCGCAAGGCATGGTTTGAGCCGTTCAGCAAGGAAACCGGCGTCAAGATCCTCGAGCAGGAATATCTCGGCGACCTCGGCAAGGTGAAGGCCATGGTCGATACCGGCAACGTGCCGATCGACCTGGTGACGGTCGAGACGGCGACCGTGCTGCAGGGCTGCGACGCCGGCATATTGGAGCGGCTCGACTATGCTAAGATCGGCCCGCGCGACAAGTTCATCGAGGGCTCGGCGCTCGATTGCGGCGTCGGACTCGATGCTTACGGCGATATCCTCGCCTATGATCCGACCGTGCTGAAGGAAGCGCCGACCTCGGTGCTCGACCTCTTCGACACGACGAAATTCCCGGGCAAGCGCGCCATGCGCAAGTTCCCGGCACAAAATCTCGAATGGGCGCTGATGGCCGACGGCGTGGCGCCAGCTGACGTCTACCAGGTGCTCGCCACGCCGGAAGGCGTCGACCGCGCCTTCAAGAAGCTCGATACGATCAAGAAGGACATCGTCTGGTGGGATGCCGGCGCGCAGCCGGCGCAGCTTCTGGCATCCAAGGAAGTCGTCATGACCACTGCCTGGAACGGCCGCATTCAGAATGCGATCGATAATGACGGCAAACCGTTCAAGATCGTCTGGAACAACCAGATCCTGGAATACGACATGATCGCCATTCCGAAGGGCGCCAAGAGCCCGGATCTCGCCTACAAATACCTCGCTTATATCAGCGAGCCGAAAAACAACGCCAAGCTAGCCAGCTTCATCACCTACGGACCGGTGCGCACCGACGCGGCGTCCTTCGTCGCGGCCGACGCGCTGCCGAAGCTGCCCAACGCTCCGGACCATCTGAGCGGTGCTTACCTCGTCGCCGACACCGAGTTCTGGGGCGACTATGGCGAGGACCTCGTCAAGCGCTTCAACGCCTGGCTCGCCCAATAGGCGGCAGGGGCAGGCGACGATGTCGGCGCTCCAGCCCAGCGATCTCAACCGGCCCGCGCTGGCCCGCGGCCGGTCAGCAGCCGCCGACGCGGATCTGAAGTCCGTGTCGGCGGCGCTCCGGCGCGCCGAGTTCGGCGACCGGCTGCGCTCGCTGGCGCTGGCTGCGCCGCTGCTTCTGCTTCTGGCGCTGAGCTTCGGCATCCCGATCGTGCTCTTGCTCTCTCGCGCCGTCTATGACCCGACAATCGCGGATGCCTTGCCCAAGACGACCGCGGCCCTGGCCGACTGGAACGGCCAGGGCCTGCCCGGCGACGCGGCGCTTGCCGCGCTCGCCGCGGACCTCAGCGAGAACCAGGCCAAGGGCACGGCCTACGAGCTCGCCAAGAGCATCAACGCCCGGCTGCCGGGCGCCCGCAGCCAGGTCTTGAAGACCGTGCGCAAGCTCGAGAACGCGGGCGCCCAGCCGCCGCTCGACGTCATGAAATCGGTGCCGTTCTGGACGGCGCCCGGCACGTGGCCGGCGATCGCCAGCGGCACGCACCGGCTGACCTCGTTTTATCTGCTCAGCGCGCTCGACCTGCGCTGGAACACCGACGGCAGCATCGAGCGGGTGCCGCCGGAACAGGCGATCTTCCTGCAGGTGTTCATGCGCACCTTCTTCGTCGCCGCCGCGGTGACGCTCGCAACGCTGCTGCTCGGCTTTCCGCTCGCCTATCTGATTTCGAGCGTGCCAAAGGGACTGGCGGCCATTCTGATCGTCGCGGTGCTCCTGCCGTTCTGGACCTCGATCCTGGTTCGCACCGCCGCCTGGACCGTGCTTTTGCAGAAATTCGGGCTGGTCAATGACATGTTGCTCTGGCTTGGCGTCACCAACGACCGGCTCGACCTGATGTACAGCCGCATGGGGCTGATCATCGCCATGACCCATATACAGCTGCCGTTCACGCTGCTGCCGATCTACAGCGTCATGCGCACGATCCAGCCTTCGCAGATGAAGGCGGCATATTCACTGGGAGCAAAACCTTTCACAGCGTTTCGGCGCGTCTACCTTCCGCAGGTCCTTCCCGGCGTGATGGCCGGCTGCCTGCTCACCTTCATCCTGTGCCTCGGCTATTACATCACGCCGGCGCTGATCGGTGGCGCCAGCGACCAGCTGATCAGCAACTTCATCGCCAACTACGTCAATGTCGAACTGAACTGGGAGATGGCTGCGGCGCTGAGCTTGATCCTGCTCGTCTTCACGCTGGCGCTGTTCGGCATCTTCGCCCGTATCCTCGGCTTTGACCGCCTGAAGCTGGTGTAGCCATGCTCCTGTCTCCTTATCCGACCGCCGGCGAACGCATCCGCATCACGCTGCTCTGGATATGGTGCGGGCTGGTCATCCTCTTCCTGCTGGTGCCGATTCTCATCCCGGTGCCGCTCTCCTTCAACAGCGGCGCCTTCTTCATCTTCCCGTTGGAGGGGGTCTCGACGCGCTGGTACGAGGTTGTGCTGGGCACGCAGCGCTGGCAATCGGCGATCGGCAACAGCCTGATCGTCGCCTGCGGCACGACCTTCATTGCAACCGTGCTCGGCACGCTGACGGCGATCGCGCTCTCCGACGAGAAATTTCCGGGGCGGCGCATCGTCATGCCGCTGTTGCTCTCGCCGCTGATCGTACCTGTGGTGATCACGGCCGTCGGCTCGTATCTGTTCTATGCGCGGATTGGACTTGCCAGCACCTATGCCGGCATCATCCTGGCGCATACGGCTCTGGCCAGCCCGTTCGTCGTGGTGACGGTGGCCGCGAGCCTTACCGGTTTCGACCGCAATCTGATGCGTGCCGCCGCGATCTCCGGCGCCAGGCCGCTGACCGCTTTTTTCCGGGTGATGCTGCCGCTGATCCTGCCCGGCGTGCTCTCTGGCGCCGCCTTCGCCTTCGTCACCTCTTTCGACGAGGTGGTGGTGGTGCAGTTCCTCGCCAGCGCCAGCCAGCGCACCATGCCGCTCGAAATGTTCATAGGCCTGCGCGAGAAGCTCAGCCCGGCGATCACGGCGGCGGCGACGCTGATGATGGCGCTCTCCATCCTGCTGCTGCTGGTCGCGAATATCCTTTCGCGGCGCGGCCGGAAGGCTTCCGTCTAGCTGACGGCCCCTCCAGCACCGTGCCCAACCCGCCACATGCTGCCGATTGAGAGGAACGATCTCGCGGCTGATGCATTTTGCTTCCCTCAACAGTTGAGGGAACCCATGCGCATTGCCCATGTCGCGCCGCTCTATGAATCCGTCCCCCCGAGATTTTATGGCGGCACGGAGCGGATCGTCTCCTATCTCACCGAAGCGCTGGTGGAACTGGGGCACGACGTGACGCTGTTCGCGAGCGGCGACAGCGAGACCTCGGCACGGCTGGTGCCCGGCCGCGACCAGGCTATACGCCTCGACCCGCGGCCGAAGAAATCGGAGATCGCGGCGCATCTGGCAATGCTCTGCGATGTGCGCGAACGCGCCGGCGAGTTCGACGTCATTCACTTCCATCTCAGCCATTTCGTGCATTTTCCCTTCTTCGAGCACATGGCGGGGCGGACGGTGACGACGCCGCATGGCAGGCTCGACTATGTCGACCTGGCGCCGGCCTACGCGCGCTTTCCGCGCTTTCCGATGATCTCCATCTCGCACAGCCAGAAGCGGGGACTACCCGATGCCAACTGGCTGGCGACAATCCACCACGGCATCCCGGTCGACGCCTATCCGCCGACCTATGAGAAGCCGGCCGGGGAGCCCTATCTCGCCTTTCTCGGACGCCTGTCGCGCGACAAGCGGCCGGACCGCGCGATCGAGATCGCGCGGCTTTCGGGATTGAAGCTGAAGCTGGCGGCCAAGATCGGCGACGACGACCGCGCCTATTTCCACGACCGTATCGAGGCGCTCATCGACGGCGATCGCGTCGATTATGTCGGCGAGATCGCGGAAGACGAGAAGGCCGAGTTTCTCGGCAACGCCGCGGGCCTGCTGTTTCCCATCGACTGGCCGGAGCCGTTCGGCCTGGCCCCGATCGAGGCCATGGCCTGCGGCACGCCGGTGATCGCCTGGAACTGCGGCGCCTTGCCAGAGATCATCGACCAGGGCGTGACCGGTTTCGTCGTCGACACGGTCGAAGACGCGGCCGCTGCGATGCCGGCGCTTCTCGAACTTGATCGACGGCAGGTGAGGGCGGTCTTCGAAAAGCGGTTTTCGGTCACCAGGATGGCGCGCGACTACCTTGCCGCCTATATGCGTCTGATCGGTGCTCATGCGGTGAAGGCTTCGTGAACCATATGCCTTAGGGGGGCGCAGCTAGCGAAGAGGTTTAGAATGATGGAACTCGACGAGCGCAAGCTCGATCCCGCCGTGGCCCTTGCCTCGCTGGACGAAACCGCGCCACGGGAACCACATCGGCTGTTCGCGCTCAAACAGGGCGACTGTTTTGTCGTCGCGGACGCCTATGGCGAAATCAGGGGCGCCGGCGACGGTTTCTTTCGCGATGACACCCGCGTCCTGTCCGAATTCCGCCTGACTGTCGGCGGCAGGCAAATGTCGCTGCTCGGTGCCTCGCTCAGCCAGGACAACGTTCTGTTCACCAGCAACCTGACCAACCTGCCTATCCAGAGCGCCGCCGGCCGCGACATTCCGCAAGGCGCGATCCACATCGAGCGCGTCAGACTGATCTGGCAGGACAGGCTGTTCGAGCGCATCACGCTTTCCAACTACAGCCGCGAGCACTCGACCATTGCGGTCTCGCTGCATTTCGCCGCCGATTTCCGCGACATGTTCGAGGTGCGCGGCTCGACGCGGTCACGGCGCGGCACGGTCCATGTCGCCAAGACCGACAAGGCGTCGGTGCTGCTCGGCTATGACGGCCTCGACGGCTTGCCGCGCCTGTCGGCCGTCTCCTTCTCGCAAGCTCCCGACCAGTTGCACAACAATCGCGCCGACTTCCTGATCGCGGTCACCAAGCGCAGCAGCAAGGTGCTCTATGTCGAGGTCGGTCCCGAGATCGCCGACACGCCCGGGCGCGACCGCTTCCGCGCCGCCGCTGCGCGCGCGCGTTTCGGCATGCGCGCCAAGCGCCGGCATGGCGCCACGGTGCGCAGTTCCGGCCGTGTCTTCAACGACTGGGTCGAGCGTGCCCGCGCCGATGTCGCACTGCTCACCACGGAGCTCGCGACCGGTCCCTATCCCTATGCCGGCATCCCGTGGTTCTCGACGGCCTTCGGCCGCGACGGCGTGATCTCCGGCTTGCAGATGCTGTGGCTCAATCCCGGCCTTGCGCGCGGTGTGCTGGCCTTTCTCGCCGAGCATCAGGCGACGGAGACCTCGCCCTTCAGCGATTCCCAGCCGGGCAAGATCATGCACGAGACGCGCAAGGGCGAGATGGCGGCGCTGCGCGAGCTTCCCTTCGGCCGCTATTACGGCGGCGTCGACACGACGCCGCTCTACATTCATCTTGCCTGCGCCTATGCCGACCGCACCGGCGACATGGCCTTCATCGATACGCTCTGGCCATCGCTCAAGGCGGCCGCCGAATGGACGGAGGAGGCAAGCCGGGCGACGGGTTTCGTCACTTACCAGCGCGCCGCCGAGTCCGGCCTGGCCAACCAGGGCTGGAAGGACAGTATCGATTCGGTCTTCCACGCCGATGGACGCATTCCCAAAGGGCCGATCGCCCTGGTCGAGGTGCAGGGCTATGTCTTTGCGGCCTACCGGGGACTCGCGGCGCTGGCGCGCCGCCGCGGCGAGTACGCCGAAGCCGAGCATTGGGAAAACCGCGCCGAAGAAATGCGGGTTGCCGTCGAGCGCGATTTCTGGATAGACGACCTCAATTTCTACGCCCTGGCCATCGACGGCGAGGGCAAGCCCTGCGAGGTCCGCACGTCCAACGTCGGCCATCTCCTCTATGTCGGGCTGCCGCGGCCGGAGCGCGCCAAGATGGTCGCCGACCAACTGCTCTCGGCCTCTTTCCATTCCGGCTGGGGATTAAGGACGCTCGCCGACGACGCGGTGTTCTTCAACCCGATGTCCTACCATAACGGCTCGATCTGGCCGCACGACACCGCGCTCTGCGGCGTCGGGCTGGCGCGCTACGGCGAACGCGACAGCGTGGTGCGGCTGATGAGCGGCACTTTCGAGTCGGCCGTGCACTTCAACATGCGGCTACCGGAGTTGTTCTGCGGCTTCATCCGGGCGCCGGGCGAAGCGCCGATCGCCTATCCTGTCGCCTGCCTGCCGCAGGCCTGGTCGGCAGGTTCCACCTTCATGCTGATGCAAGCCTGCCTCGGCCTGGAAATCGATGGATGGGAAGGCGAGTTGCACGTCACACGCCCAAGGCTGCCGATCGGCATCGACACACTCACGCTCCGGCATCTGACCGTCGGCGACAAATCCGTCGACCTGACCTTCCAGCGCGTCGGCGACCGGGTCGTCGCCTTCCTTGCCGACCGTCACGAGGGCATGGTGCCGCTCATCGTGCGAACCTAGAACAAAGGCCGGCAAGGTTACGCCCGGAAACCGAAAAATGTCGGAACCGATCCCAACTTTGTGCGTTGCAAACCCGTACCGGCCTACCGGTCCGCAGCCGGCAAGAACGAAAACAAATCAGCGGACAGCCGGAGGCAACCTGGCATTCAATGACACAGTACGGCGTCGACCTCTTGTGGGTCCTTATCTTGGCGAGTCTCGGACTTTCGGCTCTCGCGATCTTCGTTTCAGTATCCAGGCACCGTCATCAGCATCCAATGGCTGTGAACTCGCCCGCTTCGGGTGACGACGTCGCTTCGGATGCCGCGCGCAACGTGTTGCGGGAATTCGAGAAGAACGGGCAGTCGGTCGACGCGGCGCTGGTCACCTGGTCGCCGGAGACGCTGCGCAAGATTCTTGCCGAGGATCTGCCGGACGCACAGGTCATCGTCGTTTCCAACCGCGAGCCTTACATCCACAACGAGGACAAGAACGGCGATGTCGAACTCGTCGTTCCGGCGAGCGGACTGGTCTCGGCGCTGGAGCCGATCACGCGCGCCTGCGCCGGCACCTGGATCGCCTATGGCGGCGGAAGCGCGGATCGCCAGGTGGTCGACAACGACGACCGGGTGCAGGTGCCGCCTGAAAATCCATCCTATGCGCTGCGCCGGGTCTGGCTGACTGAAGACGAATACCAGGGCTATTATCTCGGCTTCGCCAATGAAGGGCTGTGGCCGCTCTGCCATATCGCCTTCACCCGACCGATCTTCCGCGAGTCGGACTGGGAGGCCTATGAGGCCGTCAACCGCAAATTCGCCGATACGGTGGTTGCCGAGGCCCGCAACGAACGACCGATCGTGCTGGTCCAGGATTATCATTTCGCGCTACTGCCGCGCATGATCCGCGAGCGCCTGCCCGAGGCGATCGTCATCACCTTCTGGCACATTCCGTGGCCGAACTCGGAAGTGTTCAGCATCTGTCCGTGGCGCGAGCGCATCCTGGACGGGCTGCTGGGCAGCTCGATCATCGGCTTCCACACCCAGTTCCATGCCAACAACTTCACCGAGAGCGTCGACCGCTTCATGGAAAGCCGGATCGAACGTGCAGATGCCGCGGTGTCCTATGGCGGCCAGACGACCTTGGTCCACGCCTATCCGATCTCCATCGAATGGCCTGTCCAACTCCTGAAGAGCCTGCCGCCGGTCGAGGAATGCCGCGCCCACATCCGCGAGCGCTTCGGGATTCCTGCCGACGCAAAACTGTGCGTCGGCGTCGAGCGCCTCGACTACACCAAGGGGATTCTCGACCGCTTCCATGCGCTGGAGGAACTGTTCATCCGCTACCCCGAAATGATCGGCAAGGCGGTGTTCCTGCAGATCGCCGCACCGAGCCGGGGCACGTTGCCGGCCTACAGACAACTGCATGAGGAGTGCCAGCGCCTCGCCGAGGAGCTCAACGAGCGCTATGGCAGCGGCAGCTATCGGCCGGTCGTGCTCGTGGCCGAGCATCACTCGCAGAAGGACGTCTACAAGATCTACCGGGCGGCCGACATCTGCCTGGTCACCAGCCTGCATGACGGCATGAACCTGGTGGCCAAGGAATTCGTCGCCGCACGCGACGACGAAGAGGGCGTACTTCTGCTCAGCACGTTTGCCGGCGCTTCGCGCGAATTGCTGGAAGCGCTGATCGTCAACCCTTACGACGCGGCGATGATGAGCGAAGCCATGCGGCAGGCGCTGGTCATGGGGCCCGACGAGCAGCGCGAGCGCATGCGGCGCATGCGCGAGATCGTGCGCGACAACAATGTCTATCGCTGGGCCGGCAGCATGCTGCTCGACGCGGCGCGGCTGAGGAAGCGCGGCGAGCTCGACCGGGTCACCGCATTATCCGAACGGCCGGCGGTCGCCAACGGCGACAATGTCGTCTCCATATTCGAACGCAAACAGGCAGCCGGATACCGATGAATATTCAGACAGATTTGACGCCGCGCCTTCCAGACGGCCGGTGGGCGCTCTTCCTCGACATTGACGGCACGTTGCTCGAGCATGCCGCGCATCCGGACAGCGTGTCGGTCAGTGACGACCTGCGGCTCCTCCTGGAGACGGTGGAGCGCCGGCTGGACGGCGCGCTCGCCTTCATCACCGGCCGTTCGATCGCGGCCGTCGACGGACTGTTCGATCCCTTGAAGCTGCGGATCGCCGGCCTCTACGGGCTGGAGCACAGGCTGACACCGGACGGGCAAATCGAGGCTGCCGACGAGCCGGCGGATATGGCAGCGCTTGCCGACGAGATCGAGCTGGAGCTGGCAAGCCAGGCCGTCTATGTCGAGCGCAAGGGCCCGGTGCTGGCCATTCACACAAGGGCGGCGCCGCATTTGCTCACCCGCGCGACGGAGCTGGTCGAGGCGGCGCTCGCCCGCCTGCCGAAAGGCTACCGCGTGATCGCCGGCAATGCAGGTGTCGAGCTGATGCCGCTGGAGGCGGCCAAAGGCGCCGCGATCCGGCGCTTCATGCAGCTCGATCCGTTCAGCGGCAGGCGGCCGGTGTTCCTCGGTGACGACACGTCCGATGAAAACGGTTTTGAGACCGTCAATGCCGCGGGGGGGATCTCGATCCGCGTGAAGCCGCAGGGCGAGACCACGGCACATTTCGCCATTGCCGATGTCGCCGGCGCGATCGCCTGGCTCGAGGCGAATTTCAGTGACGGCGTCGAAGAGGCGGCCCACGGCGATCTCACCGCCTGATCAAACTCGGAAAAGTCAGTGACGCGAAAAAAACGGCCCCGCACGAGGCCGTCTTACGTATGGTTGCGCCGACCGCCTACTTGCTGCCGCCGTTCTCCTTGACGCTGCTGCAGAACTCCGGATGAGAGTTGGCTGCGTTGGCGTTCTTGGCCTCATCCGCACACGCGGTCATCATCGCCGTTTGATCCTCGGGCGAAAGTGCCTTCCACGCCTTTGTGAAGGCGTCCTTGCTGACCATCGTCTTCATGCTGGAGTCGGTATAGAAGGGCTGCATCTTGGCCGGATCGTCGAGTGCCGACGTACCGGTCTGGCCGGCGGCGAGAGCCGAGCCGGCGATCATCGAAAGCGCCATGGCGCCGAAGCAGATCATCTTGATGTTCACGATATAATCCTCCTGTTGCTTTCGATCGTCGAAGCAACGATCGGAAACCAACGGAAGGTTTGGATGAAAGTTCCGGGTTTTCGCTGATCCACGCGAAAATATTGCCGCAGGGGACTGGAAACCTTGCATGATTTTCCCGTACTGCGGCGAAAAATGCCCGAGCCAATTGTTAGGGGATTTGCCGCCTTCGTCTCTAAGTCCTCAGTTCCTGTCGACCGGCTTGGAGCGCATCCGGGAAACGGTCTCGCGTTCGGCGCGCTTGGAGCGCATCGGCGGCAGGCCGCGATCGACAAGGTCCATGTCTTCCAGCACCATGTCGCCCATGCGCTTGAAGGCGACGTCGAGCGCGCCGGCGCGGTGGGCCGAGCGCAGAAAGCCGGGGAGGGCGCGCACCGGATGCTTTTTCGCCAGCGGCTCTTCCGGAAACACGTCGCTTGCGGCAACGATATGGCCGCTTCGCACGGCCTCCATCAAGGCCGGGAAATCGACGACGCCGGCGCGGCTGAGCAGGATGAAGGCTGCCCTTTTGCGCATTTTCGCGAAGGCGTCGGCGCCGAGAAAACCCTGGTTCTCGCTGGTCACCGAGGCGACGACGAAGACGAAATCGCTTTGCGACAGCACCGTGTCGAGCGAGGCCGGCTCGACGCCATGCTCCACCAGCACGGAAGGCGGCAGCCACGGATCGAAGACCCGGGTGCGGGTGCGAAAGCCGGTCAGCAGGCGATTGAGCGCGCGGCCGAGATCGCCGAAGCCGATGATGCCGACATCGGAACCGGAAAGCAGACGTGCGCTCTGGTTGCCGTCGCCGCCCCAGAGTTCCTTGCCTTGCCGGAAGGCGAGGTCGGCATCGACGATGCCGCGCGCCAGGTTGAGCGCCATGGCGAGCCCGAGTTCGGCGACCGGCTCGGCAAAGACCAGGCCGGTGGTGACGACATGGATGCCGCGGGCAAACAGCGTCTCATAGGGCATGTTGTTGATGAGATTGGTCTCGACATTGAAGATGCAGCGCAGCGCCGTCATCTTTTGCAGCGTCTGCGGAGCGATCGGCGGCTGGCCGACGATGTAGCGCGCGTCGGCAAGCACATCCGACGGCAACTCCGCGACGCCTTCGGGCGTTGTCTCGACTATGCGATATTTGCTGCGAAACAGCGTCAACTGCGCCGGCGTGAAGATCAGGTCGAGCGTGCGCGGTTCGGGTGCGCTGATGACCAGCGGCAAGGCCTTGTCGGACATCATTTTTTTCTCCCGGCGCGATTGGATCGCGTCAATCACATCTGCGTTTTTACTCCGGATGAAACGATTTACAACAGCGAAAAATCGATTTATCGATTACATTGATAAGAAGGCGGGCGGCCGCTTGCCTTCGGGAGAAAATTGATGGCGCAACAGGAAACCCAGCAGCGGCGCCCGTCGATCCACGACGTGGCAAGCCATGCCGGCGTGTCCGCCGCGACCGTCTCCAAGGTGCTTGCCGGCGTCACCACGGTGAAGCCGGAAAACGCGCAGCGCGTCCTCGACGCCGTCGAGCTTCTGGGCTACCGCGTCGACCCGCTCGCTTCCGACATGCGGCGGGCCAGGCGCCGCATCATCGGCGCCATCATGCCGGAATTCGAAAGCGAGTTCTTCGGCCAGATGGTGAGCGAGCTCGAAGGCCTCGCCGAGCAGCGCGGCTACACGCTCGTCGCCGCCTCCAGCCGTGAATCGGAAGCGCGCGAAAAGGAGATCCTCGCCCGCATGCATGACTGGCGCGTCGCCGGCGTCGTGCTGGCGCCGGTGCGCAACGAGCACGGACCCGCGGCCGGTTTCATGAAGGCGAACGGGATGACGGGCGTGCTGATCGACCGCGTGCTTGCCGACGATGCTTTCGACACGGTTTCGGCCGATAGCGCCGCGGCAAGCGCTGAAGTGGCGCGCGCGCTCGTCGGGCACGGCCATCGCCACGTCCTTGTCGTCGGCCTCGGCCAGCAGGCGGCGACGGTACGCGCCCGCCTCGAGGGGTTCCGCAAAACTGCGCTTGAGCTTGCGCCGGACATCCGCATCGACGTCGTGCTCTGCGAAAGCGACGTCGAGCCATTGCGGACGCTGCTTCGCGACTATTTCAGCAAGCGGGAAGCCGGGAACGACCGGCCGACGGCGGTTTATTCGCTCTTCCTCAAGGGTACGCTGGTGGCGCTGTCGGAGTTCCGGCGGCGCGGCTGGCATTGCCCGAACGACATCTCGCTGATCGGCTTCGACGACGCCGAATGGATGCAGGTGACGTGGCCGGCGATCGCCGCCGTGGTGCAGCCGGTCCGCGAGATCGCCGGCAACGCGATGGAGGTCTTGTTTCGCAGGATCGAAGGCGAGGACGGCCCGCCAAGAGCGCGGCTCGAGCCTTGCAAGGTGTTGATGCGGGAATCCGTTGGCTCGCCAGGCAGCGTCCCGCATTCCGGGGGAGGAGACCGACAATAGCCCCCATTGTCGAAACTGAGTGGCGCCACACCTGGCTTTGGCTCGTGGCGCTGACATCAACAGGGAGGAAGACATGGTAGCATTCGTTCCAAAGATAAATCGATTTACGATGGCCTTGGGCATCGCTATGGCGATATCGGCCATCGGCGCGGCCAAAGCCGAGGACGGCGAATACGGCGTGCTGATGAAGACGCTGGCCAATCCGTTCTGGGGTGCGATGGCCCAGGGCGTCGCGGACGGCGCCAAGGAAGCCGGCGTGAAGTATTTCCAGCAGGCGGCCGAAAGCGACCAGGCGGCCGAGCCGCAGCTCAACCTCTGCAACACGATGCTGGAGCGCAAGCCGGTGGCGATGATCACCGCCGCGATCAACTCGACCAACCTTTTGCCCTGCCTGAAGTCGGCGCAGGACGCCGGCATCAAGATCGTCGACCTCGACAACAATCTCGACCAGGCCGTGCTCGACAAGGAGGGCGTCAAGGTGACCTTCCATATCGGCTCCGACAATGTCGCGGCCGGCGCGCAAGGGGCCGAATATCTCGTTTCCAAGCTCGGCAAGGACGCCAAGGGTCCGGTGCTGGTGATCGAAGGCCTGTCGGGCAACATCACCGGCCAGAAGCGCGCCAAGGGCTTCGCCGACAAGCTCAAGGAACTGGCGCCGGGGCTGGAGATTGTGGCTTCGCTGCCCGGCGACTGGGATCGCGGCAAGGCGGCCTCGATCGCTACCGACACGCTGACCGCGCATCCCGATCTCGTCGCCATCTTTTGCGCCAATGACACTATGGCGCTGGGCGCCGTGGAATCGGTCTACGCGGCGGGCAAGGGCCAGCAGGTGACGATGATCGGCGTCGACGGCAATGTCGATGCGGTGAAGTCGATCAAGGAAGGCCGCCTCAACGCTTCCGTCGCGCAGCTTCCCTATCTCGTCGGCAAGCAGGCGGTGGAGAACGTCAAGAAGGCGCTCGCCGGCGAGAAGGTCGAGGAAAGCATCGCCGTGCCCACCCTGGTGCTGACCAAGGAAATGCTCGACGCCGGCAAGGAACCGATGCTGCAATATGTGAAGTGAGGAAGGAGGGGAGTAAGGGAGTAAGGGAGTAAGGGGGTAGGTGGGCGACGGGTTTGCACTTCTCCGATCTGGCCCCTGCCACCTTGCTTTCCCCCTACTCCCCTACTGACTTACTCCCCCTACTCCCCTACCCGAAGGGTGAAAAACATGGCTTCCGAAACGGCGCAGCCCGGGTTTTGGGCTCGGGTGCAGCGCGCATCCGTCGAGAGACTCCACATCAGGCTGGAGTCGCTGCTGGTGCTTGTGCTGCTGAGCGCGGCGATGGCGCTGCTGTCGCCCTTCTTTCTGTCGCTCAGCAATTTCCTCAACATCCTGTTGGCGACATCGACGATCGGCGTGCTGGCGATCGCCGCCACCTTTGTCATCGGCTCGGGCGGGCTCGATCTGTCGCTCGGTTCGGTCATGGGCCTATCCGGCGTGGCGGGCGCGTTCGTTGCCGTCAATCTCGGCTGGCCGTCGGTGTTCGCGGTGCTCGCCTGCATTCTGGCTGGAAGTATCGCCGGTTACATCAACGGGCAGCTCGTCACCCGCGCCTTCGTGCCGGCCTTCATCGTCACGCTCGGCATGCTTGGCCTGGCGCGCGGGCTGGCGCTCGTCATCTCGCAGGGCAGGGCGATCTACGGCCTGCCGGCCGAGATCGTCTATATCGGGCAAGGGAGGCCGCTCGGCATTCCGATGCCGGTCTTCATCTTCGTGCTCACTGCGATCATTGCGCATGCGGTGCTCGCCTACACGCGCTTCGGTCGCCACACGCTGGCGCTGGGGGATAGTGAGGGTGCTGCCCGCGCGGCCGGCATCCGCGTCGAGCATCACCGCCGCATCATCTACACGCTCTCCGGCGCACTGGCCGGCCTCGCCGGCCTGCTCTTCACCGCCCGCGTCAACGCCGGCGACCCGACGGCCGGCATCAACTACGAGCTTACCGCGATCACGGCGGCGATCATCGGCGGCACCAATCTGTTCGGCGGTCGCGCTTCGATCCTCGGCACGATGATCGGCGCGCTGATAATGGGCGTCCTGCAGAACGGGCTGACGCTGCTTGCCGTGCAGTCCTACTACCAGCAGATGGCGATCGGCGCGGTGCTGATCCTCGCGGTCTTCATCGATCAGTACCAGGTGCGGAAGGAGTCGCGCGTATGACGCTCCTTTCGCTCCACGGCATCCGCAAGAGTTTTGGCGCGGTCGATGTGCTGCATGGCGTCGACCTGTCGGTCGCGGCTGGCGAGGTGGTCGGGCTGGTCGGCGACAACGGCGCCGGCAAGTCGACGCTGATGAAGACCATCACCGGCATCTATCGCGCCGACACCGGCTCGATCGAGTTCGACGGCAAGGACATCCTTGCCCTCGACCCCGGTCAGCGCCGGCGGCTCGGCATCGAGATGATCTACCAGGATCTTTCGCTGGCCAAGCAGCAGGACGTGGCCTCCAACATCTTCCTCGGCCGCGAGCCGACGAAAAGGCTGTTCGGCCTGTTCCCGGGTTTCGTTGACAAAGCCGAGATGGACCGCCAGGCGGCGCGGATGGTCGAGCGGCTCGGCGCGCATCTGCCGTCGATCAACCGGTCCGTCGGCTCGTTCTCCGGCGGCCAGCAGCAGACGGTGGCGATTGCGCGCGCGCTCACCTTCAACCCGAAGCTCGTCATCATGGACGAGCCGACGGCGGCGCTCGCCGTGCGCGAGGTGCAAAGCGTGCTTGACCTGATCCGGCGGCTGAAGTCGGAAGGCATCGCGGTCATTTTGATCTCGCACCGGCTGAACGACGTGCTGTCGGTCACCGACCGCATCGTCGTGCTGCGCCACGGCAGGGCGGATGCCGATCTCGTTACCGCCAGGACCAACATGAACGAAGTCGTCAGCCGCATCGTCGGCGGCGGCGATACGGCCGCAGCGGCGGCCCACGAGCAACGAGGCCTGACATGAACACCTTTGGACTGCACACTTTCGCCATCGCCCCGGTCTGGGACCTCGCCCGCATCGAGCCGCAGATGGACCGGCTGAAGGAGCTCGGCATCGGCCTGATGGAAATCCCGCTGCTCAGACCCGAGGAGATCGACACCAAGCGTGCGCGCGGTTTCGCCAACCACTATGGCGTGCAACTCATCCCCTCGCTCGGCTTGCCGCGCGCGCTCGATGTCGTCGAACGGCCCGATGAAGCGCTCGACTTCCTGCAGCCGGCCTTCAAGGTGTGCAATGAGGTGGGAAGCGAGGCGCTCGGCGGCGTCACCTACGGAACGATCGGTAAGACCACAGGCAGGGCGCCGACGCAGAGGGAGATCGACGGCATCTGCCGCTTCCTCGAACGCGCCGCGAAATCCGCCAAATCGCGCAGCCTGAAGCTCGGCATCGAGCCTTGCAATCGCTACGAGACGCATCTCATCAACCGCGGCATCGACGCGGCGCGGATCATCGAGCGCATCGGCGCCGACAACATCTTCATCCATCTCGACACCTATCACATGCATATCGAGGAGGAGAGCTTTGCTTCCGGCTTCGAGGCGGCGGCGCCCTTCCTCGGCTATGTGCATGTGTCGGAGGCCAATCGCGGCGTGCCGGGGCGCGGCATGCTCAACTGGGCAGCCTGCATGAAGGCGATCGCCGACATCGGCTATGAGGGCGCGATCACGCTCGAAAGCATGAACCATGTCGATGTCGACATTGCCGGCGGGCTCGCCGTGTGGCGCCCGGTGGCGGAAGACCCGCGCGACGTCATCGAAGTGGGCCTGCCGTTCCTGCGCGAGGAGGCGAAGAAGGCAGGGCTCACTCTGGGATAGCGGGAGTCTTACTTTCGGGCGCGACTTGCCAGCCAGCGGCGGCGTGCCTCCTGCTGTTCGCCAAGCTCGGCCTCATCCCAGTAGCCGATGAGCACGCCCGAGCCGACGATCGGGTCGAAATGGCCGATCTTGTCGTCGATTTCGGTCAGCCATTCGTCGGGGACAGTGATGCGGTTGTTGGGTAGCGCCAGCCAGCGCATCAGCATTTTCCGCAGCCGCTCGATGTCGGCGGCCGCCGACGGTTCGCGGCCGAGATCGCGCAATTCGCCGGGATCGTTCCGAAGGTCGAAGAGCATCGGCTCGACACCTTCGCCATGCATGAGTTTGAAGCGGCCGTCGGTGATCATGTAGAGCTTGCAGTCCGAAACCGGCATGGCGAGCTTCAGCCGCGCCGCGTCGCCGCTGTAGTCGTATTCGCTGACGGCATAGTTGCGCAGACTTGTCTGTTCGCCAGCAGTGAGCGGCAGCAGCGAGCGGCCCTCGAGGATATGCGGCCTGGCCCTGCCGCCGAAATAGTCGAGGAAGGTCGGCGCGAGGTCGATCATCTCGACCAGTGCGTCGGATATGGTTCCGCGCGTCGCATCGGCCTCCGGGCGCGGATCGTAGACGATCATCGGCACCTTCGCCGCGACGTCGTGGAACAGATACTTTTCGCCGAGCCAATGGTCGCCGAGATAGTCGCCGTGGTCCGAGGTGAAGACGATCAACGTGTTCTCGAACAGGCCGCGCTTCTCCATGAAGTCGAACAGGTGGCCGAGCTGGTCGTCAATCTGCTTGATCAGGCCCATGTAGCAGGGGATGACCGTCTCGCGGACCTCGTCGCGCGAGAAGTTCTTCGAATAGCGCTCGTGCTGGAAGGCCTCGAAGATCGGATTTGGCGAGGCGCGCTCGGCTTCGCTGCGGATCGGCGGCTGGATATCGGCCTTGCCGTACATGTCGTGGTAAGGCGCGGGCGCGATATAGGGCCAGTGCGGCTTGATATAGGAAAGATGCGCGCACCAGGCCTCGCCCTTGGCTTCCGCCTCCTCGATGAAGCGCATGGCGCGGCGCGTCATGTAGGGCGTTTCGGAATGCTCCTCCGGGATGCGCGCCGGCTTGTCGGCATGGACGAGCAGCCAGCCGTTGAAGTTCTCGCCATTGTCGCCTTCACCGGAATTCGCCCAATGCTCCCACGGATTTTCGGCGTCGAAGCCATGCTCGCGTAGATAGGTGTCGTAGGCCGGATCGGGGTCATAGCTGGTCGAGGGATGCAGGCCGTCGTCGCGCTCGAACGGCTCGAAGCCGCATTCGGCGATACGCACGCCGATGATGGAATCCCTGGCGATGCCGAGGCGTTCCATGCCTTCCTCGTCGGCTCGCATATGCGTCTTGCCGATGAGCGCGCAGCGCACGCCGACTTCGCGCAGGTGATCGCCAAGCGTCGGCTCGCCGACCCTCAGCGGCACGCCGTTATGCGTCGAGCCGTGCGAGCGGACATAGCGGCCGGTATAGGCGCTCATGCGCGACGGGCCGCAGACCGTCGACTGCACATAGGCGTTGGTGAAGCGCACGGCCCGGCCGGCGAGCCGGTCGATGTTCGGCGTCCTCAGGCTTTTGTGGCCGGCGCAGCCCAGATAGTCGAACCGCAGCTGGTCGCACATGATGAAAAGGATGTTGCGCTTTGAGGTCATAGCTATCCGCCGGAATGGCTCTCGGACGAGCGGTAATGCCAGAACAGCCAGGTTAATGAAACGCGGCCAAAGATCATTTTCTTGAGCCACCAACTGGTGCAATGTGGCTTCGGAGGATCGAAACCGTGCCATTCGTCAGCATCGGCGGCGTCACGCTGCACTGTCGCTCGATCGAGGCGACCGGCACTTCGCGCCCGATCATCTTCATCAACTCGCTCGGCACCGACTTCCGGATCTGGGACGACGTCGTCGCGCGGCTAGCCGGCGAAATGCCGATGCTCGTCTACGACAAGCGCGGCCACGGGCTTTCCGATATCGGCGGCGGCGTGCGTTCGATCGACGACCATGCCGACGATCTGAGCGCGCTGATCGATCATTTTGGCTTCGACAAGGTGATACTCTTCGGCCTGTCGGTCGGCGGCATGGTGGCGCAGCGGCTCCATGCCCGCCGGCCAAAGATCGTCGAAGCCCTGATATTGAGCGACACCGCGCACAAGATCGGCACCGACGAAAGCTGGAACAGCCGCATCGCCACGGTCGAGCGCGACGGCATCGAGGCGATCGCCGACGGCATCATGAAGGTGTGGTTCACGCCGGATTTCCATGCCAACCGCGCGGCCGAGCTTGCCGGCTGCCGCAACATGCTGACTAGGCAGGCGCTGCCCGGCTATATCGGCACATGCATTGCGGTGCGCGACGCCGACTTCACCGATAGCGCGCGCCGCATCGCGGCGCCGACGCTCTGCATCGTCGGCGACCAGGACGGCTCGACGCCGCCCGATCTCGTCCGTTCGCTGGCCGATCTCATTCCCGGGGCACGCTTCGAGGTGGTCCGCGGCGCCGGACACATTCTCTGCATCGAGCAGCCCGACGCGCTCGTCAGATTGATCCGCGACTTCGTCGCCTCGTTGCCTGAGGGAAAGCATGCCCATGGATGACGATCCCAAGAACACCAGCCGCTACCGGACCGGCCTCGCGGTCCGTCGCTCCGTGCTCGGCGATCAGCATGTCGACCGCGCCGTGGACGCGGCAACCGATTTCGACCGGCCGTTCCAGCAGCTGATCACCGAGGCCGCCTGGGGAACGGTGTGGGCGCGCCCCGGCCTGTCGAAACGCGAGCGCTCGATTGTGACGCTGGCGCTGCTTGCGGCACTCGGTCATGACGAGGAGGTGGCAATGCATGTGCGCGCCACCGCCAATACCGGCGCTTCGCGCGACGACATCCGCGAGGCCTTCCTGCATGTCGCGATCTATGCCGGCGTGCCGGCCGCGAACCGCGCCTTCAAGATCGCCAAGGAGGTGTTCGCGCAGATGGACGGAGCCCCCCATGGCTGAGTCCCGCTCCAACCGGACGGCGGAAACCGGCGCCTTCTTCCAGCGCGACCGCCAATGGCATCCGCCGGCCTTCACGCCTCCTTACAAAAGCTCGGTGCTGCGCTCGCCGCAAAAGGCGCTGGTCGCCTTCGACAACACGCTGTCGGAACTCACCGGCCCGGTGTTCGGGCACGCGCTGCTCGGTGAGCTCGACAACGACCTGATCCACAATTTCGCCAGGCCGGGCGAAAGCGCCATCGGCGAGCGCATCATCGTCCACGGACGCGTGCTCGACGAGCGCGGCAGGGGCGTTCCCGGCGTGCTGCTCGAGTTCTGGCAGGCCAATGCCGGCGGCCGCTACCGTCACAAGAAGGATGGCTATCTGGCGCCGCTCGATCCGAATTTCGGCGGCTGCGGCCGCACCATCACCAGCGAGGAGGGCGGCTACGCCTTTCGCACGGTCAGGCCCGGGCCCTATCCCTGGCCGAACGGCCCGAACGACTGGCGGCCGGCGCATATCCATTTTTCGGTGTTCGGCCATGGTTTCGCGCAGCGGCTGATCACGCAGATGTATTTTGAAGGCGATCCGCTGATCTGGCGCTGCCCGATCGTCGGCGGCATTTCCAACAAGGCCGCCGTCGAAGCGCTGATCGCCGCGCTCGACATGCGGTCGACGATCCCGATGGACGCGCTCGCCTACCAGTTCGACATCGTGCTGCGCGGGCGGCGCTCGACGCTGTTCGAGAACAGGCCGGAGGGCAATTGATGGCGCAGTCGCTCGACCGGCTGAAGGAGAGCCCTTCGCAGACCGCCGGACCCTATGTCCATATCGGGCTGACGCCCAATTTCTGCGGCATCGGCGGCGTCTACGACAACGACCTTGGCTCGACCATGGTCAACAAGCAGACTAGGGGCGAGCGCATCGAGCTGCGTATCCGGGTGCTCGACGGCACCGGCACGCCGCTCAAGGACGCGCTGGTCGAGATCTGGCAGGCGGACGCCGACGGGTTCTACAATTCGCCCGCCGAATTGCGCGGCACCGCCGATCCGGACTTTTTGGGCTGGGGCCGCCAGCCGACCGACATGCAAACGGGCGTCTGCCTGTTCCAAACGATCAAGCCCGGACGCGTGCCGCTCCGCGACGGCCGGCTGATGGCGCCGCATATCACGCTGTGGATCGTGGCGCGCGGCATCAATATCGGCCTCAACACGCGGCTCTATTTCTCCGACGAGGAGAAGGCCAATGCCGAGGATCCGATCCTTGCCCGCATCGAGCATCGCGCGCGGGTGCCTACGTTGATCGCCGAGCGCCAGGGCGACACTTACATCTTCGATGTGCACCTCCAGGGCGAGAAGGAGACGGTCTTCTTCGACAGCTGACCGTGGCCGACATGACTGTTTCGCCTTTCGATCATCCGCTGCTTTCCGGCCTGCTCGGCGACGAGGAGGCGGCGAGACATTTTTCCGTGGAAGCCGATATCGCCGCGATGCTTGCCTTCGAAAGGGTGCTGGCCGAGGCGGAAGCCGAATGCGGCGTGGTTTCGCGGGAGGCGGAGGCTGCGATCGTCAAGGCGATGGCCGCATTCCGGCCCGACACAGCCAAGCTGAGAGCAGGGGTCGCCAGGGACGGCGTCGTGGTGCCGGAACTGGTACGCCAGATCAGGGCGGCGGTCGGCGGCCAGCACAGCGAATTTGTGCATTTCGGCGCGACCAGCCAGGATGTGATCGACACCTCGCTGGTGCTGCGGCTGAGCGGCGCGGTCGACCATATCGGCCTGTTGCTCAGCGAAAACATCGTGCGGCTTGCGGGCCTCGAACAGGATTTCGGGGGCAGGGCGCTGATGGCGATGACGCGCATGCAGCCGGCAATCCCGATCACGGTTGGAGATCGGATTGCCTCATGGCGGGCGCCGCTCGAGCGCCACCAACTCAGGCTGAAGGAACAGTCCGCGCGCCTTCTCGTCGTCCAGTTCGGCGGCGCGGCCGGCACGCTCGAAAAACTCGGCGACAAAGCGCCGGCCGTGCGGGCGGCACTTGCCGCGAAGCTCGGCCTCGGTGATGCGCCGCAATGGCATAGCCAGCGCGACGCGCTGGCCGAATTCGCCGGCTGGCTGTCGCTCGTCACCGGCAACCTCGGCAAGTTCGGCCAGGATGTCGCGCTGATGGCGCTGGCGGGAACCGACATCAAGCTGTCGGGCAGAGGCGGCTCGTCGGCCATGCCGCACAAGCAGAACCCGGTGAAAGCCGAGGCGCTGGTGGCACTTGCCCGCTTCAACGCCACGCAGCTTGCCGGCATGCACCAGGCGCTGGTGCATGAGCAGGAACGCTCGGGCGCGGCCTGGACGCTGGAGTGGCTCATGCTGCCGCAGATGGTGGTGGCGATGGCGGCCGCGCTGAGGCTTGCCGCCGAACTCGCCGGGCAGATCGAAAGCCTCGGCCACTGATGCGGACGAAAGTCGTCATCGTCGGCTCGGGGCCGTCAGGCCTGCTGCTCGGCCAGTTGCTCGCCACCATCGGCGTCGAGACCATCATCCTCGAGCGGTCGAGCCGCGAGCATGTGCTCGGACGGGTGCGCGCCGGCGTGCTCGAGCAGGGCACGGTCGATCTGCTTGGCGAGGCAGGCGCCGCGGACAGACTCCATACCGAAGGTTTGCCGCATTCAGGCATCTCGCTTGCCTTCGATGGGCGTATGCACCGCATAGACCTCACTGGCCTGACCGGCGGCAAGCACGTCACCGTCTACGGCCAGACCGAGGTGACGCATGATTTGATGGACAAGCGCGAAGGGGCGGGGCTCGTCACCGTCTACGAGGCCTCGAACGTGGCGCTGCACGATTTTGCCGGCGCATCGCCTTTCGTCACTTACGACAAGGACGGCGTCACGCATCGCGTCGACTGCGACTTCATCGCCGGCTGCGACGGCTATCACGGCGTCAGCCGCGGGTCGGTGCCGGAGGGCGCGCTGAAGACGTTCGAGCGGCAATATCCGTTCGGCTGGCTGGGCGTGCTGGCGGAGGTGCAGCCGGCCGACCATGAGCTGATCTACGCCAATCACGAGCGGGGTTTTGCGCTGTGCTCGATGCGCTCGCCGCGCCGCAGCCGCTACTATGTGCAGGTCTCTGCCGATGAGCGCGTCGAGGCCTGGTCCGACGATCGCTTTTGGGACGAGCTCAGACGCCGGCTGCCGTCGCAGACCGCTGCTGCCGTCACCATCGGCCCGTCCTTCGAAAAGTCGATCGCGCCGCTGCGGTCCTTCGTCGCCGAGCCGATGCGTTTCGGCCGGCTGTTCCTGGTCGGCGACGCCGCCCATATCGTGCCGCCCACCGGCGCGAAAGGCATCAACCTCGCTGCCAGCGACGTGCGCTATCTCTTTGCCGGGCTTCGCGAATTCTATCGCGAGGGGTCTGAAGCCGAGCTCGATGCTTACTCAGCCAAGGCGTTGGCGCGCGTCTGGAAAGCGGTGCGCTTCTCCTGGTGGATGACGACGATCCTGCACCGCTTTCCCGAAACCGGCGAGTTCGGCCAGCGCATCCAGGAAGCCGAGCTCGACTATCTTGTGCATTCGAAGGCTGCTTCTACGGCGTTGGCGGAGAACTACGTCGGCCTTCCCTATTGATTAGTGGAAGCGGTCAAACCCGCTCCAGCGCGATCGCAATGCCCTGGCCGACGCCGATGCACATGGTCGCAAGCGCATAACGCCCGCCGCGCTCGCGCAGCTCCAGCGCCGCCGTGCCGGTGATGCGCGCGCCCGACATGCCGAGCGGATGGCCGAGCGCGATCGCGCCGCCGTTCGGATTGACGTGCGCGGCGTCCTCGGCGATGCCGAGCTGGCGGAGCACCGCGATGCCTTGGGAGGCAAAGGCTTCGTTGAGCTCGACGACATCGAACCGATCCGGCGACAAACCAAGGCGGGCGCAGAGCTTCTTCGTGGCCGGCGCCGGGCCGATGCCCATGATGCGCGGGGCAACGCCAGCGGCGGCACCCCCAAGGATACGCGCGATCGGCGTCAAGCCATGTTTCTTCGCCGCCGCTTCCGAAGCGACGATGAGGGCGGCCGCGCCGTCGTTGACGCCGGAGGCATTTCCTGCCGTTACCGTGCCGCCCAGGCGAAACGGCGTCGGCAATTTGGCCAGCGCCTCGATGATCGTGCCGGCGCGGGGATGTTCGTCCTTCGCCACCACGACCGGATCGCCCTTCCTCTGCGGGATCGTCACTGGCGTGATTTCTTTCGCCAGCCGGCCACTCTCTTGCGCCGCGACCGCCTTGTCCTGGCTGCGCACGGCAAAGGCGTCCTGGTCGGCTCTGCCGACGGAAAAATCCTCGGCGACGTTCTCGCCCGTTTCCGGCATGGAATCGACGCCGTACTGCTTCTTCATCAGCGGGTTGATGAAGCGCCAGCCGATGGTGGTGTCGTGGATCTCGGCATTGCGCGAGAAGGCGGTGTCCGCCTTGGGCATGACGAACGGCGCGCGGCTCATCGATTCCACGCCGCCGGCAATCATCAGCTCGGCCTCGCCGGCCTTGATGGCGCGCGCGGCGATGGTGACGGCATCCATGCCGGAGCCGCAGAGCCGGTTGACGGTGGAGCCCGGGATGTCCTGCGGCAGGCCGGCGAGCAGCAGCGCCATGCGCGCGACGTTGCGGTTGTCCTCGCCGGCCTGGTTGGCGCAGCCATAGACGACGTCGTCGACAGCGGCCCAGTCGACGCCCTGATTGCGTTCCACGAGCGCGCGCAACGGGATGGCGCCGAGATCGTCGGCGCGCACCGAGGACAACGAACCGCCAAAGCGGCCGATCGGGGTGCGGATGTAATCGCAGATAAAGGCTTCGGCCATTTATGCAGCTTTCCCTTTGGCGGTTCCCGCATGCGCCGCCTTGGTGCGGGCCTGCAGGTCGCGCAGTGTTTTCAGCTCGAGTTCTGTCGGCGCCGGCGTCTCGTCAAGCGCCTCGGCAAATCTTACGACCCAGCCGCAGGTCGCCTGCACCTCTTCGCGCGTGACGCCGGCATGCAGCGATACCACGGTGAATTCCTTGGTCACCGGGTCCGGCTTCCAGACCGCCAGATCGGTGATCAGCAAGGTCGGCCCGGCGGTGTCGATGCCGAGGCGCCTGCGGTGGTCGCCGCCTTCGCCGTGGCCGAAGGAGGTGAAGAAGTCGATCTTTTCGACCATGCCGCGTTTCGACTGCGCCATGGTGATGTAGATCTCCTTCGACGACGTCGCGATTTCCGGCGCGCCGCCGCCGCCGGGCAGGCGGGTCTTGGGATGCATATAGTCGCCGATCACCGTGGTGTTGATGTTGCCGAACTTGTCGACCTGGGCGGCGCCGAGGAAACCGATCGAGATGCGGCCGCCCTGCAGCCAGTAGCGGAACATTTCCGGCACCGCGACCGTGGTGACCGCCGTCTCGCATAATTCGCCGTCGCCGATCGACAACGGCAGCACGTCCGGAGCGGTGCCGATGGTGCCGCTCTCGTAGATCAGCGTGATGTCGGGCGCATGCGTCAGCCGGGCGACGTTGCAGGCGGCCGACGGCGCGCCGATGCCGACGAAGCAGACATCGTCGTTCTTCAGCGCGCGGCTGGCGGCGATCGTCATCATCTCGTTGGGGGTGAAGCCCAAATCCCTGGTTTCGCTCATGCGGTCTTCCTCAGATGCCCGACGCGGGCGGCAAAGTCACCTGCCTTGGCCTCGAGGACGTTCTTCTGCATCCAGGCCTGGAAACGGTCGCGGTCGGCGGCGATCTCGTCCCATTCGAGATACGCCGCGTTGTCGCGCTCGTAATAGCCATGCGTGTAGGAGGGATGAGAGCCGCCGGGCACGACCGAGATCGCGGCGATCGTCCAGCCCGGCAGCACGGTGAGGTTGGGGTGGAGGTCGTCGAAATTGTCGACCACTTCCTCGACGGTCACCACCGCGCGCCTGGCGGCGAGCACGGCCTCCTTCTGAATGCCGATGATGCCTTCGACCAGGACATTACCCTTCCTGTCGGCCTTTTGTGCGTGGATGAAGGTGACGTCAGGCCGGATCGCCGGAACGGCGGCAAGCACTTCGCCGGTGAACGGGCAAGTGACGGATTTGATGTTCGGATTGACCGCGGCAAGGCCGGCGCCGCGATAGCCGCGAAACACCGCGCAAGGCAGGCCGGCCGCACCCGCCTCATAGGCGTTGGCCATGCCGGCGTGGCTGTGCTCCTCGACCTCGATCGATCGCGGAAAGCCGTTTTCGATGGCGTCGCGGGCGCGCCTGAGCAGGCCGACGCCGGGATTGCCGACATAGGAGAAGACGATCTTCTTCGCCATGCCCATGCCGATCATCTGGTCGTAGACCAGGTCGGGCGTCATGCGGACCAGCGTCAGGTCGCGAAAGCCCTGGCGGATCGCCTCATGCGCGGCGGCGGTCGGGATCAGATGGGTGAAGCCTTCGAAGGCGACGATATCGCCATCATGCAAATTCTCCGCGACGGCCTCTTTCAGCGGCAGGAACTTGACCATCGTGACGGCTCCCGAGATGCGAAAAGTTCGCATTGCGAACATAAGTTTTCTATGTGATATTCTTATCGTGGCGCCCTGCCCAGAGTCAACGCCAGCCTGGTACGTCCCTTGGAAGACGAAGCAACATCGCGCGACCATGTTGGCTCGCTGGAACGCGGGCTGGCGGTGATGGAGATCCTCGCCCGCCATCCCGCCGGCATGACGCTGACCGAGATGGCAGAGGAGGCGGGCCTGACCCGCGCCGGCGCCCGGCGCTTCCTGCTGACGCTGAGCGCCACCGGCTATGCGACGCAATCGGGCCGCTTGTTTTCGCTCTCGCCGCGCCTACTGACTGTCGCCCGGACATGGCTCGGCGGCGCTTCGCTGTGGACTTTTGCCACGCCCATCATGCGCGAGGTGGCGGGGCGGTTCGACGAGGCCTGCAACGCGGCGGTGCTGTCGGGTGAGGACGTCGTCTATGTCGCGCGCATTCCCGGCCGCCGGATCTTGAGCGTTGCGCTCGACGTCGGCACGAGGCTGCCGGCCTACTGTACCTCGATGGGGCGCGTGCTGCTCTCCGGCCTGGCGGCGGACGAAGTGAAGTCCTTCCTTGTGGAAGCCAAGATCGAGCGGCGGACGGCAAAGACGATCACCGGCCGTGCCGCGCTGGGCAAGGCCATCGAGAAGGCTAAGGCGGATGGCTTCGCGATCGTCGACGAGGAGTTGGAACCCGGCCTGCGCTCGATCGCTGTGCCGATCAACGACCGCGCCGGCCGCACCGTTGCCGCCATCAACGTGTCGACCCAGTCGGCCCGCTTCTCGGTCGAAGCTATGGAGCGCGAGATCCTGCCGGCGCTGCTGAGCGCCAAGCGGCGCGTCGAGGAATTCTTCTTCGTTTAGCGACGATCAATCTCGTCGGCTTGCACTCCCGGCATGATATCGTCACTCCAGCCAAGAGCTAGGCTGCGAAGCTACGTCGCTGCTGGCTACAATTGTAGAAAGACCAGACCGGTGCAGCCGATTCATCCGGCGATTTATCTCTTTGGCGCCCGCGCCCTGCGGGACTTCGGCGACGGCTTCGTCGCGGTGCTGTTGCCGGTCTACCTGCTCGCCCTTGGATTTACTCCCCTGCAGGTCGGCGTCATCGCGACAGCGTCGCTGCTCGGTTCAGCGCTGCTGACAATCTGTGTCGGACTTCTCGGCGCCCGGCACGATCGTCGCCAGCTCCTGCTGGCCGGCGCCGGCCTGATGATTGCCACCGGCGTGGCCTTCGCCGTGATCGATGACTACGCGCTGCTTCTGGTCGTTGCGCTCGCCGGCACGATCAACCCTTCGGCCGGCAGCGTCAGTGTATTCGTACCTTTGGAGCATGCCGTGCTTGCGCGCGAGGTCACCGAGCGTGAGCGCACCGGGATGTTTGCTCGCTACAGTGTCGCGGGCGCGCTCGCGGCCGCCGCGGGTGGACTGGCTTCCGCGCTGCCTGACCATTTGGCCCCGGTTGGCCTGGACCGGCTTGCAGGCATCAAGGCCATGTTCGTCCTTTATTCGCTTCTCGGTCTGCTGGGCGGCTCGCTTTACGCGTCGATCCCGCGCCGTCCGCCGCCGGCCCCCGAGAAAGCCGCCGCGCTAGGTCCTTCGCGTCATATTGTGTTCAAGCTCGCGGCCCTGTTCAGTCTCGATGCCTTTGCAGGGGGTTTCGTCGTTCAATCGCTGCTTGCACTTTGGCTGTTCGAGCAATTCAACCTTTCGCTTTCGGCCGCAGGTGCCTTCTTCTTCTGGTCGGGGGTGCTGTCGGCATTCTCGTTTCCAGTGGCCGCCCGGCTGTCGCGACGTATCGGTCTGGTCAACACGATGGTGTTCACGCACATTCCGTCCAGCATCGCCCTGATGCTGGCGGCGCTGGCGCCCAAGCTGCCCCTGGTGCTTGGCTTCTTATTGATCCGGGCCGCGCTGTCGCAGATGGATGTGCCGACGCGCTCGTCTTACGTGATGGCCGTCGTTACCGAGGCGGAGCGAGCGGCCGCCGCGAGCTTCACGTCGGTGCCGCGCAGTCTTGCCGCCGCGGTAAGCCCTGTCCTGGCGGGGGCTCTCTTCGCCGCCTCGTTTCGGGCGTGGCCACTGCTCATCTGCGGTGCACTGAAGATCGTCTACGACTTCCTGCTGCTGATGCAGTTCCGGCAGCTGAAGCCGCCGGAGGAGCGCTGACGCGACCCTGGCCCAAAGTTTGGCAACACTCGCGGACTTTTTCACCGCAGACGCTTCCGCGATTGACCGCACCTTTCAGATACGCTATTGAACAGGATTATACAGGTTCAATGAACAGGTATCGATATGGCTCGCCGCGCGATGCAAATCACCCCCGGCACGGGCAAGCCCGAGCAGATCGCGACCGTGCTGGAGCATGAGATCCGCTCCGGCGTGCTCGGCTTCGGCGACCGGCTGCAGAGCGAGAACGAGCTCGTGCAGCGCTTCTCGGTCAGCCGCAACACGGTCCGCAAAGGGCTGGAGGAGCTTTCCAGTCGGGGGCTCATCACCACCAAGGTCGGCATCGGTTCCTTTGTCACCTTCGACGGCATGCCGGTCGATGATGCGATCGGCTGGTCGCGCGCGCTTGCCAATGCGGGCGCCAATGCCGAGACCCGGACGCTGCGGCTCGAGATCATCGAGGATGCCGCGCTCGCGGCCAAACTCGGTGTCGAGAGCCCATCCTTCATCGCCGTCGATCGCGTCCGCACCAATGCCGATGACGGCCATGCCATCTCGATCGAGCGCAGCCGCCTGCCGCTGTCGCCGGAGCTCGAAGATGTGCCGCTGCGCGGCCTGCGAGAAGGCTCGCTGCACCAGACGCTGCGCGGGGCAGGGCTGGTTCCCGACCATGGCGAGGAATGGGCCGACATCGAGATGCTGAGTGCCGCCGATGCCGCGATCCTCGACTGCGCGCCGGGCACGCCGTTCCTGCGCACGCGGCGCCTGACGCGCGCCGCCGACGGCCGCGCCATCGAATTCGTCACCAGCCTGCTCAACCCGGCGCATTTCGCGCTGCATCTGGAGTTTTGAGCATGGCGGCCGACGCGCTGGACCGGGCAATGGGCGCGCTGATCGGCGGCGCGCTGGGCGATGCGCTGGGCATGCCGACGCAGCTTTTGTCGCCCGCCCGCATCGCCGAGCTCTACGGCCGTGTCGAGGGCTTCGTGGCGCCTGTCGCCGACCATCCGGTGTCGAAAGGGCTGCCGGCCGGCGCCGTCACCGACGACACCGAACAGGCGCTCTTGCTTGGGCGCATCCTGGTCAGCTCCGGTGAGCGCTTCGACCACACGCGCTGGGTGAACGCGCTGCTCGACTGGGAGCGCGACGTCAAGGCGCGCGGCAGCTACGACCTGCTTGGACCGTCGACCAAGCGCGCCATCGACGCGATCAACAACGGTGTGCCGGCCGAAGACGCTGGACGCGGCGGCGACACCAACGGCGCCGCGATGCGCATCGCGCCGGTCGGCGTCCTGATGCCGCCGGAGCCGCTCGACGCGCTGGTTGCGAAAGTCGCGGAAACCTGCCGGGCTACGCACAATACGTCGATTGCGATCGCCTCAGCCGCCGCGGTCGCTGCCGCGGTCAGTCTCGGTGTTTCGGGCGGCGACTGGCGCGCCGCTTCCGGCCATGCCGTCGCGGCGGCAAAGCTTGGTGCCGCGCTCGGCCATTGGGTCACCGGCGGCGACATCGCCCGGCGCATCCTCTGGGCGCAGGAACTCGTCCGCGGCAAGCCGGAGAAAGAGGCGATCGGGCTGATCGTCGATCTGATCGGAACCGGCGTCGCGAGCCAGGAATCGGTTCCGGTGGCGTTCGCCGTGCTGGAGGTGGCGCAAGGCGATGCGTGGCGGGCGGCCGTCATCAGCGCCAATCTCGGCGGCGACACCGACACGATTGGCGCCATCGCCGCCGGCATGGCGGGCGCCTGCGCCGGCCTGGCGCGGCTACCGCAGGATCGGATCGCGAGCCTGAAGGGCATCGACCTCGGCGAGGTCCGCACGCTGGCCGGCGATCTCGTCGCGGCGCGGGTCGCGGGCGGTTCCCGGAAGGAGGTTGCCTGATGGGCGGGCGCCTCGTTCATGTCGGCAGCGCGGTGGTGGATTACGTCTATCGCGTCGATGCCTTGCCGGCGCCCGGCACCGAGAAGACCGCGTCGAGCTACGCGCGCGTCCCCGGCGGCGGCTTCAACATGATGGTCGCGGCGAGCCGTACCGGCATGAAGGTGGTGTTCGGTGGCCAGTTGGGAACGGGACCTGACGGCGACTTCCTGCGCGCCGCTTTCGCAGCCGAAGGCATCGAGACGCTGACGCCGCCGTCACCCTTGATGGACAGCGGCAATTGCGTCGCCATGATCAGCGGCGACGCCGAGCGGACTTTCGTCTCCTGGCCGGGAGCCGAAAGCCGGCTCACGCCCGATATGATGGCTCCCGTCAAAGTCGGCCCCGGCGACTGGGTTTTCGCGTCAGGCTACACGCTGAGCTATCCCGGCAGCCGCGATGCGCTCGCCGACTGGATCGAGGAGCTGCCGGCGGAAATTCCTTTCGTCTTCGACCCGACGCCGGTCATCGCCGAGATCCCGCGGCCGATCCTGGATCGGGTGCTCACGCGCGCGACATGGCTGAGCTGCAACACCGATGAGGCCGCCGAAATCGCCGGCGCCGGCGATGCCCAGACCATCGCCATCCGCTTGCTCTCCGAGCACTGCTCCGCAGCTAAAGGTGTCGTCATCCGGGCCGGCGCGCATGGTTGCCTGGTTCGCCTGGCCGACGGCGGCACGCGCGCCATTCCCGGTTTCGAGGTCACCGCCGTCGATACCAACGGCGCCGGCGATGCGCATATCGGCGCCTTCGTCAGCGCTTTGTCGCGCGGTCTGTCGCCCTGCGAGGCCGCTCGCTACGCCAACGCGGCGGCGGCGCTTTCGGTCACCCGCCATGGCGGGTCGGCGGCGCCGACCGACAACGAAATCCAGGAATTCCTTGCTCAGCGCGATCAAGCGACGGCCGAGCAGGGCAAGGAGCAAGAGGCCACGATTTAACAAGCCCGCAAACCGGGTGAACAATGAGAGGAAAGAAACCATGCGCATGCCCAGACTGACCGCTTTACTGACGGCGACCGCGGTCGTCGTTTCAGCATTCACGATTGCGGCTCGGGCCGCCGAAGAAGTGCATGTGCTCAACTGGAAGGGCTATGGCGCCGACGAACCCTGGGCTGTCGCCAATTTCGAGAAGGCGACGGGCTTCAAGGTCGTCAACGACTTCTTCAACTCCGAGCAGGAGATGCTGACCAAGCTCAGGACCAATCCCGGCCTTTACGACGTCGTGATGATCAATGCCGCCTTCAACGACCAGGCGATGGCCGGCAAGCTGATCCAGCCGATCGATGCCTCGAAGCTTTCCAACTATGCCGACATCGCAAAGGACAAGGCCGGCTCGCCGATGCTCAACCATGACGGCAAGGTCTATGGCGTGCCGTGGGTCTGGGGCCTGACCGCTGTCGCCATCAACGAAAAATCCTTCGACAAGCCGCCGACGAGCATCGCCGAGATGTGGGATCCGGCGCACAAGGGCCGCGTCATCATCCGCGACGATGCCGTCGAGGCGGTGCAGTTCGGGGCAATCGCCAGCGGCCAGAACATCAACGATATCAAGGACATGGACGCGGTCAAGACCAAGCTCACCTCGCTGATGCCGCAGATCAAGACCTTCTGGAGCTCGGAGAACGACTGGAACCAGATGGTCGCCTCCAACCAGATCGACATCGGCACCTATTGGAGCGGCTCGGCCGACCGCGCCAAGACGCATTTCAAGCTGCCGGTCTCGCTGGTCATCCCGCAGGAAGGCGCCGTCGCCTGGCTCGACGCCTTCTCGATCCCAGCCGGCTCCAAGAACGTCGCCGGCGCCGAGGCTTTCATCAACTACATGATTGACCCGAAATTCTACGTCGAATGGGTCACCAAGGTCGGCGCGCCGGTCTCGGCCAACACCAAGGCGGTCGAGGCGCTGCCCGAGGACGCCTTCAACCGCAAGGTCATGGGCAGCCCGGAGGTCGCCAAGCGCATCCAGTTCCAGGCGCCGATCACCGACGAGCAGCGCGAGAAGTACCTGGCGCTGTGGCAGGAGCTGAAGGTCAACGTGAAGTAGCCGGCGTCCTTCGGGGAGGAGAGGCAATAAAATGGCTGACCAGCTTGCGATGGGTTCGCGCCGCGGCCTCAGGCCGGCCCTGCCGCTTCTCCTTCCCGCCTATCTGTGGCTGACGGTGGCGATCTTCCTGCCGCTGTCGGCCATGGTCTTCTTCTCCTTCATGACCGACCTGCCGCTGGCCGGGAAGGAATGGGCGTTCACGCTCGGCAACTACGCGGCCTTCTTCTCGCAAAGCCTTTATCTGACGCTTCTTCTGGCTTCGCTGCGCCTCGGCCTGGAGGTCACGCTGTGGTGTGTCGTCATCGGCTATCCGGCGGCCTATGTGCTGGCGAAAGTGCTCAAAGGCCGCAGCCGCGAGGCGATCTTCCTGCTGGTCATCCTGCCGTTCTGGTCGAATGGGCTGGTGCGCATCTTCTCCTGGGCGATGGTGCTGCGCGAGGGCGGCATCCTCGACACGGCGCTGAACGCCGTGCTGCCATTCAAGATCAACATCGACCTGATGTATTCCTATCCGGCGGTCCTCATCGGCCTGGTGCACTCCTATGTGCCCTACATGGTGCTGACCTGCTACCTCACGCTGCAGGCGATCGACGACTCGCTGATCGAGGCCGGCCGCTCGCTCGGCGCCTCGCGCCTGCAGGTGCTCAAGCGGGTGATCATCCCGCTGTCGATGCCCGGCCTGATCGCGGGCGCGGCGCTGATCTTCGTGCCGGTCGTCGGCTCCTTCATGGAGCCGCGCATCCTCGGCGGCCGCACCGGCACCTTCTACGGAACCATCATCGAGGACCAGTTCGTCGCCGTCTTCAACTGGCCGCTGGGCGCGGCGCTGTCCTTCATCCTGCTCGCTGTCGTGCTGATCATCCTGGCACTCGCGGCGCCGGTCCTGCGGAGGGCCGCCTGATGGCGACGACGCGCATCCTCGAATGGTTCGGGCGCTTCTACATCGTGCTGCTGCTCGCCTTCCTCTATCTGCCGATCATCATCATGGCGCTGATGTCGTTCAACGCCTCGCCCTTCTACCAGCTGCCGTTCGAGTGGACGACGGACTGGTATCAATCGCTCTGGCAGAACGACCAGCTGATCGCGGCGACCTGGAACAGCATCGAGATCGCGGTCATCACCACCATCATCTCGACGGTGCTGGGGTCGATGGCGTCGCTCGCGCTCTTTCGCTACGAGTTCCGCGGCAAGAAATTCCTGCAGGTGCTGCTCTTCCCGCCGATCGCCATACCGTGGCTGATCACCGGCACGGCGATGCTGATCTTCTTCTTCGGCATTGGCATCGGCCGCGGCCTCGTCGCCATCCTGCTCGGCCATGTCGCGCTGGCGCTGCCTTACGTGATCGTCGTCGTGTCCGCGCGGCTGCAGACCTTCGCGCCGGAGCTGGAGGAGGCGGCGCGCTCGCTCGGCGCCAACCAGTGGCAGGTGACCAACCGTGTCACGCTGCCCTGGATCATGCCCGGCGTCATTGCCGGCGGGCTGTTCGCATTCGCCGTGTCGTTCGACCAGTTCGTGGTTTCGTATTTCCTCTCGACGCCTGGCCAGACGACTTTGCCGGTCGAAATCTACGCCGCGATCCGCAAGGGATTCACGCCCGAGATCAACGCGGTGTCGACGATCATCATCGTGGTGTCGATGGCCCTGATGCTGCTTACGGCGCGTTTCTTCAAATTCGGCGGAGAGAAATAATGGCAGGCGTCCAGGTAGCGAACGTCTCCCGCAGTTTTGGTGCGCACAAGGCGCTGGACGACGTCTCGATCGATTTCGCGGACGGCGGCTTCTATGCGCTGCTTGGGCCGTCCGGCAGCGGCAAGACCACGCTGCTCAGGCAGATCGCCGGCTTCGACTTTCCCGATGCCGGCCGCATCGCCATCGGCGGCGAAAGCGTCGAGCGCGTGCCGGTCGAGAAGCGGCGCATCGGCATGGTGTTCCAGAACTATGCGCTGTTTCCCAACATGAGCGTCGCCGACAACATCGCCTTCGGCCTGTCGGTGCGCGGCGAAGCGAAGGCGACGATCGCAGCGGAAGTGCAGCGCGCGCTCAACCTCGTGCAACTCGGCAAGCTCGGCAGCCGCCGGCCGCATCAGCTCTCCGGCGGCCAGCGCCAACGCGTGGCGCTGGCCCGTGCCATCGTCACCAAGCCGCGCGTGCTTCTGCTCGACGAGCCGCTCGGCGCGCTCGACAAGGCGCTGCGCGTCGACATGCAGATCGAATTGAAGCGCATCCAGCGCGAGATCGGCATAACCACCATCTTCGTCACCCACGACCAGGAAGAAGCGCTGACGATGAGCGACCGCATCGGCATCCTGCGTGACGGCAGGCTGGTGCAGGAGGGGCCGCCGGAGGAGATCTACGACCGGCCGCAAAGCGAGTTCGCCGCGACCTTCCTCGGCGACGCCAACATCTTTCGCGGCGATGCCACCGGCAATGGCATCAGGTTGCCGGATGGCACAGCCATCGCCGCCGCTTCGGGCGCGCCTGTCGCAGCCGGCGCCAGGGCGAGCTGCGCCGTGCGGCCGGAGCGCATCCAGATCTCGACCGGCCCGGCAAAGCCCGACACCGGCAATGCCAACACGCTCAAAGGGCAGGTCTCGAAACGCATCTTCGCCGGCAACAACAGCACCTATTTCGTGGAGCGAGACGGTCAGACGCTGAAGGTCATCGTCCAGAACACCGGCGCCGACAGGCTGGCCGAGGGCGAGCCCGTGGTGCTCAGCTGGTCGCCGGAAAGCACGGTGCTGATCGCGGCGAACTGATGTAACTGCTGATGGGAAATGATGGCGCGGGCCTTGGCCGAGGCCCGGACCATGGCGTTATACCCAGTCCTCGACGGGAGGAATGGATGGCTGACGTGGGTTTCGAGCCCGACGTAAAGATCCGGGTCAAGGACTACCGGATCGGCTGCATCGGCGCCGGCATGATCATGGCCGAATGCCATCTCGCCGCCTACAAGGAAGCCGGGTTTCCCGTCGTCGCAATTGCTTCGCGCACCAGGGCGAATGCCGAGAAGGTCGCCGCCCGCTGGGGCATTTCGACCGTCCACGACACGCCGGAGCAATTGATCGAGCACAACAGCGTCGAGATCGTCGATCTTGCCTTCCCGCCGGATCAGCAGCCGGCGCTGATCCGTCATGCGCTGAGACAACCGCACGTCAAGGCGATCCTGGCGCAGAAGCCGCTGGCGCTGTCGGTCGAGGAGGCGGTGAAGCTGCGCGACGAGGCGGCCAAGTCCGGCAAGATCCTCTCGGTCAACCAGAACATGCGCTACGACCAGTCGATGCGCGTCCTGAAGCAGATCATCGACAGCGGGTCGCTGGGCGAGATCGTCTTTGCCGAGATCGACATGCACGCGATCCCGCATTGGCAAACCTTCCTTGCCGGTTACGACCGGCTGACGCTCGCCAATATGAGCGTGCACCATCTCGACGTGCTGCGCTTCCTGTTCGGCGATCCGGACGAGATCACCACGCTGACGCGCAAGGATCCGCGCACGCGATTTGAGCATTTCGACGGCATCACGGTGTCGACGCTCGGATTTCCCTCCGGCGTGCTCGCCGTGTCGCTGGAAGATGTCTGGTCCGGCCCGCGTCAGCAAGGTTATCAGGACGACCAGCACATCAACTGGCGCGTCGACGGCACCAAGGGCGTTGCCAAGGGCACGATCGGCTGGCCGAAAGGCATAGCCTCGACGCTGACCTACGCCTCGACCGAGACGACCGGCGGCAAATGGGTCAGCCCAGGCTGGGAGACGATGTGGTTCCCGCATGCTTTCATCGGCGTGATGGAGCAACTGCAATATGCGCTCAAGACCGGCACGCCGCCGGCGCTTTCGGTTGCCGACAACGTCAAGACCATGGCGCTCGTCGAGGCCGGCTACCGCTCAATGGCGGAAGGCCGGACCATCAGGCTCTCCGAAGTCCCTGTCGACTGAGGCAGGCAAAAGACACGACGACAGAACCCCTTACCCGGAGGACTTCACCTCATGATGCAGGCAGGGATCTTTACAGGCTATTTCCCCTACGAGCTCGAGGAGGTCGCCAGGCGCATCCGCGCGCTCGATTTCAACACGGTGCAGCTCGACCTGCATTTCAAGGATATCGATCTGTCGGCCGGGCGGATCACCAGGGACAAGGCGCGGAAGGTGCGCGATGCATTTCGCGACCATAACCTGCCGGTCTGCTGCGTGTCCGGCTACACCAACATCATTCATCCGGACAAGGCCGAGCGCGAGCGGCGGCTGGCGTATCTGAAGGAGATCATCCGCAACGCGCGCGAATTCGGCAGCCCTTACGTGATCTCGGAGACCGGCACCTACAACACCGAATCCGACTGGGTGCACCATCCGAAGAACAAGACCGAGGAGGGGTTCGAGGAATGCCGCAAAGTGATTTCCGACCTTGCCCAGACGGCTTACGACCATGGCGCGGTGTTCCTGCTCGAAACCTATGTCAACAACGTCGTCGGGTCGGTCGAGGAGACGGTCGGGATGTTCGCTCAGGTCGACCATCCCGGCCTCGGCCTGCTGATGGATCCGACCAATTATTTCGAGGCGCACAACATCGACCGGATGGACCAGGTGCTGAACCAGGTGTTCGACACGCTGACCGACAAGATCAAGATCGCGCACGCCAAGGACGTCAAGCGCTCGGACAGCGACAAGACGGAAAAGCATGCCGATATCGGCGACGCGGATGCTCATGAAGGGCTGACGTTCCGTGGCGTAGGCGAGATCGAACTGCCGGCGCCCGGGCTCGGCTCGCTGAACTACGACCTCTATCTCAGGAGGCTCAGCGAGAAGCATCCGAACATGCCGGTGATCATCGAGCATCTCTCTGAGGACGACGTGCCGCGGGCGAAGAAATTCCTCGACGGGAAATTCCGCGCCAACGGGCTTTGACGGCCGGGGAGGTGACGATGACGGCCGCCGGGACGAAGCGCGATTACAGCCTTGTCGGTGAGAGCGCGCGCAAGGCGATCGAGACCGGCCTTGCCTCGGCCGAGTGGTACCACACCGACGTGGCGCGCAAGACCATCAAGGAGCTGATGCAGCGTTCCGATGGGCCGGCGATCCGCGACACCATCATCTGGATTGTCGCGATCCTGGGCTCCGCCGCCGGCATCGTCTGGTTCTGGGGCACATGGCGGGTCGTGCCGTTCCTGTTCGTCTACGGCGTGCTCTACGGCTCGTCGAGCGACTCGCGCTGGCACGAATGCGGCCACGGCACCGCCTTCCGCACGCGCTGGATGAACGACGTCGTCTACCACATCGCCTCCTTCATGCTGATGCGCAATCCGGTGCAGTGGCGCTGGAGCCACGCGCGGCACCACACCGACACCATCATCGTCGGCCGCGATGCCGAGATCGCGGTGATGCGGCCGCCGGATCTCATCAAGGCGGCGCTCGCCTTCACCGGCATCCTCGACTTCCGCTATTCGCTGCCGACGCTGGTGCGCCAGGCCTTCGGCGAGCTGTCGGACGACGAGAAGAGCTACATCCCTCAGATGGAACAGCATAAGGCGGTGATTGCCGCGCGCTGGCACATGTTCGTGTATGCCGCGACGATCGCCGTCGCGATCGCGCTTGGGTCATGGATACCGCTGGTGCTGATCGGCCTGCCGCGCCTTTACGGCACCTGGCACATGGTGATGACCGGGCTTTTGCAACATATCGGGCTCGCCGACAACGTCACCGACCACCGGCTCAACACGCGCACCGTCTACATGAACCCGGTCAGCCGGTTCATCTACTGGAACATGAACTACCATGTGGAGCATCACATGTTCCCGATGGTGCCCTATCACGCGCTGCCGAAGCTGCACGAGCTGATCAAGCACGATCTGCCGGAACCGAACCCGTCGATATGGCATGCCTATCGCGAGGTCTGGCCGGTGCTGCTCAGGCAGCTGAAATACGAGGACTATTACCTCAAGCGCGAGCTGCCGCCGACGGCCAAGCCTTATCGCGGTGAGTTCCACGAGGTCGACATGACGACACGGCCGCCGAATAGGCGTCGCGCAGCAATCCCGAGGAAGATGATGACCGGAGAGAGACGATGGCGGACTGGGTCGAAGCTTGCGCGGTGGACGACGTGGATGAGGAGGACGTGATCCGCTTCGACCATGGCGGCCGCAGCTTCGCGATCTTTCGCTCGCCTGACGACGAGTTCTTCGCCACCGATGGTTTCTGCACGCATGAAAAGGCGCATCTGGCCGACGGGCTGGTGATGAACGACATCATCGAATGCCCCAAGCACAATGGCCGCTTCAACTACAAGACCGGCCAGGCCAAGGGCGCGCCGGTCTGCGTCAACCTCAGGACCTATCCGGTCAAGGTCGAGGCCGGTAGGGTCTTGATCGAAATCGGCTGAGCCGCCAAACGCCCGAAGAATGAGGAACACCAATCGATGAGCCTAAAGAGACCGACCGTTGCCGATCTGCGCGCCATGAAGGGTAAGCGGCAGCTGACCATGTTGCGCGTGTTGACGCTCGATGAGGCCGAAGCCGCCGAGCGCGCCGGCATCGACATCGTCTCGGTGCCGCCGGAGCTGGTGCTCAATCCTGAGTACCGTGATGCCGCACCCAGCCTCTTCACCATGCCGGGCGAGAACTTCTTCGAGATCGGCACGGCTGACGATTTCCTGCGCTGGGCCTTCCGGCTCTACAAGGCCGGAGCCGATGCGGTCTATTGCAGCGCCGGCTATGCCACTATCAAGCGGATGGCAGACGACGCCATTCCGGTCATCGGCCATGTCGGCCTGATCCCGTCGCGCGCGACCTGGACCGGCGGGTTCAAGGCCGTCGGCAAGACCGCCGACACGGCAATCAAGGTGTTCGAGGCGGTGAAACAGCTGGAAGCCGCCGGCGCGATCGGCGCCGAGATCGAGGTGGTGCCGGTCGAGGTGGCGAAGGCGATCTCCGAGCGCACCTCGCTGATCATGCTGTCGATGGGCGCGGGCACGGGCTGCGATGCGCAATACCTGTTCGCCGAAGATGTTCTCGGCGCCAATCGCGGTCACATGCCGCGCCATTCGAAAGTCTATCGCAACTTCGCCGCCGAATACGACCGGCTGCAGGCGGAGCGGATCGCGGCGTTCTCCGAATACGCCGCGGACGTCAACAGCGGCGCCTATCCGGAAGACCGGCATGTCGTTCATATGGATCCGGACGAGCTCACTCTCTTCATGAGGAAGGTGGACGAAAAAGCCTAAAACGCGTCGCGATCTTTCAGATTCACGATGCGTTTTAGGTTTTTGATTTGCGCACGTCTTTGTCCCGAAAACCGGTTCCCACTTTCGGGAGACATGCTCTAAGCAAGCAGTATCTGGTGCACCGCAGGGCGCCAATAGCCATCGGCGAGCACGGCGTGGAGCGCGTCGGCATTGGGTCCCAGCGGCCGGTCTTCCTTGAGCGTCGGCACATGGGCGCGGACGGCCGCGTGGATCGTGCCGGTGGCGGGCGCCAGCGTCAGCCCTTCGCGCAGGTCGATCGCCTGCGCCGCTGCCATCAGCTCGAGGGCGATCAGGCGCCGCCACAGCACGATCATCTCGGCGCATTTGGCGACGGCAAGCGGCGTCTGCGTGGCGTGGTCCTCAACGCCCTCGGACACGGGCAGGACGTCGAGCATCACCGGATTGGCCTTGTGGCGGATGGCGGCCAGGATCGCCGTCACCGTCTTCTGCAGCGGCACGAAGCCGGCGGAAGCGCCGCCAACCGGCGACAGGTATTTCGGCAGGCCGTGGCGGGTTGAGCCGGTGAGCTGGATGAAGCGGGCGGCGGAAGCCGCCGCACATTGGGCGATCGCGAGGCCCAGTGTCTCGAAGGCCAGCGACAGCGAGGCGGTGTGGAAATTGCCGGTCGACAGCACCAGCGCGTCTTCGGCAAGGACCAGCGGGTTGTCGGCGGACGCGTTGAGCTCGATCTCGACGGCGAGCCTGGCATGGTCGATCGCCTGGATCAGCGCCCCGTGGATCGAGGGCATGCAGCGGATCGACAGCGGATCCTGAAGCGCGGTCGGCGGCGCTACCTCGTCCCGGGCAAGCAGGTCGCGCAACGCCTTTGCCGCCACCTGCTGGCAGGCGGCCGGCCGCGCCAGATGCAGGCGCGCGTCAAGGATGGTGCGGTTGGCGCCCAGCGCCTCCATGGTGAGCGCGCCGGCTTGTTGTTGCTGTTCCAGTGCCGAGAGCGCATCGGTCAGCGCCAGCGCGCCGGCGCCGGTGGAGATAGCGGAAGCGTTGATCAGCGACAGGCCGTCCTTGGGAGCCAGGCCGACCGGCGCAAGGCGCGCCATCATCAGCGCCTTTGCCGAGGGCATGCGCCTGCCCTGATAGTCGGCGTCGCCTTCGCCGATCAGCGTATGAGCGATCGCCGTCATCAGCACCAGATCGCCGGCGCCGATCGAGCCAAGCGAGGGCATCACCGGATGGACGCCGGCGTTGAGCAGATCGATGAGCGCGGTGAAGACATGCGGCGACAGACCGGAGCCGCCTGCCGCGAGCATGGCGATACGGGCGAACATTGCGGCGCGCACGAGCTGCGCAGACAGTGCGTTTCCCACCGCGGCGCCGCGTCCGTCGAGAAGCTGGCGCTGGAAGGCGCCGGCATCGCCTTCGACTGTCGTGCCGAGATTGGCGCCCAGCCCGGTGTTGAGCCCATAGATCTGCTGGCCACCGGCCGCAGCGGCGTCGAGGACCTCGCGCGCCTTGGCCAGTCTTTCGATGACGGCAGGCGTGACTTCGATCTTGCCCGCGTTGCGCGCGACGGCGGCCACGTCCTCGATGCTGACACCGGCGCCGGTGAGAACGAGCGGGGTCATGCGAAGCGCAGCCTCTGGCCGATGCCGTGTTCCGCGGCTTTGGCCAGCATCGCCTTGCCGAGCGCGATGTCGGAGAGCGAGAGGCCGCGATGCCAGAACAGGATCGTCTCGCCGTCGCTTTGCCGGCCCGCTTTGCGGCCGGCCGCGATCTGGCCGAGCTCGGCATGCAGCGTCGCCTCGCTCAGCCGACCCGTCTCGACATGGGCGCGCAGCGCGCCGAACTTGCCGCCCTTGCACTGGCCCCAGTCGTCGACGACGATCTTCTGCATGATGTCGGTGAGCGAAAGCTCCACCGCGCTCATCGTGCCGTAAGGCACCACAAGCGCGCCCCGCTTGATCCATTCGGTCTTGAGCAGCGGCTGCGGTTCCGGCAGCCGCGAGGCCTCGACGACGATGTCGGCGCCTTCGACGCAGCTCTTCCAGTCGGCCACGGTCATGACGGGTTTGCCGAGATCGGCGGCAAGCTTCGCGGCGAAGGCGTCGCGGCTCTCCGGCCGGCGCGAATGAACGCGGATCTCGTCGAAGTCGAAGAGGTGGTCGAGCAGGCGCACGTTCCAGTAGGCGGTGCCGCGCGCGCCGATGTGGCCTAGCACCTTCGACGACTTCTTCGCCAGATGCCTGGCGCCGATGGCGGTGACGGCGCCGGTGCGCATATCGGTGATGACGGTGGCGTCGAGGATGGCTCGCGGCGCGCCGGTGCGCGGGTCGAAGAGGTTGAGGATGCCGAATTCGGACGGCAGCCCGTGCAGGTAGTTGTCGACATAATCGCCGACGATCTTCACGCCGGCCGCATCGAGCGGCGCCACATAGCCCCGCAGCACGTTGAAATGACCATGGAAAGACGGGTCCGGCTCGAGATGGACGCGCGGCTCGATCACCGTCTGGCCGTTGCCCTGAGCGACGAGCCCGGCTTCGACGGCGGCGATGATCTCGGCATCGGTCATGGCAAGGGCTTCGATGTCGAGAGCATTGAGGTAGTCGATATAGATGGGCTTCATGCATTTCCCTCGGCCGGCCCGCGCTCTCATCCATAACAGGCGACGGGCCGACACGAAAGTTTGTTGGATAAACACCTGGACTGGTTCGGCCTTATGCTGTTCAACCAGCGCGTCATGACCAGCATTCCCGACAACGAGGCCGTGTTCCAGCCGGCGACTTCCGCCCGGCGTTCACGGCGCGTGGCGCTGATCGTCGTGGTTGCCTTCTTCATGCAGCTGCTCGATTCGACCATCATCTCGACGTCGCTGCCGCAGATGGGGCAGTCCTTCGGCGTGCCGGCGGTGGCGATGAGCATCGATATCACCGCCTACATGCTGACCATGGCGGTGTTCGTGCCGCTGTCGGCCTGGCTCGCCGACCGGTTTGGCCCGCGCAACGTCTTCCTCGTCGCGATTGCGCTGTTCACGCTGGCGTCGATCGCCTGTGGCCTCTCGCAAAGCCTGACCGGCTTTGTCGGCGCCCGCATCGTGCAGGGGCTCGGCAGCGCGCTGATGACGCCGGTCGGGCGCATCCTGGTGCTGCGCAACGCCGCCAAATCCGAACTGCTCAATGCCACGGCGCTGATCACCTGGCCGGCTTTGTTCGCGCCGGTGCTCGGACCGGTGCTCGGCGGTTTCATCACCACCTATCTCTCCTGGCACTGGAACTTCTTCATCAACGTCCCTCTGGGGTTGGCCGGCCTGCTGCTGGTCGCCCGCTTCGTGCCGGGCGATCGCGATTCGAAAGCGAGGCCGCTCGACTGGCCGGGCTTCTTCTTCACCTCGCTCGGCCTCGCAGTGATGCTCTATGGCCTGGAGCGGCTTGCGAATCCCGAGGACGGCATTCTGCCGACAGTTGCCCTCATTGCCACCAGCGTTGCGATCGGCTGGATCGCCGTGCGTCACCTGTTGCGCACGCCGCATCCCTTGCTCGATCTCTCCGCTTTCAAGGTCCTGACCTTCGCCGTCTCGACATTGTCGGCAGGCACGATCTTCCGCGTTGCGATCAATGCAACGCCCTTCCTTTTGCCGCTGCTCTTCCAGGTCGGCTTCGGGATGCGGCCGGTCGATGCCGGCTTCCTGATCCTGGCCTATTTCCTCGGCAATCTCGGCATGAAGGCGGTGACCACGCCGACGCTCAGGCGCTTCGGCTTCCGCCGCGTGCTGATCGTCAACGGGCTGATCGCCTCGCTGGCGATCATGGCCTGCGGAGCGATCTCGCCGCAGACGCCGTCGGCGCTGACGGTGGTGCTGATGCTGGTCGCCGGTCTCACACGGTCGATGCAGTTCACGGCGCTCAACACGCTTGCCTTCGCCGATATCGGCGAGGCCCAGCGGAGCTCGGCCGCGACGCTCTCCAGCATGCTGCAGCAGCTCTCGATGCTGTTCGGCGTGGCGGTCGCGGCGGCGATCCTCAACCTGTCGCAGATCGCCAGGGGTGAAGCGACGCCCGACCTCGCCGACTTCAGAATCGCGTATGCAGCCATCGGCCTGATCGGGCTCGCGGCGTCGTTCCGCTTCATGGCCCTGCCGCGATCCGCCGGCGCCGAGGTCTCGGGCCACTCCCAGGAGAATTGATACCGGCAACATCGCTTCGGCGCCGAAAATTTGAATCCGGCAAACGGATTGGCTGCAGTAGTTGAGGACCCGATTCAGAAAGCTTGCGCAGCGATTCAACCGAAAGGACCACACCATGGCCACCACAAGACTTCTCAGCGATGCCGAGGTGGAGAAGATCCCGGCGGTGAAGGCGGTGTTCGACGACATCCGCGCGACGCGCAAATCCGACTTCGTCAACAATTTCTGGCGCGGGCTCGCCAACGATCCGGCGGCGCTGAAGCGGGTGTGGGAACAACTCAAGGCGGTGATGTTCGCCGATAGCGCCATCGATCCGCTGACCAAGGAGATGATCTATATCGCTGTCTCGACGGCCAATGGCTGTTCCTATTGCATTCACTCGCATACGGCGGCCGCCAGGGCCAAGGGCATGACCGACGCGCAGCATGGCGAGCTGGTTTCGATCATTGGGCTCGCGGGACAGACCAACCATCTGGTCACGGCGATGCAGATTCCTGTCGATCCACAGTTCGAGGTGAAGTGAACTCTTCGCCCCTCGCTCCCTGCGGGAGAAGGGGAGATTGCGCTACACCGGCCGATAGACCCTTTCCGCCGTGTTCCAGAAGATATCAGCCTCGGCTTCCGACCCGTGCCTGGCGACCGCGGCGCGGTGCGCCTTGATCAGCTCGGTGTGGCTGGTCCACAGCTTCTCGATCGGGAAGTTCGAGCCGAACATCAGCCGGTCGCTGCCCAGTATCCCGACCGCGTTGTCGACGATGTAGGCGATCAGCTCCGGATCGTTGCGATGCTCGAAAGTGCCGAGCCCCGACAGCTTGGCGTAGAAGTTGGGCGCCGTCGAAAGCGTGCGCAGGCCTGCCTTCCACGCTTCGGTGGTTTCCGGCTCCATGTCGGTCAGCATGCCGGCATGGGTGAGGATGAAGTTCGTTTCCGGGTTTTCGCCGACCAGCGTCAGCCCGTCCTTCATCTGCGCCGGAAAAAGCTGCAGGTCGAAGGAGAGGCCGTAGTCCTTCAGGCGGGCGACATTGGCGCGCACCCTGGGATCGATCACCTGGTCGGCCGAAGCGGCGAAGCGGAAGGCGGGTGTCTCGTGCCAGTGCAACTGCATGCGCACGCCACGCAGCAGCTTGTATTTCATCAGGCGGTCGATCTGCGGCCGGACGTCGTCGACCGTCATGTCGGCATAGCCGACGATCGCATGCGGCCAGCCGGTTTCCTCCGCGGTCTTCTGCAGGAAGGCGACCTCCTTCTCGAAATCCTCCTTGGCCCAGTTGGTCTGGACATAGACGGCCTTCTCGACGCCCGAACCATTCTGATCTTCGAGGAATTCCGTGATCGGGTAGTCGCGGCGGATCGGCTCATAGGGGCCGAAGATGCGCGGCACCATCGGTCCGACCAGCCAGGGCTGGTCCCGCTGGCGCCAGATGTGGAAATGCGCGTCGATCGCTTTCTGCATCACGATACCCTTTTCCAGATGACTTCGGCCGCCGGAGCGGGGCGGGCGAGCGACAGGATGAAATCGGAGAGACTTCTGACCGACGAGCCGTCGACCAGATCGTCGAGCACCGGCAGGATGGCGCTGAGTGCCGCGGTTGCCGGCCGGAAGCGCGGGTCGCCGGCGAGCGGCGTCGCCAGCGACAGCCGGAAGGCGCGGGCGCTGAGCCGGCGCATCGCGGTTTCAAGGTCGGCATGGTCGCCGCGCTCGAGCGCGTCCGACAGGATCACCACCGCCGCGCCGCGCGCAAAGGCCGCGAAGCGTGGCACCGAAAGAAAGGCAAGCAGTGTCGGCCCCATGCGAGTGCCGCCATCCCAGTCGTCGACCAGTGCGGCGGTGCGCGCGAGCGCCTGGCCGCAGTCGCGGATACGCAACGCCGAGGTGATGCGGGTGAGGCGCGTACCGAAGGTGAAGACTTCCGCGCGGGCTGCGCCTTGCACTGCCGCATGCGCAATCTTCAGGTAGTCGGCGGTGTGCAGCTTCATCGAGCCGGAGACGTCGATGAGCAAAAGCAGCTTGCGCGGCACGGTCTGCCGGCGGCGCAGCAGCGGCGAGGGGATGTCGCCATCGGCACTGACGATTTCGCTCAACGAGCGGCGCAGGTCGAGCGTGCCGCGCGAACGGGTGCGCATGGTGCGGAAGGAGCGGCGCGCGGGCAGGGCGGAGGCCAGCCGGCCGCGGAACGGGCCTAGGCTGTCGGGGTCGAGCTGGAGATCGCGGCGGCTCAGTTGCTCGAGCGCCGAGGACAACTCGCCGCCTTTCTCCTGGCGGACAGCCTGGCTTTCTTCGTCGCGCGAGCCGCAATCGTCCTTGATCCGGGTTTCATCGTCCCCTTCGCCTTCGGTCGAAGGCCTGGCGTCGCCGTAGAAGTAACCGCGGAAGTGTGCGTCGAATTCGCTGCGGCGGTCGGGTGAGGGCGCAAGCGTCGCCAGCGCTGCCTCGCGGATGTCGTTCATGGAGCGCGGCCCAAGCAGCGTCACCGCCTGCATGAAGCTGGTCACCTGTTCGGGCGCGATTGCGAAGGCGTGGCGGCGCAATAGCTGCGCGAAGCCGAGGAAGGGTTCGGCGGCGCGGGGCAAGCTCTCCTCCCGGTCGCGGGGAGAGGATGCCGGCAGGCAGGTGAGGGGCGGCGCCAGCTTCTGCCCATCACGGCGCTGCCTCTCATCCATCCCTTCGGGGCATCTTTTCCCCGTGAACGGGGAGAAGGGGTTGTCGAGGTCGCGCATCACGCCAGCGCCTCCTCGACGATCCTCCCGAGCTCCGGCGCGATTGCGGACAGGTCCTCCTCGTCCTTGATCAGCATGCCGATGGCGCGGCGGAAGGCTTCAGGCCACGGGCTGCCGCCTTTTTCAAGGATGGTCGCGGCATTCGCCCATTCGACGGCTTCGGCAATGCCCGGCGGCTTGGCCAGCGGACGCGCGCGGATCTGCTGCACGGCATTCGCCACCGCTCGCGCGGTCGCTTTCGCCACGTCGCCGGCGCGCAGCATGATGATCTCGGCCTCGCGAGCCGCATCTGGGTATCCGATCCAGTGGTAGATGCAGCGCCGCCGCAGCGCCTCGGCAAGCTCGCGGGTGCGGTTCGAGGTCAGCATGACGATCGGCTGCGTCGCCGCGCGGATCGTGCCGCGCTCGGGAATGCTGATCTGGAAGTCGGAGAGGAATTCGAGCAGCAGCGCTTCGAATTCGTGGTCGGAGCGGTCGATCTCGTCGACCAGCAGCACGCGCTGCTCCGGCGCGCGCAGAACCTGCAGCAGCGGCCGCGCGATCAGGAAGCGGTCGTCATAGATATCGATCTCGTGCTCGCCGGCGTGGCGGATGGCGAGGAGCTGCCGCTGGTAGTTCCATTCGTAGAGCGCATGCGCGGCATCGATGCCTTCATAGCATTGCAGGCGCACCAATTCGCGGCCGAGCAATTCGGCGGTCGCCTTGGCGGCTTCGGTCTTGCCAACGCCAGGCGCGCCTTCGAGCAGCAGCGGCTTGCCCAGACGGATCGCGAGGAAGATCGCGGTCGCAAGGCCGTCGTCCGCCAGGTAACGCGACGCGGCGAGGCGCGCGGCCACCGCCTCCGGTGAGGCAGCAGTCTGCTCGGCATCGGCGCGGGCCATCTTCTTGCTCAGCCCGCCACTTGCGCCTTCAGCGCGCGCAGGATGCGCTCGGGCGTGATCGGCAACGTGTCGATGCGCACGCCGACGGCGTCGAAGACGGCATTGGCGACGGCCGGAATCTGCGGGTTGGCGCACATCTCGCCCGGTCCCTTGGCACCGAACGGGCCATCGGCGGACGGGCGCTCCAGCACGATGATCTCGGTCTCGGCGAGGTCGCCAGGACCCGGCATCAGATACTGGTTGAAGTCGGTGCCGCCATGGTCGCGGTTCGGATAATAGGGCTCGGTCGTCTCATAGAGCGCGTGGCTGATGCCCATCCAGGAGCCGCCGACCAACTGCTGCTCGACCATCTTAGGGTTCAGCGCGCGGCCGATCTCGAAGACGTTCTTCACGCTAAGCACCGTCACCTCGCCGGTTTCGTCGTCGACCTCGACCTCGGCCACCGTGCAGGCGTGGGCATAGCAGGTCGAGGGCTTCATCGCGCCGGTCTCCTTCTCCGGATAGGAGCGCGGGATCAGGAACATGCCGCGGCCGGAGATCGAGCGGCCGCGCTTGAAATGCGCCGACAGCGCGACGTCGAAGATCGAGATCGATTTCTGCGGCGCGCCCTTCACCAATATGTTGCCCTGGCCGTCGGTTTCGAGGTCGGAAGCGTTGACCTCCAGCTCTTCGGCCGCCACTTCCAGCATCACCTGGCGGGCTTCCCTGGCCGCCTGGATGACGGCATTGCCGGCGCGGTGCGTGCCGCGCGAGGCGAAGGTGCCCATGCAGTGCGGGCCGGTGTCGGTGTCGGCGGTGTCGACGATGACGCGGTCGGTCGGCACGCCGATCGTCTCGGCGCAGATCTGCGCCATGATCTGCTTCATGCCCTGGCCCAGATCGACGCTCGACAGCGTCACCATGAAATTGCCGGTCGGCGTCGAGTGAACCAGCGCCTGGGTCGGGTCGCCGCCGAGATTCATGCCCGTCGGATAGTTGATCGCGGCGACGCCGCGTCCACGCCGGATCGCCATCTCAGGCTCCCTTCCTGTAGGAGGACATCGCCATGTATTTATCCGCCACCGGCCAGTTTGCGGCGCGCGAGGCTTCCTGCATGCATTCGATCAGCGCCGCGCCCTCGGTCGGCTGGCGATGCGCCTTCATGTCGCCGTCGCGGTAGGCGTTGATGAAGCGGAACTCGAGCGGATCCATGCCGATCAGCCGCGCCAGCTTATCCATCTGTACCTCCAGCGCGAAGTCGCCGATGGTGACGCCGAAGCCGCGCATGGCGGAGGAGGGGGTGCGGTTGGTGTAGACGCAGTGGGTGTCGATCCAGACATTGGGAATCGTGTAAGGGCCCGGGTAGTGCGCCGCCCCTTTCTGCGCGCCGTAAGGCGAATGGCGCGAATAGGCGCCGGCATCGGTGTAGCCGGTCACCTTGCGGGCGACGATGCGGCCGTCCTTCTTGACGCCGTCCTTGATGACGACCTTCTCGGCAGCGCGCGGCGAGGAGATCTGCATCTCCTCCTCGCGGCTGTAGATGAATGAGACCGGACGTCCGGTTAGCTTGGCTGCCAGGATGGCGATAGGTTCGACGATGACGTCGACCTTGCCGCCAAAACCGCCGCCGACGGTGCCGCCGACGAAATGCAGCTTGCTGCCAGGCATCTGCAGGATGATCGAGGCGTTGTCGAGCGTGAAGAACATCGCCTGGGTGTTGGTATAGCAGGCGAAGCGGTCGTTGCCCTCGGGCGCCACAATGCAGCCGGTCGTCTCGGTCGGCGCATGCTCGATGGGCGAGGACTGGTACGTCTGCTCGAGGATGTGGTCGGCCTCGGCAAAACCCGCCTCGACATCGCCGAAGCGCACCTTGCGGCAGTCGCCGCTGTCATAGAGGTAGTAGTTGCGGCCGTGATATTCGTTGACGATCGGCGCGCCGGGCTTCAGCGCTTCCTCCATGTCGAAGACGGCGGGCAGCACCTCGTAGTCGACCTTGACCTTGGCGGCGGCTTCCTGCGCATCGCGCTCGGTCTCGGCCAGCACCGCCACCACGGCCTCGCCCTTCCAGCGCACCTTGCCGTCGGCGAGCACCGTTTCGTCCTCCGGGCCGATCTGGATCAGGATCAGGATGGTGTAGACGTTGTGCGGCACGTCCTTGGCGGTCAGCACGCGCACGACGCCCGGATGTTTCTCCGCCTCTGAAGTGTCGATGGAACGGATGCGGGCGTGATGATGCGGGCTGCGCACCATCTTCAGATGCAGCATGCCGGGGAAATTGCGATCGGCGAAATAGGCGGTCTTGCCGGTGACATGGCCGGGGGAATCGAGTCGCGGCCGCGGTTGGCCGATCTCGTGCAGGCCGTCCTTGCGGACATCGGCGAAATAGTCCTTGCGCAGTTCCATGGCTCGTTCCCTCAGGCGGCGTTCTGCGAATTGGCGCGCGCGGCGGTCAGCACCGCCTGGATGATCGGCTCGTAGCCGGTGCAGCGGCAGATGTTGCCGGACAGCGCCTCGACCACATCCTCGCGGCTCGGATTCGGCGTGCGGTCGAGCAGCACCTTGGCGGCCATGATCATGCCCGGCGTGCAGAAGCCGCATTGGGTGGCGAAGGCATCGAGGAAGGCGCGCTGCAGCGGATGCAGCACGCCGCCTTCGGCGAGGCCGGCAGTGGTCGCGATGTCGGCGCCGTTGCAGGTCTCGGCCAATGTCAGGCAGGACAGCCTCAACTCGCCGTCGATGATGACCGAGCAAGCGCCGCAGGTGCCCTGGTGGCAACCGCCTTTCGGCGATGTGTCGCCGATCTTGTCGCGCAGCGCGTGGAGCAGCGTCGTGCCGCTCTCGATGAATTCGGCCTTCTCGGAGCCGTTGAGCGTGAATTGGACAGGTACCTTTGCCATTTTTTCTCCCTGCGCGCCTGCCCGGATGAACCGGACAGACGCGAGTCCCCCACGGTTGGTCAGCTCAGCAGCAATCGCCCGAGATGGACCGGCAGCACCTCAGCGCGATACCAGGCGCTGGCGATCGGGTCGGTGATCGGCGAGATGCCTTCGCCAGCCGCGGCCAGCGCCGGCGCGATCTCCTGCGGCGTCAGCTTGCAGCCGAGCAGCGCCTTCTCCGCCGCCTTGGCCCGTATCGGCCGATCGGCCATGCAGCCAAGCGCGATGCGTGCGGAGGTCACGGTGCCGTCTGCCGTGCGCTGCAAAAGCGCCGCGATGCTCAGCACCGAGACCCCTTTCGGCTTGACTCGCGACACTTTGAGGAAGCGGAAACTTTCCGCCTCGGGCAGCGAAAAGCCGACAGCGGTGACGACGGCGCGGCTGGTGTCGCGACTCGCCAGGAAAGTCTCGACCGGCATTTCGCCGGCCTCGGCGGCGACGGTGGCGTCCAGCGCCAGCAGCGCCACGGCGAAATCGCCGTAAGGAGCGGAGGCGAACAGATTGCCGCCGACGGTCGCCATGTTGCGGATCGCCGGCCCGCCGACGGCGCGCGCGGCCGGCGCGAGCGCGGCAAGCTCGGCATGGCGGGCGATCGCCGCCATGGTGACGGAAGCGCCGAGCCGGACCTTGCCGCCGGAAACGGCGATCTGCGAAAGCCCGGGGTCGGTGACGCGTACGAGGCTGGAGACGGAAACGTCGCCCTCATTGGCGGCGCGAACGACCAGCGTGCCGCCGCCGAGATAGCGGGTGCCCGCCGCCTGCAGGGCCGATAGGGCATCTTTCACGGATGAGAAGGTCTGCAGCGCAAGCGGCATGGCGCGCTTCCTGATTTAGCCGTTGCCGGCGAAATGGCTCTTCAGGGCATTGAAGCCGCCCTGGAAGACGTTGGCGCCCATGCCTTCGGCCAGCTTGTCGCCTTCTTCGGGCGCGGCGTCGAAGCTCGCGGTCCATTCGGCATAGGTGCGGTTGCCGTCGGTGACGCGTCGCAACTGCAGCGTCGCCTTGTGGTTGGTAATCGGCTGCGGGGTCTCGAGGATCGCGTAGCTGACCAGGAAATTCTCGTCGGAGAAGTCGAGTAGCTTCTCGCGCAGGCGGGCGCCGCTGATGAGCTGGAAGTTGCGCACGCAGCCGATCATGGCGGCGTCCTTGCCGTCCTCGATGTGGCTTTCGACCATGCGCGGATGCCAGCCCGGCAGGCCGTTGAAGTCGCGGATGCGCGCCCACACCTGTTCGACCGGCGCGTCGATGACGCTGGAGATGGTGACTTTCGCCATGAACTCGTTCCCCTGCAAAGATGGCAAGGAGGCTAGGGCGGAGGCCCGGGTTGCGCTTATCAACGGGTCTTGCGCGCCTATCAATCAGTCTGAAAAACAGCGACTTCTGGCTATTTAAGACATCGCCCGCGCCGCTTCGCGGTAGAGCGTCGGCGGCACGCCGACATGGTCGCGGAAGAAGCGCGAGAAATTGCCCTGGGTGGTGAAGCCGAGATTGCAGGCGACCGAGATCAACGGCTCCTGCGACCATTGCAGCTGGCGCACGGCTTCCTCCATGCGCAGCGTGTTCCAGTAGACGTTCGGCGTCAGGTTGGTCTGTTCCTTGAACAAAGCGAAGAAATGCGGCCTGGACAAGCCGACGCTGCGCGCCACGTCGTCGAAGGAGATGCGCTCGCAGACGTTGGCCTTCATCAGCTGGATCGCCTTGCGGACGCGGAAATCCAGCATCGTGTTGATGCGCGCGCGTACCACCTGCGGTGCCGAAGCGTCCGCGGCGTCGAGCACGCTGTCGATGAAGCGCTCGATCTCATAGTTGGCAACGTCGTCGATGCTTTCATTGTCGGCAAGGTGATCGAGCAGGTTCGCCGCCGCCTGATGCAGCCACGGCTCCAGCGTGATTGCGGCTTGCGCAAACAGCGGCGCCGAAGCTGGCAGGTCGCGGCGTCGGCGCGCCCAGTCGGGATCGATGTAGAAAGCGAGGAACAGGCCGGGCCTGCCGTCGTGGGAAAGCGCGTGGCTGTGCGGCTGGAAGGAATTGATGCCGGCGGCGGTCTCAGGTCCCAGCCCCACCGTCTCGCGGCCGATGGTCATTTCGCCAGCCGTGCCTTCCAGCCAGATGATGAGATGCGCCTCGCCATGGGCATGAGTGACGAAGTCGTTGGCGACATTCAGGACAGAGACATGTCCGAACCGGCCCCAATAGAGCCTGATCGCGTCCGTCATGGGTATAGTTCCTCCCGCAGGCGACTGGCCTCCCTTCGCCTGCCCGGGGATTGTGCGACCGACGTCCGCCCTGCGTCAAGGCACAGGGGGACGACGCCCGCTTCGCAGTGGCTGCCCGGGCGGATTTTCAGACTGAACGATAGGAGCTCAATCGCTGCGCCGGAAGTTGCGGATGCGGTCGAACAGCACGGCGAGCAGGATTGCGCCGCCGATGAAGGTGCCTTGCCAGAAGGCGTTGATGCCGAGCAGGCCGAGGCTGTTGCGGATCACCTCGATCAAGGCGGCGCCGACGATGGCGCCGAATGCGGTGCCGACGCCGCCGGCGAGATTGGCGCCGCCGATGACGGTGGCCGCGATCACCTGCAGCTCCATGCCGGTGCCAATATTGGTGGTGACAGCGCCCAGCCAACCGGTCTCGATGATGCCCGCCAGACCCGCCGAGAGCGCCGAGATCATATAGACCGCGACCTTGATCTGGCGCACCGGAACACCGGTCAGCGTCGCCGCATGCTCGTTGCCGCCGATGGCAAAGATGTGCCGGCCGAACTTGGTCCAGCGCAGGATGAAACCGGTGATCAGCGCCAGGATGATCATGTAGAGCACCGGGTTGGCGATGCCGAACAGCCAGGCGCCGCCACCCAGCGACAGAAGCTTTTCGTGGTCCGGCCCGAACTGGAAGACGACGGTGTTGTTGGAGGCCACCATGGCGAGGCTGCGGGCGACCGAGAGCATGCCGAGCGTCACCACGAAGGGCGGGAAGCCCAGATAGGCGATGAGCACACCGTTGAAGGCGCCGATGGCGAGCGCGGTGACGATTGTGGCCAGGATGCCGACCTCGATCGAATAGCCGGCATGCATGGTGACGGCCAGCACCATCGAGCACAGGCACAGCACTGAGCCGACCGACAGGTCGATGCCACCGGTGATGATGACGAAGGTCATGCCGAGCGCGACGATGGCGACGAAGGTGATGTTGCGGGTAATGTTGTAGAGGTTCTTCTGCGTGGCGAAGGCGTCGGTGGCGAAGGAGAGGAACAGACAGGCGAGGATGACCGCGATCACCACCCAGAAGGTCTGGCTGGACAACATGCGCGACAGGAAAGTGTGCTGCTTCTGCGCGATCGTCTGGTCAAGGGTGACTGCCATTATCGACCTTTCATGCCGGCGGTGAGACGCACGGGCGTCACTGGTTTCGGCGCTGTCATGCTACCTGTTCGATGGCGCCGGTAATCAGCCCGGTGACTTCCTCGGGCGAGCTCGAGGCGATTTTCTTGTCGGCGACCTTCCTGCCGCGCCGCATGACGATGACGCGGTCGGCGACGTCGAAGACGTCGGGCATGCGGTGGCTGATCAGCACCACGGCGATGCCCTGGTCGCGCAGATGGCGAATCAGGTTCAGTACCTCGGCGACCTGCCTGACCGAGATCGCCGCCGTCGGCTCGTCCATCAGCACGATCTTGGCCTGCGACAGCATGGTGCGGGCGATCGCCACCGCCTGGCGCTGGCCGCCCGACATCTGCTTGACGAGGTCGCGCGGGCGCGTCTCGGATTTCAGCTCGGCGAAGAGCTGGCCGGCGCGCTTGTACATGGCGGCGTAGTCGAGAATGCGGAAGGGTCCAACGCCCTTGCGAAGCTCGCGGCCAAGATAGACGTTGGCGGCGGCCGTCAGATTGTTGCAGAGCGCCAGATCCTGGTGAACGATCTCGATGCCATGCTGGCGGGCTTCCGCCGGCTTGTGCAGGATCAGCTCCTTGCCGTCCATGCGCATCGTGCCGTGGCTCGGGTGGAAGTTGCCGGCGATCATCTTGACCAGCGTCGACTTGCCGGCGCCGTTGTCGCCCATCAGGCCAACGACTTCACCGGCCTCCAGCGTGAACGAAACGTCGTTCACCGCCTGAATGGCGCCGAAATGCTTCGAAATGTTGGCGAGTTCGAGAACCGACACCAGCCTTAAGCCTCCCCATTTTCGCCTTGCGACTGCTTCGCTATCGACGCCGGCGCTCGCATTGGCCTCGCACCTCCAGCTCCTCCCGAGCCGGTGCGACAGACCCATTTAGGCAAATGCGGACATGGGCGTCAATCAACTGTCGGGCGATTTATTTCGGAACTCGTCGAAAAATCGGTTTTGTAGGACAAATAGGAATTGACGTCGGCGGCGAGCCGATATTAGCTAGCGTCGGAGGAACAACCGGCCCGCGCAAATAGCCGTTCGGCGGAAGCGAGGGGCAGGGGATTTGATCCGGCAACCCCAGCGTTCATTCGACCTGGAACGGATCGGCAAATGCTTATCGGCCCGGCCAGGACACGGACGTTGGAGGCAATCCCCGTGTCCTTGCATCCGGACCGATCGGTGTGGCGGGCACGCCGTGTCCGTCTTTTTCAAGGGAGGAACGTTATGAGGAAATCACTTTTGCTCGCCGCCGTCGCCGCCATGGCGCTGGGCGCCGGGCCGGCTTTGGCCAAGAAGCAGCTTGTCATTGTCGTGAAGGGTCTCGACAACCCGTTCTTCGAAGCCATCCACCAGGGCTGCGAGAAGTGGAACAAGGAGAACGCCAGCTCCGAATATGAATGCTTCTACACCGGTCCGGCATCGACCTCGGACGAGGCCGGCGAAGCCCAGATCGTGCAGGACATGCTGAGCAAGCCGGACACGGTGGCGATGGCGATCTCGCCGTCCAACGCGCCGCTGATCGCGCAGACGATCAAGAGCGCCAATCCGTCGATCCCGATCATGACCGTCGACGCCGACCTTGCCAAGGAGGACGCCGCCCTTCGCAAGACCTATCTCGGCACCGACAACTATCTGATGGGCAAGCGCATCGGCGAATACATCAAGAAGGCCAAGCCGAATGGCGGCACGATCTGCACCATCGAAGGCAATCCGGCCGCCGACAACATCCTGCGCCGCGCGCAGGGCATGCGCGATGCGCTGTCGGGCAAGGATGGCCTGTCGGCGCTCGCCGGCGAAGGCGGCTGGACCGAGGTGGCCGGCTGCCCGGTGTTCACCAATGACGACGGCGCCAAGGGTGTGCAGGCGATGACGGACATCCTCGCCGCCAATCCGAAGCTCGACGCGTTCGGCATCATGGGCGGCTGGCCGCTGTTCGGCGCTCCGCAGCCCTATCGCGACCTGTTCAAGCCGATGGCCGACAAGATCGCCAAGAACGAGTTCGTCATCGGCGCCGCCGACACCATCGGCGACGAGGTGGCGATCGCCAGGGACGGCCTGGTGACCGCGCTGGTCGGCCAGCGGCCGTTCGAAATGGGCTACAAGGCGCCTTCGGTGATGATCGACCTGATCGAAGGCAAGAAGGTCGACGATCCGGTCTTCACCGGCCTCGACGAATGCACCAAGGACACGGTCGATACCTGCATCCAGAAGTAGGCTTCGATCCGGGGCGCCTTTTACGGGCGCCCCTTCACCTTTCCCTCGGACGCTGAACGCGGCCTTTGCCCCGGCAGGAGGCGACAGGCTTCGCGCGTCCGAATTTCTGGCGGATGTTTCGCGGGCAACTTCCGCCCGCGACGGGAGGCACCGGAACGCGGATGCCACGGGAAAAGTCAGGCAAGCGCCTAGCCGAGCCGGCGCAGCCGGCCACGATCCGCAGGTCCGAGGCGACGCGGATTGCCGGTCTCAGCGTGCATGCTTCGCTGGCCGGCGAGATCGGCCTCAGGATCGTGCGCGGCGACTATCCGCCAGGCGCCATCCTGCCCAACGAAGCCAAATGGTCGGAAACCTTCAATGTCAGCCGCTCGGCGGTGCGCGAGGCCATCAAGATGCTGATGGCCAAGAGCCTGCTTGCGTCGCGCCCGAAGATCGGCAGCTGGGTCGAGCCGAGGGAACGCTGGAACCTGCTCGACCGCGACGTGCTCGCCTGGTACGCGACCTCGCCGGACCGCGAGGTGTTCCTGAGGACAGTGCAGGAGTTCCGCCACATCATCGAACCGGAAGCGGCCGCCTTCGCGGCGATGCGGCGCTCCGACGAGCAGATGGTCGAGATCAGCCAGGCCTGCCGCGAGATGGGAGAGGCGGCGCATATCCAGGAGCGCACGCGCGCCGATACGCGGTTCCATCTCGCCATTCTGCGCGCCTCCGGCAACGAGCTCCTGGTGCCGCTCGGCGTGCTGATCGAATCGGCGCTCGACCATCTCTTCGTCTTCGTCACGCGCGAGCACAGCGACCAGCGGCGGGCCCAGTCGCTGCACGAGGCGATCGAGCGGAACATCCGCCTGCAGCGTCCGGCCGCCGCCAGGGCCGCGGTGCACAGGCTGCTCGCCAACACCGACGAGGTGATCGAGCGGTCGCGGCGCTGAGAACCCTTGCGCCGGCGGCGTCAGATCTTCTGCTTCACGCCATCCTTCGACGGCATCAGGTCGACGCCGTTGAGCTTGCCGATATGGGTGGCCAGCATCGGCACATACTGTTCGGCCGGCCCCGCGGCGAAGGCGGTCGCGAACGAGTTCTTGGTGGCGTTGCCGAGCGGGTTGGCAATGCCGGCCGCGCCCGCCATCGATTCCAGATAGGTAAGGTCCTTGAAGGCATTGGCGATGGAGAATTTGTGGGCGTCGCGGTCGCCGTCCAGCGTCCAGCGCATGAAGGTCTGGTAGAAGCCGCAATCCATGCGGCCGTTGCGGATCACGCTGTCGAAGCGCGGCGGCGAGATGCCGACCTTCTCGGCCAGCGCCAGCGCCTCCGAATAGATCGCCGCGTAGCCCAGCGAGATGAAATTGTTGAGCAGCTTCATGCGGTGGCCGTCGCCGGTGTCGCCGATATGCACGATGCGGCCGGCCCAGGTTTCGATCACCGGCTTCAGCCGGGCGAACACCGCATCGGGCGCGCCGACCATGGCGTCGAGCGTGCCTTCCCAGGCCTCCTTCGGCGTGCGGCTGAGCGGCGCGTCGACATAGTCGACGCCGAGCGCCTTGAGCTCGGCGGCCAAGGCAACGGTGGATGTCGGGTCGGCCGTCGAGCAATCGACCACCACGGAGCCTTTCCGCAAGCCCTCCTTCAGCCCGCCGGGACCGCGGATGATCGCCTCCACCTCGCGCGAGCCGGTGACGCAGATGAAGACGATGTCGGAGGCGGCCGCCACCTCTTTGGACGTGGCCGCTTCCTTTGCGCCGCGACCGAGCAGGTCTTCCGCCGGCTTGCGGTTCTTGCGGCCGAGGAAGGTGAGCGGATAGCCCTTGTCGACGATGTTCTTGGCGATGCCGTGCCCCATCAGGCCGAGGCCGATGAAACCGATGTTTTCGCGGGCAGCGGTGGTGGTCATGTCGTTTCGTCCCTGTCTTTGTTGATGATCGGCGCCGGGCGCGACCGGCCGGCGGGCGATTGCTTGAGAAGCTTTTCGCCGATCGCGCTTGGCAGGCGATTGCGCAGCCCCATATTGTCTGACAATACACATAATTCCCGAGCGATGTGGAGAGCAAAATGACGAAGCGGATCATGTTTACCGGCGGCAGCGGCAAGGCCGGCCGTCACGTCGTGCAGTATCTGGTCGAGCATGGCTGCCAGGTGCTCAACATCGACACCAGGCCGCTCGACAACCCGAAGGTGCGCACTTTGATCACCGACATCACCGACAGCGGCCAGGTTTTCAATGCGCTGTCGAGCTATGCGGGGCTGCATGAATTCGACCCGTCACTGCGGGCGCAGCCGGTCGACGCCGTGGTGCATTTCGCCGCCATCCCGCGCATCATGATCACGCCCGACAACGAGGTGTTCCGCATCAATGCGATGGGCACCTACAATGTGATCGAGGCGGCGGTGAAGCTCGGCATCCGCAAGGTGATCATCGCCTCCAGCGAGACGACCTACGGCCTGGTCTTCGCCAACGAACCGCGCAACCCGACACATTTTCCGCTGGATGAGGACTATGATGTCGATCCGATGGACTCTTACGCGCTGTCGAAGATCGTCAACGAGAAGACCGCACGCGCCTTTGCGCTGCGCAGCGGCTTCGACATCTATGCGCTGCGCATCGGCAACGTCATCGAGCCGCATGAATATGCGCTTTTCCCAAAATGGTTCGCCGATCCAGGTTTTCGCAAGCGCATCGCCTGGAGCTATATCGATGCCCGCGATCTCGGCCAGATCACCTTGCGCGCCATCGAGAAGGACGGACTGGGCTATCAGGTGTTCAACGCTGCCAATGACGACACCTCGTCCGACCAGCCGACGGCCGAACTCCTAAAACGCTTTTATCCAGGCGTGCCGGTGAAGGCCGAACTCGGTGAATTCGAGACGCTGCTGTCGAACCGCAAGGCGCGGGACGTGCTGGGCTTCCGGCCCGAACATAGCTGGCGCAAATACGTCAAAAACGCGTGAGCGGCGACAAACACAGGTTGAGCTGTGCACATCCTGGCACCTTGAGGCAAAGCGGGCTTTGCCGTGCTTGACAGCTTCTGAAAACCGGACTTTCTGGATATATGCGCGACGCAAAGCCGAATAACGAAAAAAAGCCGCCGGCGAAAACGGCGTTCGCCGAGCGTCTGGCGGGCGTTCGGCGGCCCGATGCGCCGCGCATCCCCGGCGCCAGCGTGCACACCTCGCTGGCGAGCGAAATCGGTCTCAGGATCGTGCGCGGCGACTATCCGCCCGGCACCATCCTGCCCAACGAAGCGAAATGGTCTGAAACCTTCGACGTCAGTCGCTCGGCGGTGCGCGAGGCGATCAAGATGCTGATGGCCAAGAGCCTTTTGTCATCGCGGCCCAAGATCGGCAGCTGGGTCGAACCGAAAGAGCGCTGGAACCTGCTCGACCGCGACGTGCTCGCCTGGTACGCGACCTCGCCCGACCGCGAGGTGTTCCTCAAGACGGTGCAGGAGTTCCGCCACATCATCGAGCCGGAGGCGACGGCGTTTGCCGCAATGCGGCGCACCGACGAGCAGATGGCCGAGATCAGCCAGGCCTGCCGCGAGATGGGCGAGGCGACCAACCTGCAGGAGCGCACCCGCGCCGACACGCGCTTTCATCTCGCCATCCTCCGGGCCTCCGGCAATGACCTCCTGGTGCCGCTGGGCGTCCTGATCGAGTCTGCCTTCGATCATCTCTTCGCCTATACGACCCGCGAGCTGGACGACCTGCAGCACGCCCAGAAGCTGCACGAGGCGATCGAGAGGAATATCCGGCTGAAACGGCCGGATGCCGCGCGCAATGCGGTGCGCAAGCTGCTTGCCAATACCGACGACGTCATCCGCTCCCGGTAGTCAATCTTCCTTGTCGCGTCCGAAGGCGACGCGCAGCTCGTCCTTCGCTTTTTCCAGCACCCGCTTTCGCTCCTCCGGCAGGTTCCTGCCGGCGCGGTTGATGTAGAAATTCAGCATCGACATCGCGGACCGAAACGGCTCTGCCTTGCGGCGATGGCTGTGCTCGGCCGAGCGCTTCAACGAGGCGGCGATCTTCCTGGCGTCGTCGGATTCGAAGACGTGCTCCTCGAGATCCAGCGCATCGCTGTGCTCCGTGACTTCGGCCGACCATTTCTTGCTGGCGGTCATGGCGAAACTCCTTCCCTGGGTGCACAACTCCGGGCGGCATGGCCGGTTCCCGATTGCTGGAGCCACCGATTTGTCCCTTGTGGCGCTGCTCGGTACAGGAAATGCGCCGATACTGGACGAGACCGCCCGATCACAAGGACGCGCGGACAGGAAACGCCGTGACGACAACCGTCTCCAGCCGCGCGGGTGGCCCCAGCATAGACAGCGCCTACGCATGGATGCGGCTCGGCATCTCGATGCTCTTGTCGACGATCGGCGGCGCCGGCATGTGGGCGGTGGTCGTGGTTCTGCCCGCCGTGCAGGCCGAGTTCGGCGTCGATCGGGCCGCGGCCTCAATGCCCTACACCGCGACCATGGTCGGCTTCGCCGCCGGCAACGTGCTGGTCGGACGCGCTATCGACCGCATGGGCTACTGGATCCCGGCGCTCGTCTCGGCGGTGGCGCTCGGCGCGGGCTTCCTGCTCGCCTCGCTGACCACCTCGATCCTTGCCTTCAGCCTTATCCAGGGACTTCTGATCGGCCTCGGCACATCGGCGATCTTCGGCCCGCTGATCGCCGACATCTCGCACTGGTTCAACCGCCGCCGCGGCGTCGCGGTGACGGCGGCTGCATCCGGCAGCTACCTTGCCGGAGCCGTCTGGCCGACGGCGATGCCCTATGTCATGCAAGGCGAAGGCTGGCGCTTCACCTATGCCGCGATCGGCATCTTCTGCCTCGCCACGATGGTGCCGCTGGTGCTGATGCTGCGGCGCGGCGCGCCGCGCGAGGCCGCCCAAGGCTCGCCGGGAAGCCGGCCGGTGCAGCCGATCTCGCTGTCGCCGGCGGCGCTGCAGATGCTGCTGGTGATTGCCGGCTTCGGCTGCTGCATGGCGATGTCGATGCCGCAGGTGCATATCGTCGCCTATTGCATGGATCTCGGCTACGGCGTCGCGCGCGGCGCCGACATGCTGTCGATCATGCTGGCGGCGGGCGTCGTCAGCCGCATCGGTTCAGGCTTCCTCGCCGATCGCATCGGCGCGGTGAAAACCTTGATCATCGGTTCGGCGCTGCAATGCCTGTCGCTGCTGTTCTACATTCCCTTCGACGGGCTGGCCTCGCTCTACGTCGTCTCGCTGGTGTTCGGCTTGTCGCAAGGCGGCATCGTGCCCTGCTACGCGATCATCGTGCGCGACTACATGCCGGCCAAGGAAGCCGGCCAGCGGGTCGGCATCGTCTTGATGGCGACGATCTTCGGCATGGCGGTCGGCGGCTGGATGTCGGGCTGGATCTACGATCTCAGCGGCTCCTACGCCGCCGCGTTCCTCAACGGCATCGCCTGGAACCTGGTCAATCTCGCGGCGATCTTGCTGCTCATATGGAAGGCAAGGCGGAGCGCCGAGGCGCTGGCCTGAAGTCCGCCGGCAACTTGGCTGTTGCAAGGTTGTCTACCGGCGCAAAGGGAGGGGCCAGGTGGGGCGGCGGCACTCGTCCGTGCTCTTTCGCTTGACGTCGCGCCCGAATACTGGATGCAGCAGGCTATTTACTTGGACAGGCTTTGGGCGGAAAATTGCGAAGTGGGAGGAAGCACTCGGAAAATCTCCTGAATAAATGCGCTCGAACGGCTTCCGCCCGTTGAATGCAAGGGAGGATAATCATGAGACGTACTTGCCTGCTCGCGGCATCCGCCGCGGCGTTGTTGCTCGGCGTGCCCTCCGCCTTCGCGCAGTCCGGCGGCGTCGAGAAAGCAGTCGGCGGCTACAGCTTCGAGGAAGCCGCAAAGGAAGCCCCCACCACCAAGGATTTCCATTCGGCCGATGGCCATCTCACCTTCGCCATCGTCACACATACGGCCGGCAACGGCTTCTTCGACCCGGTCTATGTCGGCGCAACCGCTGCCGGCAATCTGATCGGCGCCAAGATACTGCTGCTCGGCTCGGAATCTCCGACTGACGACCCGGCCCGCGAGATCGAAATCCTGAATCAGATCGTGCAGGATCCGACGATCGACGGGCTGATCATGACAACGCCCCAGGTCGGCGCCTATAACGACATCGTCAAGGCCGCCGAGGCCAAGGGCATACCGGTAGCAACGACCAATTCCTTCGACGGCACGATCCTCGACCGCAGCGGCATCAGCCATACCGGCCAGGACGCCTCCGCCGCGGCGATCGCCGGCGAGGCGCTCGTCAAGTGCCTGGCGGACAAGGGCATCGAGAAGGGCTCGATCGTCTTCCCGTCTTCGACCGCAATGGGCAACATCGAGGTAAACAATCGCGTCACCTCGGCGTTCAACGCGGTCGTCAAAGGCCTGAAGGCCGCCGGCAAGCTCGAGGCCTTCAAGGTCGACGCAGGTCCCGAGAACACAGGTATCGACACCAATCCCAACGATCCGGTAAACGGCATCGTGACGCTGTTCGAATCGCGCGGTGACGTCGTCGGCGCCTTCGCCGGCAACAACGTTTTCACGCCGGCGTTGGTTAAGGCCGTCGCCCAGACCGGAAAGACCGGAAAAATCTGTGCCTATGGCTTCGACCTCGGTCCGGCCCAGCAGGATGCGTTGAAGAGCGGCGACCTGACCGGCGCGCTCGGACAGCAGCCCTTCCTGCAGGGCTTCTATCCGGTCATGCAGCTCTATCTGCAGATCGACCGTGGCATCTCAGCCGCCAATCTTGATACGCGCGCTCAGCTCGTGACGCAGGAGACTGTTGGAAAGATCGGCAAGCGTTTCGAGAACTGAATGTCGAAGCGATCCTGAACCCGGCGCGGGAGGATTTCTCCCGCGCATTTTGGCCTTCGGAACCCTTCATCAAGAAGATGCCCGCTGAAGCTCTCGCTCGTCCCCTTCCACCCCAGCTCGTCGGCGGCTGGGAAATGGGATTGCTTGCCCTGCTGGCGCTGATCTATCTCGGCGGCGCTGCTGTCAATCCGACGTTCTTCGGCTCGCCCGAGGCGTTCCATGCGTTGCTTCGCGATACCTCGCGGGTCGCCATCATCGCCGTCGGAATGACCTACGTCATCATCAACAATGACCTCGACCTTTCGGTCGGCTCCATCTACGGCCTTGTGGCCGTCGTTTTTGCCAGGCTGTTCGCGCCAAGCTTCGCCGATCTCGACATCGTCACGTCGGTGGTCGTCTGCGTCCTGCTTGGCATGGCGATCGGCCTCGTCAACGGCGTGCTCGTCACCATCCTAAAAGTGCCGGCGTTCATCGCCACCTTGACCACGCTTTTGATCGGCCGCGGCTTCGTCCTCGCCCTGACGCATGGTCAGGCGATCTACTATCCAGGCAAGGCGAAGGAGGCGCCGCTGTTCTTCCATCTCGGCGAGACGAATGTCTTCGGGTTCAACAATCAGATCGCGATCTGCGCGGTCGTTGCCGTGATCGGCGCCTACGTGCTCGCCAACACCCGCTGGGGCTACGAGACCTTTGCGACGGGCGGCAACGAGCAGGCAGCGGTCTATGCCGGCATTCCGACGAACTGGGTGCGCATCCGTGCCTATCTGCTCTCGTCGCTCTGCGCCACCGTTGCCGGCCTCCTGTCGGCCGCTCAGGACAAGGGTGTGACCCCGCTTTACGGCGTCAGCGGCGAACTGACCGTCATCGCAGCGGTGATCATCGGCGGGGCTTCCATTCTCGGCGGTCGCGGCCGCGTCGCCGGGTCCTGCCTCGGCGCCACGCTGGTCGTTCTGCTCGACAAAGTGCTGCGCGAGGGTTTGCCGATCACGCGCACCATCAAGATCGGCGAGGAGGAGGTGACGGTCAACGCCGTCTACTCCCTGCCGGTGGGCGCGGTACCAGTCTTTCTCGGGCTGCTGCTCGTCATCGCCGTGCTGATCGAGCCCTATCTGATCCGCCGCCAGGTCGCGGCGCGGCTCTGGGCATGGCTGCGCGGAAGGCCGCCGCCGCCCGCCTTCGAGATCGGCGGAGTCGCGCTCGAGGGCGTCGTGACCAAGGGCGCGATGGCGACTGACATCGCGCTGTCGGCAACCGGGTTCGGCAAGTTCCTCGCCCGGCGCGATGCCCTCGCCGTCATCCTGACGGTGGTGCTGTGGCTCACGGGTCTGTTCCTCAGGCCGGATTACTGGTGGAATCTGTCCAACACTTTCGCGATCCTGCTCAACTATACCGAGCTGGCGCTGATCACGGTGGGACTCACCTACGTCATCGCGGCTGGCGACATCGACCTCTCCGTCGGAGCGGTGCTGGCGCTCGCCGGCAGCGCCGCGGCCTATTTCCTGAAGGTTCTGGACGCCGACCCCGTCACTGCCGTCGCGATGGGCCTGCTTGCGGGAATGATCGCCGGCCTCGTCAACGCCGTCGTCGCCGTCGGCTTGAAGCTGCCCGCCTTCATCGCCACGCTTGGCATGTTCTACATCGCCCGCGGCCTCGCTGCATGGTTCGTCGCCGGCCAGCAGCTTACGGGCTGGCCGGAAGGCTACAACCTGCTAGGCCGCAAGGTGAACGACATCCTGCTTCACTTCGGCATCCTGCTTCCCGACGGCATCCTCAGGACGGTAGCGGAGGTGGTCAGCGTGCAGACAATCTGGATGGCCTTCGTCGCCCTCATTGCCGGCATCGTGCTCGCCTACACGCCGTTCGGGCAAAAGGTCTATGCAACCGGCGGCAACATGCGCGCCGCCGCCTATGCCGGCATCAACACCAATCGGGCGCGCTTCATCTCGCTCATGCTGGCGGCGTTCTGCGCGACGATGGCCGGGATCATCAACGTCGCCTATTTCCGAAGCTTCAACCCCGTTGCAGGCCAGTTCCGCGAACTCGACGCCATCGCGTCGGTGATCATCGGCGGCGGGTCGATCTTCGGCGGCTACGGCACCATGCTGGGTTCTCTGGCCGGTGCAGCCGTGATCACTCTGGTTAGGGCGCTCCTGCAGCTCAATGTCCAGGGCTTCAGCATGCCGCAGCATTGGATCAACGTCTTCATCGGCGTCATCCTCATTGCCGCGGTGCTGATCGACATCTGGGTGCGCCAGGCCAACCTCTTCGGTCGCCTGCGAGCCCGCCTCGCGCGACGCGCACGAACCCGGGAAACCGTCGATGCCTGATGCTGCCCTGCCTCAACCGATCGTGGAAATGCGGGGCATCGAAAAAGCCTTCGGCGCCGTTCAGGCGCTTCGGAAAGTCGATCTGGTGCTCTATCCCGGAGAGATCCTTGGGCTGGTCGGCGACAACTCGGCCGGCAAGTCGACGCTCATGAAGATACTGACCGGCGCCTATCAGCGCGACGCCGGCGAAATTCTCGTCGCCGGCCAACCGGTGCACTTCAAGAGCCCGCATGAGAGCCGCGATGCGGGCATCGAGATGATCTACCAGGATTTCGCTCTTTGCGGAAACATGGATGTCGGCCAGAACATCTTTCTCGGCCGCTGGCCGCGCAAAGGCCCTTTTGTCAATCGCCGCAAGATGTACGCGGAAGCCGACAGCGTGCTGAAGCGACTGAAGGTGGACGTGAACTCCGTTTTCCAGAAGGTCGAGAGCCTGTCGGGCGGCCGCCAGCAATCCGTGGCGATTGCCCGCGCGATTTCGTTCGAGCCACGCGTCGTGATCCTTGACGAACCGACCGCCAATCTCTCGGTGATGGCGACCGAGCGGCTCCTCGAGACCATGCTGGAACTGAAAAGGCAGGGTGTCGCCCAGATCATCATCTCGCATCGGCTGGTCGACATTTTCGCCGTAGGCGACCGTGTCATGGTGCTCAAGCGCGGCGAGAATGTCGGCGACCGTCACGTCAGGAACACCGACGAGCACGAGGTCCTTGAAATCATAGTCTCCGGCACGCGGGAGCAGGCGCTTACGGCCGATCAGGCGAGGGCGGTCTGACCACCGAAGCGTTGGCCTGAGGGCTCATCGCCTCTACCGGGGTGGGCTGAACCAATATTCGTCGGCTTGACAATGGCCATGGCCTGCGCGACCCAGACCGGAATGGGACGGACTGCGAAACATGGCTGCTGTGGCTAAGCTGTTGATCCTCAACTCGCCGCTGCGCTCCTTTCGTGCAAAAAGGGCAAGGCGGTGACGAGGCCGCGCTCGCGGCGCGGCGGCGGCCGGCCAACAATTGCCGACGTCGCGCGCAAGGCCGGCGTCGGCGCAATCACCGTGTCGCGCGCCCTGCGCGAGCCTGGGCGGGTTTCGGAAGATCTGCGCCGGCAGATACAGGCTGCCGTCGACGAGCTCGGCTATGTGCCGGATCCGAATGCGCGGGCCCTGGCCTCGGCGCGCGCGGAGGTCTTCGGCGTGCTGGTGCCGTCGCTCACCAACAACGTCTTCGCCGAAGTGGTGCGCGGCATCTATGACAGCCTGTCGGACGGCCCGTTCCGCGTCCAACTCGGCAACACGCACTATTCGGGGCTGGAAGAAGAGCGGCTGCTGCAGGTGTTCGCGCCGCAGCGCCCGGCGGCGCTGATCGTTGCCGGCATCGACCAGACGTCGCTGTCGCGAAAGCTCCTGGAGACGGCTGGCTGCCCGGTGGTGCAGGTGATGGAGACCGGGCCCGATCCGGTCGACATGCTGGTCGGCTTCTCGCATTTCGACGGCGGCCGGACGGCGACCGAGCATCTCATTGAAGCGGGCTATCGGCGCATCGGCTTCATCGGCGCGCGCATGGATCCGCGCTCGCAGCGGCGCCTTGCCGGATATCGCGCGGCGATGGACGCGGCCGGCCTGTTCGATCCCCGCTTGGTGACCACCACGCCGCTATTGTCCAGCGTGACGCTCGGCCGCGAGCTCCTGCGCGACGCGCTGGCCAAGATGCCGTCGCTCGATGGCGTCTTCTGCAACAATGACGACATCGCGCTCGGCGTGCTGTTCGAATGCCACCGCGCTGCGATCGCGGTGCCGAAGACCATCGGCATTATCGGCTTCAACGACCTCGACATGATGCAGGCGGCTTTCCCGTCGGTCACCAGCATTCGCACGCATCGCTACGAAATCGGCCGCCGGGCCGTGGCGATGGCGCTCGCCGCGATCGCCGGACAGCGGCCGCAGCAACGGGTTGTCGACCTCGGTTTCGAGCTCATACGCCGCGAGAGCACCGCGCGTTGAAACACGCAGAGGCGACTGTGCGAATGCCGGTTTACACCTAAATATGGTAGCGCTACCATATTTTCCGCCAAGTATGACATCGGCGAAACAGGGCTGTTTATTATACATAAGCAACAGCTCATGCTTGTTTATTATGTATAATATGATAGTTTTGTGAGCCGCCTGGAGGGACGGAAGGGGGAAGAAGAGGGACGGCGCAAGCCACCTCGAAAACGCATCGGGCTGGCGGGAGGGTGCTGGCCGACGGTGTCGGGACTGCATCAACAAGCAGAACTGCAACTGGGAGGAATACCGATGATCAAGTCACTCGTTGGCGGCGTCATTGCCGCCACTGCATTCGTCATGCTGAGCTCTTCGGCGATCGCCGATCCGGAAATCGTCAAGGGCCCGTCGGCAGAGCCGGACTGCTTCGCGCCGTGGGCGGCCGACACGCAGTTCTTCAAGTTTCCGAAGAAAGACGGGCCATATCGCATCGCGCTCGCCAACGGCTATATCGCCAATACCTGGCGCATCCAGATGATCCAGACTGCCAAGGCCTATGCCGCGCAGCCGGACGTCGCCAAGAAGTTGAAGGAATTCAAAGTGGTGTCGACCGGCGAGGACGTGCCGGCGCAGATTTCGGCGATCAACAACTTCATCGATTCCGGCTTTGATGCGATCGTCGTCAACGCCCAGAATCCGACTGCCTTCGGGCCGGTCATCAAGCGTGCCAAGGAAGCCGGCGTCATTCTCGTCGCCTTCGACAACATCCTCGACACCAAGGACGCCATCAACGTCAACGTCGACCAGAAAGGCCTCGGCGAGTTGTGGGGCAAGTGGCTGGTCTCGCACGTGCCGAATGGCGGCAAGGTGCTCGAGGTGCGCGGCGTTGCCGGTACCTCCGTCGACACCGACCGCCACAACGGCATCCATGAGGTGCTCGACGGGTCCGGCAAGAAGTGGGATGTCACCGAAGTCGTCGGCAAATGGGATGACGGCGTGGCGCAAAAGGCCACCGCCGACGCGATCGCCACCAGCGGGCCGTTCGTCGGCATCACCGGACAGGGCGGCGACACCGGCATCGTGCAGGCGATGATCGACGCCAAGCATCCGTTCGTGCCGTTCGGCGGCGAGACGGAAAACGGCTTCCGCAAGTTCTGCGCGGCGCACGCCGGCGATGGGCTGAAATGCTCTTCGGCCGGCACCGGCCCGGCCCAGGTCGCGGTCGCCATCAAGACGGCCATCGCAGCCCTCGAAGGCAATGTCGTGCCGCAGTCGGTCAAGCTGCCTTTGGCCATCGTCGAGGATCCGAACTTCAAGGCGGGGCAGGATTTCTTCCCCGACCAGTCCGACAATTTCTTCGTCGGCAATTCCTTCCCGACCTGCGGCATCAATTTCACCGCGCAGGAAATCATGGGCCAGACCAAGGAAAACAAGTAGCCTGATCAACCGGCGCCGCGGGGAAACCGCGGCGCCGGCTGCCTTGAAGCCAATCGCAAACCGGCCTGGGGAGGGCTGATGGACGGCGCGGCTCCGCTTTTCCATATGGAAGGCATATCCAAGCGCTTTGGCGGCGTACGGGCCCTGGAAAAGGCCGACCTCACGGTGACGGCCGGCAGCATCCACGCCATCCTCGGCGAAAACGGCGCCGGCAAGTCGACGCTGATCAAGGTGATGGCGGGCGTCGTGGCGCCCGACGAAGGCCGCATGACGCTCGAGGGCCGCGACGTGACCTTCGCATCGCCGGCGGCCGCGAACCACGCCGGCATCGTCTGCATCTTCCAGGAGCTGTCGCTCATCCCGGAGCTCAGCGTCGCCGACAACATCGTCATTTCCGATCCGCCTAAACGCTTCGGCATGATCGACCGCAAGGCGCAGCGGCGCATCGCGGAAGAGGCGCTGGCGCGCGCCGGCGCTTCCGACATCCATCCGCTGGCGCTGGTCAAGGATCTGCCGCTGTCGCGCCGGCAGATGGTCGAGATCGCCAAGGCGCTGGCCAGGAAGCCGCGCATCCTGATCCTCGACGAAGCGACCTCGGCGCTGACGGCGGCCGATGTCGCCAAGATATTCGGCGTGCTCAAGCGCCTGCGCGAGGAAGGGCTGGCGCTGCTCTACATCTCGCATCGCATGAACGAGATCGCCGAGCTTGCCGACCAGTGCACGGTGTTCCGCAACGGCCGCAATGTGGCCAGCTACGCGGCTGGCTCGAAGAGCGACAACGAAGTCGTCGAGCTGATGATCGGCCGCGAATACAGCCACATCTTCCCGTCGAAGCCAGCCCGGTCTCAGGCGGGCACCGTCCCGGTGCTGGAGGCGCGCAACCTCTCGTGGAGCGACCGGCTGGACAACGTCTCGTTGTCGATCGCGGCCGGAGAGGTGGTCGGGCTCGGCGGTCTCGACGGCCAGGGCCAGCGCGAACTGCTGCTCGCCTTCTTCGGCGTGCTGCGCGGTCTTTCCGGGCAGATGCTGGTCGACGGCAAGCCGGTTTCGATCGCCAGCCCTTCCGCTGCGAGCGACGACCGCGTCGGCATGGCGCTGATCCCGGAAGATCGCAAGACCGAAGGGCTGATGCTGCCGATGACGGTGCGCGAGAACCTGTCCTTCGCGGCGCTCGACCGGCTGTCGAAAGCGGGCGTCATCGACCGCGGCGCCGAGCAGCGGCTGATCGACGACATGGTCGGGCTGCTGGCCATCAAGACGGCGGGCCTCGACATTCCGGTCGGCGCGCTGTCCGGCGGCAACCAGCAGAAGGTGGTGATCGCCAAATGGCTGATGCGGCAGCCGCGCATCATCCTGCTCAACGATCCGACACGCGGCATCGATGTCGGCACCAAGCAGGAGCTCTACCAGTTGATGCGCAAGCTGGCCGACGCCGGCGCCGCAATCCTGTTCTATTCGACCGACTATGACGAACTGATCGGCTGCTGCGACCGCGTGCTGGTGCTCTATGACGGCGCGGTCAAACGCGAACTGGTCGGCGCCGACATCACCGAGCGCGCTCTGATCGCCAGCGCGCTGAACATCCACGGCGATGACGCCCGCGTGGGACAGGGAGAGGGCGCGTGAAAGACTGGCGCTACTGGCTTGCCGAGCAGCGCGGAACATTGCTCGCGTTCGGCATCTTCATGGTCATGTTCGCCATCTACAGCGGTAACCACCCGGCCGGCTTTACCGCCAATGTCGTGCAGACGGCAGCCAACAAGGGGGTGCTGCTTGCCTTTGTCGCCATGGCGCAGACGCTGGTGGTGATCACCGCCGGCATCGATCTCTCGGTCGGCATGATCTTCACGCTGACCAACTGCATGGCTTCCTGGCTGGTGATCGGCACCGGCCTCGAAACCGCGCTCGGCGTGGTGGCCGTGCTGGGCACCGGGCTCATCTGCGGCGCTGTCAACGGCGCGATCGTCATCTACGGCCGTTTGCAGCCGATCGTCGCGACAATTGCCACAAGTGCCGTCTATTTCGGCCTTGCCTTGCTGCTGCGGCCGGTTCCCGGCGGTTCGGTCAATGAAGACCTCGCCGATTTCCTGACCGGGCGCTTCTTCGGCGTCGTGCCGGCGAGCCTGGTGGCGCTGTTCGTCGTCGTGCTCATCGTCTGGGTGCCGTTCAGCCGCTCCGAACTCGGCCGCGCCGCATACGCGGCGGGCTCGTCGGAGACAGCGGCCTATATGTCGGGCGTGCCGATCCGCAGGGGCAAGTTCCTTGCCTACACGCTGGCCGGGCTGCTCGCCGCGATCGGCGGATTGTTCCTCACCTTCTTCACTTATACGGGCGAGGCGGCCTATGCGAGCGGCAACGCCTACACGCTGTTCTCGATCGCAGCCGTCGTGCTCGGCGGCGTGTCGCTGTTCGGCGGCAAGGGCAGCGCCATCGGCGCGATCTTCGGCGCGCTTGCCTTCCGCACCATCGGCGACCTGCTGTTCGTCTTCGACTTCGATCCGCTCTGGCAGCCTCTGTTCCAGGGCGTTATTCTGTTGATCGCGGTCAGCCTCGGCGCCTTCGCGCTGTTCAGGGTGCGCAACCGGCTGGAGTGGTTCCTGTGAGCGAAACGACGCTTGGCGGCATCGCCGGCCGCATGCCGAAATTTATCCGACGCGCCGACCCCGCGGTGGTCACCGCCTTTGCCTGCATCGTGATCCTGCTTTTGGTGGGCAGCCTCTATTCGCGCAGTTTTCTTTCGCCGGAATATCTCCTGCAGCAGCTGAAGGTCGCCTCGTTCCTCGGCGTGATCGCCACCGGCATGATGCTGGTGATCCTGCTCGGGCAGATCGACCTGTCGGTGCCGTGGTCCGTGGCGACTGGCGCGATGATGGCCTGCGCGGCCGCTGCCTACGGGCCGGTCGGCGTCGCGCTCGCCATCCCGTTCGGCATCCTGTGCGGCGTTGCCATCGGCATCGTCAACGGCGTCGGCGTCGCTTATCTGCGCATTCCCTCGATGATCATCACCTTGGCCACCAACGCCGTCGCGCAAGGGCTGATGGTGGTCTATACCGGCGGGTTCTCGCCGCAGGATGCGGCGACGGCAGCGATGCGCTACCTCGCGACCGGTTTTGCCATTCCGGCGGTGCCGAACGCCGTGATCATCTGGGCGCTGATAGGGGCCGCGATGGTCTTCGTGCTGACACGCACCAGCTTCGGCCGCGCCGTCTACGGCATCGGCAATCGCGAGCGCGCCGCCTATCTTTCCGGCATCGACACGCGCCGCGTCGTGCTGATCGCCTTTGCCGTGTCCGGCGGACTGTCGGCCTTCGGGGGCGTCCTGCTTGCGGGCTACGCCTCGAAGGCCGCGCAGTCGATGGGCGACGCCTATCTCTTGCCGTCGATCGCCGCGGTGGTGCTGGGCGGCACCTCGATCCTCGGCGGCCGCGGCTCCTATCTCGGCACCGTCGCCGGCGTGATCCTGATCACGCTGCTGCAATCGATCCTGTCGGTCATGCAGATGCCGGAGGCGGGACGCCAGATCATCTACGGCGTCGTGATCGTCGCCATGCTTCTGCTCTATGGCCGCGCGCCGGCAAGTCGCTGACCGTGGTTGAAAGAATGAACGACATCCGGTCAGCGCCGGCCATCGTCGTGATGGGGGTGGCCGGCTGCGGCAAGACGGCCGTCGGCGAGGCGCTGGCCAAAGAGCTGCGCGCGATCTTCATCGAAGGCGACCGACTGCATCCGCCGGAAAACGTGGCGCGGATGGCGCGCGGCGAGCCGCTGACGGATGCGTTGCGAGAGGGCTGGCTCGACGCCATCGGCGGGCGCATCGCCGCCGCCGTCGCCGACGGACAGAAGGCGGTGGCGGCCTGCTCGGCGCTGAAGCGCAGCTACCGCGAGCGGCTGCGCGGCTTCTGCCCCGGCGTCGTGTTCCTCTATCTGAAGATCGATCGCGAGACCGCCTGGCGGCGGGTCGCGCGCCGCAAGGGCCACTTCATGCCGGCAAGCCTGGTCGACAACCAGTTCGCGACCCTGGAAGAGCCGGGCCCGGACGAGCCGGCGGTGACTGCGGAAGCGACGCGGACCGTGACCGGGATCGTAAAGGACGCGCTCGCTAAACGGTGAACCGCTTTATCCTCTTTGCTTTGACGCAATTCCGGACGGAAAACCGTCACATACTTTCCTGGAATTGCTTCAGGCAGCGTCGCCGCCGATCGCGGGTTGATCCTGCTGGCCTGTGAGCCGGGAAGCGCCGGACCAGGCCATCATCTGCTCGGGGTATAGTTTGACAACCTCTAGCAGGCGGTCGCGCTTTAGCAGGATGTAGCCCGCCTGCAGGACCAGGTTCTTTGCCGCCACTTCCTTTGCCGGCAGGGATGCGGATCGGGTGGCGTCGGGCCTCAGTTCCGGGCTGACGATCGCCCGGTACTCACGAAAAGGCGCCGCCTCCAGGGTCGACATGGCAAACAGTGCTGCACCTGCGCGGGCCGCGAAATTCGCCGGCGCCGAGGCAAGGTGCGTCCAGCCACGATCGCCCATGGCGATCTCGGTGAAGGTGGAGCCGGCGTGGATGGTGTTGGTCATCAACACGACGCCGTTCTCCTTCAGCGTCTTCTGGATGCGGGCCGTGACCTGGTAGGCGTCGGCGCGCTCGAAGACGATGCGGCTTTTCAGGAAGCGGTTTTCGACCTCGACCAGCGGCCTGTTGATCACATGCAGGCCGAATTTGCTTTCCGAGAAGCCGTGGAAGTTGACGCTCACCTGGTGCGCTTCGATGCCGGCTTCGAAGAGGGCGCGCTTGCCGATGATGGTCTGGGCGATGAACTGATCGCACCAGACGATGGCGCCGCGGCCGCGCTGCAAGGCTTCGCGCAAGCCGTCGAGCCCGTCCAGCCGGATAGCCGGCGACCAGCGCCTGCCAGGCACCAGATGAGCGGCAAGCATCAGGCGGCGGCGATGCGCGGCGGCGAGATGGCCCCTGAACAGGCTTCGCGTGTCGACGTCATCGCCAAGCACTGCTTTGATCGCGACGTCATAGCGCGCGAATTCCTTGCGAAAATGGCGCTTGCGCCGAAGCGTCGAAACCCAATCGCAGATCGGCGCCCACCAGGCGACCGGCAGGAACGCCGCCACGCCGAGATAGAACAGGGAAAGCAGGCTTTCGCGCAGATCCTTGTTGGAGACGCTGCGCAACTTGCCGGGGCGGACGAGCTTGCGGCTGAAGAAGCGGACGGTCTCGCCGCGGTCCGGCACTGACACGTCGGCGATGACCTCGGTATGGTAGATGCTGGCGGATGACGGTTGCCGTTTGGCCCTGCGGGACTTGCCAAGCCAAGGCAGCCTCATGCGTCGGATACCCCCAGGATCTTCTTCCATCCGTCAGCCGCTTTACTGCGTCCGTCGCAGATAGACAACCACGGCATGGCAGCGCGGCCTGGTCGATCAGATCTGCGACGTCAGCTCTGCAGGGAAATCGTCGTTGTCGGCGTCACGCATGGCAGCGAGGCTGCGATTGTCGAGCACCTCGGCGATCGCCTGGCGCACTTCCAGCATCATGTGGCGGACCTGGCAGGTCGCCTCGTCGCAATCCTCGCAGCGCTGGTATTGCGTGCGGCTGGCGCACGGGATCGGCGCCAGCGGTCCGTCGAGCACGCGCACGACATGGCCGATCTTGATCTCGGAAGCGGGCCTGGCGAGGCGGTAGCCGCCTTCCTTGCCCTTGCGGCTCTGCACGAAACCGGCATTGCGCAGTTCGCCGAGGATGGCATCCAGGAACTTCTTCGGGATGTTGTTGGCGACCGCAATGTCGTTGACGAATGCAAGCTGGCCAGCCGGCAGGGTGGAAAGATGCACGAGGGCCTTGAGGCCGTATTTGCCTTTTTTGGTCAGCATGCCCGATTCAGTTCATCAAACCCCAATCGCCCTGCATCTGGCGGTTGTTTGTGTGCAAATCATGACAGTCTGGCCGCGCGAGGCGATTTGGCACAACAATTCGTCAACGCAGGTTTAGGCACAAACGCGTTGATTCTTCGTAACGTTTTTCACATTGGCCGCGATGATTTCGCCGGCGGAAGCGACGCCGGCTCCAGATAAGAAGAAAGCCGGCGAAGCCGGCTTTCCAGTACTTGCCTGTCGAGGCTTATCGGCTGCCATAGGCCTGATCGAGCAGGCCGCCTGCCGCGAAATGCTCTTTCTGCACCTTGTCCCAACCGCCGAAGACGTCCTGCACCGTCAGCAGGCGGACGTCGGGGAAGTCGGCCTTGTACTTGGCGGCGACCGACGTGTCGCGCACCCGCAGGCCATCGCGGGCGGCAATGTCCTGGCCCTCGGCCGAATAGAGAAAGTCGAGATAGGTCTTGGCGAGATCGCGGCTGCCGTGCTCGTCGGCGACTTTGTCGACGATCGCCACCGGGAATTCGGCCAGCAGGCTGACCGAGGGCGTGACCTGCTCGAACTTGCTGTCGCCATATTCCTTGCGGATCCCGCGCGTTTCGGATTCGAAGGTGATCAGCACGTCGCCGATCTCGTGCTGCACGAAGGTGGTGGTGGAGGCACGGCCGCCGGTGTCGAAGATCGGAACGTTGTTGAACAGCTTGGCGATGAACTCCTTTACCTTGGCGTCGTCGCCCTTGAAGGCCTCCTTGGCGTAGGCGGTGGCGGCGAGATAGGTGTAGCGCGCATTGCCCGAGGTTCTCGGATTGGGGAAGATAACCTGCACGTCGTCGCGGACAAGATCGTTCCAGTCCTTGATGTGCTTGGGATTGCCGGCGCGGACCAGAAAGGACGGCAGCGAATAGAAGGGCGAGGCGTTGTCGGGGAAATCCTTCTGCCAGTCGGCGGAAACGAGGCCCTTCTTGACCAGGAAATCGACGTCGGTGACCTGGTTGAGAGTGACGACATCGGCACCCAGGCCGTCGGCGACGGCGCGCGCCTGAGCCGAGGCGCCGGCATGGGACTGATCGATCGTCACGCCGGGATGCTGGGCGATGAAGGCCTTGTTGATATCGGCGAACAATTCGCGGCCAACGTCGTAGGACGCGTTCAGGAGCCTGTCGGCTGACCAGGCCTGGGCGGAAGCGAGAACGAGGCCGACGAAAGCGGTGACGCCAAGCAATAAGCGCTTCATGGAGCGAGTCTCCTTCGGAATAATCAGAAACTATGATGCGACCATAATAAGGAAAGCCTGGTCCGACGAGGCACGCACTCCGAGTGGATGGCGGGAGCGAGGAAAAAAGGCGCCGCCCGAACAGCTGTTTGGCTGGATTTTTTTCCAGGCGGATTCATCGCGACGCCTGGCGGGCGCCACAGGAAAGCGCAGGCGCAAAGATGCGTCAGGAAGCCGGGAAAAGCTTCCAGCGTCCCGGCCTGAACGCCACCCGGCTCTTCTGCGCCGCGGGATGATCGATGGGCAGCTCGATCTCGACGCGCTGGCGCTCGCCGCCGACCTCGAGCTCGACCCGTCTGGTGCCGGCGACGCGCCGGCTGGCGGCGACCGTGCCGGCGATGCAGCCGCTGCAGCCGTCAAGCAGCTCGACATCGTGCGGACGGAAATAGAGCAGTGCCTCGCCGGGGGCAGCGTTCGGCGCCGGCAAGCCGATCGGCCGGTCGGCGAGCCAGATCTCGCCGTTGTCGACCTTGACCGGCAGCGAGCTCGATTCACCGATGAAGGAGTAGACGAAGGGCGAGTTCGGTGCGTCGTAAATCTCGTCGGCCGAGCCGACCTGCTCGATGCGGCCCTGGCTCATCACGACGACACGGTCGGCGAGTTCCAGCGCTTCCTCCTGGTCGTGCGTGACGAAGACCGTGGTATGCCCGGTGGCGTCGTGGATCTCGCGCAGCCAGCGGCGCAACTCGCGACGCACTTGCGCGTCGAGGGCGCCGAACGGCTCGTCGAGCAACAGCACCTTGGGCTCGATCGCCATGGCGCGCGCAAGCGCCACGCGTTGGCGCTGACCGCCGGAAAGCTGCGCCGGGTAGCGCTTCTCCAGCCCCGACAGCTGGACGAGGTCGAGCAGTTCCGACGCCCGGCGACGGATCTCTTTTCCAGACGGCCTTGCGGTTCCATGCCGGACCTTCAGGCCGAAGCCGATATTGTCGGCAACCGTCATGTGGCGGAACAGCGCGTAATGCTGGAAGACGAAACCGACATTGCGCTCCTGGATCGACTTCTGGGAGGCGTCCTCGTCGCCGAAGAAGACGGCCCCTTTGGTCGGCCGTTCCAGGCCGGCGATCAGCCGCAGAAGCGTCGTCTTGCCGGAGCCGGACGGTCCAAGCAGCGCGATGAGCTCGCCCGACCTGATGTCGAGCGACACGTCATGGAGCGCCGGAAACCGCTCAAACTCCTTGCGCACGTTGACAACGCGAACTTCCATAGAATGACCTCTATCAATGTCCGCGCGACGCGGCGATCTCGGCGCCGTAGCGCATCTCGAGAAGTGTTTTCAAGACCAGCGTCACCAGTGCCAGGCCGGCCAGCAGCGAGGCGACCGCGAAGGCGCCCACGGCGTTGTACTCGTTGTAGAGGATTTCCACGTGCAGCGGCATGGTGTTGGTGAGGCCGCGAATGTGGCCTGAGACAACGGACACTGCGCCGAACTCGCCCATGGCGCGAGCGTTGCAGAGAAGCACGCCATAGAGCAGCCCCCATTTGACGTTGGGCAGCGTCACATACCAGAAGGTCTGCCAGCCATTGGCGCCCAACGAAAGCGCCGCCTCCTCGTCGCCATTGCCCTGTTCCTGCATCAGCGGGATGAGCTCCCGGGCGACGAACGGAAAGGTGACGAAGACCGTGGCCAGCACGATGCCGGGCACAGCGAACAAAATCTGGATGCCATGCGCCTTGAGCCATTCGCCGAGCAGTCCTTGCGCGCCGAAGACCAGCACATAGACCAGGCCGGAAATGACGGGCGACACCGAGAAGGGCAGGTCGATGAGCGTGGTCAGAAACGCCTTGCCCTTGAACTCGAATTTGGCGATCGCCCAGGCGGCCGAGATGCCGAAAATGACGTTGAGCGGCACCGAGATCGCCGCCACCAGCAGCGTCAGGCGGATCGCCGAGCGCGTGTCGGTACTGGAAAGGGCCCCCGAGTAGGAGCCGATGCCCTTGGCAAGCGCCTCGTGGAAGACGACGATCAGCGGCAAGAGCAGGAAGACGGCGAGGAAGGCGAAGGCGATTGCCATCAGCACGGCCTTGACTTGCCGGCTTTCGGTCACCGCCGCCGATAGGCTCTCGTGGTGCGGTTCGTAGGATTTGATCTCGGGGTCAGCCATAGCGCTTGCGGCTCCAAGTCTGCACGAGATTGACGACCAGAAGCATCAGGAAGGACAGCGCCAGCATGATCGCGGCGATCGCGGTCGCCGCCTCGTAATTGTATTCCTCGAGCCGGATCACGATCAGAAGCGGCGCGATCTCGGACTTGAAGGGCAGGTTGCCGGCGATGAAGATGACCGAGCCGTATTCGCCGACGCCGCGCGCGAAGGCGAGCGAAAATCCGGTGATGATGGCCGGCGCCAGGCCGGGAAAGAGCACGCGGGTAATGATCTGGAAGCGGCTGGCGCCTAATGTGGCCGCAGCCTCCTCGACCTCCCTGTCGATCTCTTCCATGATCGGCTGCACGGTGCGCACGACGAAAGGCAGCCCGATGAAGACGAGCGCCACGACAATGCCGAGCGGCGTGTAGGCGACCTTGATGCCGAGCGGCATCAGAAGCTGGCCGACCCAGCCATTCGGCGCATAGAGCGTGGTGAGCGCGATGCCGGCGACCGCCGTGGGCAACGCGAAGGGCAGGTCGACCATCGCATCGGCGACGCGGCGGCCGGGGAAACGGTAGCGAACCAGCACCCAGGCGACGATCGTGCCGAACACGACGTTGACGACCGCAGCCAGGAAGGCGGTGCCGAAGCTGATCTTCAGGGCATTCAGGGTGCGGCGGTCGGTAGCGATCGCCCAGAAATCGGTCCAGCCAAGTGCTGCCGAACGCCAGACCAGCCCCGAGAGCGGGATGAGGATGATGAGCGTGAGGTAGGCAAGCGAGAAGCCGAGCGTCAATCCGAAGCCCGGAATGACGCTCGGCTGTCTGAACCGCCACCCCGCTTTAGCGGGTGTTGTGGTCATGGAATTCCGGCTTGTCCCTTCTTACTCAGAACCAGACTGCCCATCGCCTCGGCTCGGGCACTCGTACAATAGACCCAATCAGGTTCATCCGGCCTAATGGCCACCATGCTTCATTGGGCGGGCTTGTAAATCTGGTCGAATATACCACCGTCGCCGAAATGATAAGGCTGAGCCTTCTTCCAACCGCCGAATTGCGGATCGTCGATGGTGACGAGCTTGATCGCCGGCAGCTTGGCGAGATCCTCGGCGGGCACCAGGTCGGGCTTGGCCGGACGATAGTGGTTCTTGGCGATGATTGTCTGGGCTTCCTTGGAATAGAGCCAGCCCAGATAGGCTTCGGCGACCTTGCGTGTGCCCTTGGCGTCGACGTTGGCGTCGACGACCGCGACCGGCGGCTCGGCCAGGATAGAGGTCGGCGGATAGACGATGTCGAAATTGTCGGCGCCGAATTCGTCGAGCGCGAGATAGGCTTCATTCTCCCAGGCAATCAGCACGTCGCCCAGCCCTTTCTGCGCGAAGGTCACCGTCGAGCCACGGGCGCCGGTATCGAGCACCGGGACATGCTGATAGAGCTTGCCGACGAATTCCTTGGTCTTGGCCTCGTCATTGCCGTCATTGGCGTTGGCATAGGCCCAGGCGGCAAGATAGTTCCAGCGCGCGCCGCCGGAAGTCTTCGGGTTCGGCGTGATCACCTGGACGCCGTCCTTGATCAGGTCATTCCAGTCGTGGATGCCCTTGGGATTGCCCTTGCGCACCAGGAAGATGATGGTCGAGGTGTAGGGGGCCGAGTTGTTCTCGAATTTGGTGCGCCAGTCCGGTTTGATCTTCTTCGTCTTCGAGACGATGGCGTTGATGTCGCCTTCGAGCGCCAGCGTCACGACATCGGCGTCGAGGCCGTCGATCACCGCCCGGGCCTGCGCGCCCGATCCGCCATGCGACTGCTGGATGGTGACGGTTTCGCCGGTCTCTGCCTTCCAGTGCGCGGCGAAGGCCTCGTCATAGGCCTTGTAGAGCTCACGTGTCGGGTCGTAGGACACGTTCAGAATGGTCGTATCGGCAAACGCGAAACCGAGCGTGCCGAACTGGACAGATGTGGCGACCAGCGCGCCGAGCAGTTTCCTGAAATGAGGGTTGGTCATTTCCGCCTCCGTTGATGACGGCCGAACTCTAGCGAATTTATAGAAATTAGATGCATTGAATGTTGCCTTTTTCACCTCCTTGCAGCAATTTTTCGCCGACAGCCGGCATATTCGGGAAACATTTTCCTCATATTAGCCCGGAGCAGACTCTGCGCCTGTCCGACTGCCATCTAGAGACGGCTGGCGCCGCGGCAAGGTCGGAGCAACGTGAGATTTGCGTTGGGTCGATCCGCCCTTTATGGCGCGGTGACGGGAAAGTCGAAACGCTGCATGGCGAACGGTTCGTTTTGGAGCGTGAAGTGCCACCATTCGCGGGCATAGTTGCGGAAGCCGGCGGAGCGCATGACGGAAAGCAGCATCTCGCGGTTCGCCGCCGCTTTGACGGGAAGAGGGCGGTGGGCCATCTCGCTCATCGGATCGAAACAGTCGAAGCCGGTGCCGAAGTCGAGCGTGACCGCCTCGGGTGCCCCGCAAGCGGGATGTGCCGCGCTTGTCTTGTCCATCTCGGCGATCGCCAGATCGACGGTCGAGCCGCGCGAATGGCTGGACAACTCGCCGACGTAACCCTTGGCGATGAGGTGGCCACGCTCGACCGTCGGGTACCATCGCGGGTCGGGTGGGCCGCCTTGCCGCGTCCATTGCCCCATATCGGCAACGGCGCGCGCCGGGCGGTAGCAGTCGAAGACGACCAATGTCAGGCTCTTCGCGGCGATCGCTTTCTGGACGCTGGAAAGCGCCTTCGCCGCCTGTTCGGTCAGAATGCAGACCGGCGCTTCATAGCCTTCGACCTTGCGGTGCAGGAAGTTTTGGGATCCGGCATAGCGGATGTCCTTGCGGATGGTCGGATCGATATCGGCCAGCCGGACGAAACCGGCGGGGAGGGGATCGGCCACTGCAGGAAAGATCGCTAAGGCGGAAAACAAGGCGCAAAACGCAATCCGCTGAATCGCTTGGTGCATATTATTCAACGAAAACCTTCACGCTGGCCGCGCGTCCGGCGGCGTCGATCACGGTCAGCGTCGAATAGCCGGTGCCGTCGGGCTGCCAGGTCGCCGTGCGGCGGCGGTCTATGCCGGCGAGCGGCTTGCCATTGGCGAGCCAGCGGAACGGTGCGCGGCCGCCTTGCAGCTTCAGCACCAGCGGCGTGGCGTCGGCCGAATTTGCGCCGAGATCGACGCGGGCGCCGTCCGGCGGGAAGACGATGGTCGGCGCCGGCTCGGTCGCCCTTGCCTGCACCAGCCCGTCCGATCCGGCGCCGAAGCGGGCGAGGGTCACCGGCAGTTCCTCGCGCTTGGGGTTGAAGACGCCCGGCGGCCGACCGGACAGCGGCACGCTGGCCAGACCCGAGCGGACGAAGCCTTCGAACAGGATCGGCGCGGCCGAGACGTAGCCGGAGAGGCCCGGGATGGGGCCGGCGTCGGCGCGGCCGACCCAGACGCCCAGCACGTAGCGGCCGTCGAAACCGACCGACCAGGCGTCGCGATAGCCGTAGGAGGTGCCGGTTTTATAAGCGATGCCGCGCTGGGCAGCGCCTTCCGGCGGCTTCACGCCGGACAGGATGTCGTCGATCTGCCAGGCGGCCTGGTCGTCGAGGATGGTGGCGGTGGTGCGCTCGGCATTGGCCGGCTCGGTGCCGTCATGCAGCGTGTGCATCTTGCCGCCATTGGCGAGGCCCGTATAGAGCTGCACGAGATCGCGCAGCGTCACGCCGGCGCCGCCGAGGCCGATCGCCAGGCCGGGCGCCTCGTTGAGCGGCAGGACCAGGTTGACGCCGGCCTGGCGGAAGCGCGCCGTGAGCCGCGCGGGACCGACAGCGTCCAGCACCCGGATCGCCGGCACGTTGAGCGACAATTGCAGCGCCTGCCTGATGCTGACGTCGCCCTGGTAGCCCATGTCGAAATTCTTCGGCCGATAGCCGCCGAAATCGGCGGGGCTGTCCTCGATGATCGTCTCCTGCGCCACCAGGCCTTGCTCGAAGGCCAGCCCGTAGATGAATGGCTTCAGCGTCGAACCGGGCGAGCGCACGACCTTGGTCATGTCGATCCAGCCGGAGCGGCTGGCGTCGAAGAAATCGGCCGATCCGACCTCGCCAAGAATGTCGCCGGTGCGGGCATCGGCCATCACCATGGCAATGGAGAGTTTCGGCCCGAGCTTCCTGGCGGCCTCCCTTGCCACCTGTTCCAGCCCCTGCTGGACGCTTCTGCGGATGGTGAGCTGCAGCGGCTTGCCGGGCTCCGCCTTGGGCAGCATGGCGTAGGAGGCATGCGCGGCCAGCGCCGGCAGCTTGCGGCGCAGGCCGGAGACGTCGTCGAGGGCGGCGCGCGCGGCCTCGCTTTCGCCAAGCAGGCGGGCCGACACCATGCGGGTGAGAACGCGATCGCGCGCGGCATGCGCGATGTCGAGGTTGCGGTCCGGCCGCCGTGTTTCCGGCAGTTGCGGCAGCGCGACGAGCAGCGCTGCCTCCGAGACCGTCAATCGCTTCGGCTCCTTGCCGAAATAGGCGAGCGAGGCGGCGCGCACGCCCTCGAGATTGCCGCCATAGGGCGCCAGCGTCAGGTAGCGTTCGAGGATTTCGCGCTTGGACAGCCGCCGCTCGATCTGGATGGCGCGCAGGATCTGCTTGAGCTTGGAGCCGAGAGTGCGGCTGTCGCGCGGCTCGATCAGCCGGGCAAGCTGCATCGACAAGGTCGAGCCGCCTGAGACGATATGGCCGCTGGTGGCGAACTGGCCGGCGGCACGGCAAAGCGCCAGCAGGTCGACGCCGCGGTGGTCCCAGAAGCGCTTGTCCTCATAGGCGACGAGCATGTCGACGAACTCTCTGTCGACCTGGTCGAGCCGGGTCCCGAGCCGCCAGTAGCCGTCCGGCGTCGCGAAGGCGCGCAAGAGCTGGCCGTCGCGGTCCTGCACCTCGGTCGAGACCGTCAGCGTTGCCGGCAAAGGCGGCGGGAAGGCGCGGTCGAGCTCCCAGAGGGCGGCGATGGAGGCGGCCGCAAGACAGGCAAGCGAAATGCCCGCGATGGCGGTTCGTCGGAGGAGTTTCCTGGAGAGCATGGCGCTGCCCCTCATCCGCCTGCCCGTCCTTCGCAGCAGCTACGCTGCAGCTTCGGAGGGTGAACCGGCACCTTCTCCCCATGTAGCGACAGGGAGAAGGGAGACACCGGCAGCGCTGGCGACTTCTTCATCGTTACTCCGCCTTGACCTCCATCATGCCGGAGGCGGTGCGGGCCGAATATTGCGGCCGGTACATGTCCTCCACCGTCGCCGCCGGATGGGCATAGGTGCCCGGCGTCACGGCGCGCACGACATAGGCCAGCGTGATGTTGCGGTCGCCGTCGCCTTCATTGGGATTGAAGGCGGCGACGAAGCGGTCGTCGCGGAACTCCAGATGCGCGGCATCCGTCTGCGCCAGCCACGAGAAGTTCGACAATTGCGCGCTGGACACCAGGCTCGGATTGTCGATCTCGAAGCCAGCCGGCAGCAAGTCGGTGACCAGGACGCGCGAGGGCCATTTGTTCTGCTCATAGATCTTGAGCACGACCACATAGCGTTCGTTCTGCCTGGCCTTGGTGACGTTGGCCTCGGTGCCGTCGAGCCTGTAGTAGGTGCGATCGATGGTGAAGCCGTCCCCGCCTGCCGGCAGCGGTTCGACCGGCGCCGCCACGGCGGTGACCACCGCCTGCAGCGGCGTCTTGCCGGTGTTGGCGATGGTGAGCGGGCTTTCCTCGAGGTCGCTGCCGGAGACACGGTCCGAATAGCCGCCCGAATGCGGCGCGCCGTTGACGGAAAGCGTGATGGAATCATTGCCTTCCTTCAGCGCCCGAGCAGCCAGCAGCATCCAGGATTCGTCCTGCGTGCTCATCCAGCCGGCGTCGGCACGTTCCCTGGCCACCAGCTTGACCAGCTGCGGCACGATGCTCGGCACCGGCTTCGATTCCGCGGCCAGCGCCAGCATCGCGGCACCGTCGCGGAGCGGCGAACCGTAGTCGGAGCGGTAGTAGTCGTACTCGGTGCTGCCTTGCGCCAGCCGCAGCGCCGTCTGGAAGGTCGATTCCGAGCGCTGCGTGTCGCCATAGAGTGCCAGGCTCGCCGCGAGCTGCGCGACCGCCATCGGGCTGGAGAAGGCTTCGAGCTGCGTGTCGGCGTAATAGCGCAGATCGCCGATCGAGGCCTTCTTGTTGCGGGCGAGCACATAGAGCGCATAGGCGATCTCGCTGCCGCGATCCTGGACGTCCTGGTCGTAGCCCAGCGAGTTCTGCAGGTTGTTCAGCGCCTGGTTCATCGCCTGCGCCGGCACGTCGTATTTCTGCTCGCGCGCCCGGGTCAGGAACTCCGTCACATAGGCGTCGAGCCAGAGATCGCCGGAGCCCGGACCCCAAAGACCGAAGCTGCCGCTGGAAGCCTGGTAGCTCAGCACCTTGTAGACGGCGTCCTGGATGCGCCCGTGCAAGTCAGGATCGCTCTCCATACCGATGCTGGTGGCCATGTCGTTGACATAGAGCAGCGGCATGGCGCGGCTGGTGGTCTGCTCGGCGCAGCCATAGGGATAGCGGTCAAGCGTCATCAGCAGAGAAGGCACGTCGAAGGCTGCCGCCTGCGTGACGCCGACGCTGACCGAGGCGCCGTCGAGCACGCTTGCCGCAAGCAACTCCCTGTCGACGCGAAGCGCGCCGCCATTGGGCTTCAGGTCGACCACCATGCGGTTGGTGACCGGAAGCTGCGCCGGGCGCACCGGCAGATAGAGCGTCTGCTCGACCTCGGTGCCGCTGTCATGCGCGAGCTTGACGGTGATCGAAGCGTCGCCCGCCGTCCGCGCGATCAGCGGGAAGGAGAGCGACTGCCGCTTGCCCTGGGCGAGCGTCAGCTTCTCGGGCAGGGGCTTGTCGCCGGTCGAGAGATCCCCGGTCGTGGTGACCGAGAGCTTGTAGTCGCCGGCGGGACCATCGGTGTCGGCGATGTCGAGGCGCATGGTCGCGGCATCGCCGGGTGCCAGGAAGCGCGGCAGGCCGGCGGTGACCACCACCGGATCGCGCACGATGACGTCGCTCTCGGCATGGCCGACCGCCTCCTTTGTCCAGGCGACGGCCATGACGCGCACGGTGCCGTTGAACTGCGGGATGTCGAAATCGACCCGCGCCTTGCCGTTGGCATCGAGCTCAACCGGGCCGGAGAAGAAGGCGACCAGCTTTTCGGTCGGCGGGCTGCCTTGCGACTGCATGTTGGCGCCGTCGCCGCCGGTCCTGAGCTTGCCGGTGGTGCCGAGCGAGCCGTCGATCAGGCGGCCATAGAGGTCGCGGATCTCGAGGCCCAGCATGCGCTGCCCGAAGAACCAGTTTTCCGGATCGGGCGCCTTGTAGTTGGTCAGGTTGAGGATGCCGACGTCGACGGCCGCGACCATGACATAGGCGTTGCTGCCGGATTGCGCGCCGCTGACGGCGACCGGGATCGAAAGCTGCTGGCGCGGCGCGGTCTTTTCCGGCGGCGTCAGCGTGACGGCGAGCTTCTTCGAGCCCGGATCGACGGTCAGCCATTTGACGCCGATGGCGCGGGCCGGCATGCGCGATTGCTCGGCATCGCCCGGCCTGAACAAAGTCGCCGTGACATAGGCCCCGGCGCCCCAGTCGTCGCCGACCGGGATGTCGACGGTGCTGCCGCCGGCCGGCACCGAAGCGGTGACGGTCTTCAAGAGTTTGTCGGCGCCGATGGTGACGAGCAGTTCGCCGGCAAAATGCGGCGAGACCTTCAGCCTGGCGACTTCGCCGGCAGCGTAAGTGTCCTTGTCGAGCGCGATCTCCAGGCCGTCGGGCGTCTCGGTGGTGGTCGAGGCGACGTACCAGCCGGCGTCGAATTCGTAACTGGTCGCCGGACCGTCGGGGTCTGCCGTCTCGACCTCGAGCCGGTAGCGGCCCCAGTCGACTGGAAGCGATACGGTTGCCTCGCCGTCGGCATTCAGGTCGATCTGGCCGTTGGCGACCGCCTTGGTGAGGTTCACCGCTTCATAGTTCCAGTAGTTGTTCGAGCGGTACCATTGGTAATTGCGCTCGACCTTGACCAGCGACCACTGGGCGCCTTTCAGCTCCTCGCGCTTGCCGTTCGGATCGACAGCGATGATGCTGAACTTCGCCGTCCCGCCTTGCGGCACCTCATCGCCTTCGAAATCCGGACGGACGCCGATCATCTCCTTCTCGGGATGGACGGCGATGTCGAGCGAGCGCTCGACGGCGCGGCCGCCGGCTTCCCGCATGCGGACAGTGACCTTGGCGTTGACCAGCTTGGTGGTCGAAGGCAACTGGTCGATCGAGACCGGGAAGGTGGCCTTGCCGTCATCGCCGACGACGGGAAGGTTGGCCAAAGGCGTCACCGTCGGCTCGGCCGACTGCTCGTCGGCGAGGCCGAAGGTGAAGCCCTTGAACCGGTCCCAGCTGCTTGTGGTCGACAGCGTCATCTCGCCTTCGAGCGCGAGGCCCACGGCCGGCGCGCCGTAGAGGAAGCGGCCGTCGACGCTGGCATTGGCGGTCTCGCCCTGGGCGATCTCCCTCTTGTCGGCCGTCAGGTCGAACTCGATGCGATCCGGGACGAAGTCTTCGACCAGGAACATCTGGCTCGCCACCGGTGACTGCTTGGGATCGGTATAGATCGACACCGTCCAGGTGCCGCGCATGGCGTTGCCCTCGAGCGCCAGGTCGACGGCATGGCCACCAGCGGACGCGCCGTCGCTGACGATGCGGCGGTTCTCGACGCCGTCAGGACGGGTGAAGATGAAGGTCAGCGGCAGGTTGTCGACCGCCTTGGCCGCGCCGTCGCGGGCAAGGGCCGCGACATGGACGTCCTCGCCCGCGCGGTAGATACCGCGCTCGGTCCAGGCGTAGACTTCGAGAGCGCCGGGCGCGGCACGCCCGGCAACGCCACGGTCCGACAGATCGAAGCCGGCAGGACCCATGTCGAGGAAGACGAAGTCGTTGTCGCCCTGCTTGGCCATCAGCACGGCCGGCACCATGCCGCCTTCGCCGCGCGTCAGGCCCGGGTTGAAGACGGCGCGGCCCTCGGCGTCGGAAGTCGCGGTGCCGAGGATCTCATTGTTCTTGGCAAGCAGCGTCAGTTCGGCGCCGGCGATCGGCTTGGCGGAGCCGAGCGATCGGGCAAAGACGTTGAGACCGTCCTCGCCGGTATAGGTGGAGAGGCCGATGTCGGAGACGACGAACCACTGCGTGGCGCGCGAACCATAGTCGTCGTCCTTGTCGTCGACCGGCTGGGCAGTCAGCACATAGACGCCGGGTTTGCGCTGCGGGATCGCCTCGTCCACCGGAAACGAGGTGGTGACCTCTTTGTTGAGGTCGTTGGCGATGTCCAGCGTGCCTTCCCAGACGGGCTCGCCCATCTGGTCGGAAATGGTGGAAATGTCGTAGCCGTCGAGCTGGTGCAGGAATTGGTAGCCGGACAGAAGCTGCGCCAGCGAACGATCGCCGATGCGATAAAGCTTCATCTCGGCGGCGTTCATATTGACGGTGACGACGGGAATGCCGCGGCGGGCGCCGGAAGGCAGCACGAAGCTGTCGCCGGTGAAGCGGGCCGACGGGGCGCGGTCCTGGACATAGATCGACAGCACGACCGGGGCGGCGATCGTCTCGCCGATCGCCGCCGGCAGGCCGGCGCGGAAGGTCACGTCATAGTGCTGGCCGTGCTCGAGCCCCTCGACGCAGATCTGCTTGTCCTTGGCCTCGACGGCCTTGGGCGCGGCGTTGTCGACGGTGACGAACTGCGAATAGTCGACGCCGGTCTTGACCAGTTCCTCGGAAAACTGGGCGCAGATGCGCGGCGTGCTGGAATCGGCATCGACCGAGTGGTCGATGACGCGGAAACCCTTGCGCGCCTTGAGGTCGGCATAGTCGGCCTGCACGGCGGGTGAGCTCACCAGCGCTAGGCTCGCCTCATAGGCTTGGATCGCAGGCCGGAAGAGGTCGCGCTTATCGAGGCCGGCGGCAAGCAGCGCCAGCGCCTCGGCGCGGGTCTTTGCGGTGCGCACCAGCTTATAGGCGTTGAAGGCGGCCGAAGTGACGTTTGCCGGCAAGGTCGAGGATTCGGAGGTATTGGAAGCCGGCTGCACGCCGAGCGTCTCGCGCGCCAGCGCCAGCCAGAGCGCGCCGTCGTCGGGCAGGACGGACAGCGTCGCCTGGTATTTCTGCATGGCGAGGCGATGGTCGCCGGTCAGCGCCGCCTGCTCGGCAGCGGCCTGAAGCGCCGCCAGCCCTTCGGTCGGCTTGTCATAGGCCGGATCGGTCAGCTTGTTGCGGAACTGCTGGGCCTGGTCGGCCATCCAGTTGGGGAAGAAGGCAAGCGCCGGCGGAGCGCCGATATCGGGGTCGCCATCGACATTGGCGATCTTGCCGGCGACTGCGCCGCTGAAGGGTTTCAGCTGATTATAGTCGGATTTGAGAAAGCACCATTTGGCCTTGGTGTTGTAGGTGAAGGCGCGGCAGGCGGGATCGCCGAGGCATGTGGTCTTGCATTGGTCGAGGCTGACATTCTGGTCCGACCTGAGATCGAAACCGAAATAGTCGGAATTGGCGGTCGTTATGATTCGCCGGGCTTCGGCCGCAAGTGCCGCGCTCGATGCGAGGAAGACAGGAGCGAAAAAGAGAAGGAGAAGGAAAGAGAGACCACGAGCCGCGCGCATTGCCACATCACCCTCCAGACATTGCCAGCGTCCGGGCATGATCAAGCATCAAGCGGGCTTGTCAACGCCGGAACGCTGCAGGTTTTTCAACCCGCCAACGGTTTCCAAGCCGGCCAAAGGCCGGTATTTCGACAGAACCTCTATGAGATGGATCACACATTCTTGCGAAGATGCAAAAGGTGTGAATTCCAAGCCCGGTCTATTTCAGACAATTGGATTGTGGCCCCTTTACGAGCGTTTCAGAACTTCATTCCAATTTTAGTTTTGTCGACTAGGTTGTGTTAATGCCGGCGTATGAAACGCAGATGTCAGGAGGGATCGCGCCAGGGCGCGGGCTTCCGCGCGCCCTGCTTTTCGCGCTCGCCTGCTCCGCAATGATCGCCTTCGAAGCGCGGCCGGCGGTTGCTTTCGAGATTTTCGGCATCAAGCTCTGGGGCTCGTCCAGCGACGAGGACGCCGATATCGTCGATCCGCTGCGCTATTCGGTGACCATCGATGCGCCCGACGCCGACAAGGATCTGGTCGAGAAGCTGGAGAATGCCTCGACGCTCAAGAGCGACGAGGAGCATCCGGTTTCGGGGTCGCTCGGCCTGATGGCCAAGGCGCGCAGCGACCGCGAACAGCTTGTGGCCGCCCTTTACGCCGACGCCCGCTACGAAGGCGTGGTCACCATCACCATCCAGGGCAAGTCCATAGACGAACTGCCGCCGGATGCCGAATTCAAGGGGCCGCAGCCCATCCCGGTGGTCGTCAGCATCGCCGCCGGGCCGAAATTCACGCTTGGCGACATCAGGCTGAAGGGCGACGCGGCCGGCCTGGCGAGCGCCGATTTCGGCCTGATCGCCGGCGGCGACGCGGGATCGGGCGCGGTGCTCAAGGCCGAAGCGGCGATCGTGCGCGCCCTCAAGGAAGAGGGCAGGCCGCTCGCCAAGGTGACGGACCGCGAGATCGTCGCCGACCACAACAGCTCGACACTCGACGTGACGCTGACGGTGGCGGCCGGTCCGGTCGCCGGCTATGGCGACACCACGGTCGAGGGCACCGAGAAGGTCGACCGCGACTTCACCGAATACATGACCGGCTTGAAGCGGGGCCAGCAATATTCGCCGCAAGAGATTGACGATGCCCGCGATCGGCTGCTCGGGCTCGAGGTCTTCAACAGCGTGACCATCAAGGAGGGCGACAGCCTCGACACCCAGGGCAATATCCCGATCGACGTCCAGGTGAGCGAGCGCAAGCCGCGCTTTTTCGGCATCGGCGGCACGTTTTCGAACACGGAAGGACTGGGGCTCGAAGGCTATTGGGGCCACCGCAACCTGTTCGGCCGGGCGGAGAAGCTGCGCATCGACGGTTCCATCAGCGGCATCGGCAGCAACAGCATTTCGGCGCTCAACTACAATGCCGGCATCATGTTCGAGAAGCCGGGCGTGCTCGGGCCGACCTCGAAGTTCTTCACCGGCATCAAGACCGTGTTCGAGCACCCCGACGCCTATGATCATTTCTCGGTCAAGGGCAATATCGGCGTGTCCTACGATCTCGACAAGAAACAGAGGGTTTCGGCGGAATTCGCGCTCGACTATTCGCGGATCACCGACGTCTTCGGCAAGCACACCTATCTGATCGCCAGCATTCCGCTGCAATATGTTTATGACAGCCGCGACAACAAGCTCAATCCGACCAGGGGTTTCCGGGCGCTCGCCTATGCCGAGCCGAGCTACGACATCCTGAACGGCGCGACCTTCCTCAAGCTGAAGGGCGAAGGCTCCGCCTATCAGTCGCTCGACACGGCGAGCAAGTTCGTGCTGGCCGAACGCGCCGTGCTCGGCTCGATCGTCGGCACCGGTTTGCAGAACGTGCCCGCCGACCGGCGTTTCTATTCCGGCGGCGGCGGCTCGGTGCGCGGCTATGCCTATCAGGGCATCGGCCCGAAGGACATCGACGGCCAGCCGATCGGCGGCCTGTCCTTCTTCGAGACGTCGATCGAGATGCGTATCGCCGTCACCGACACGATCGGCATCGTGCCCTTTGTCGATGCCGGCACGGTCTCGACGAAATCCTTCCCGGATTTCTCGGACGTCAAGGTCGGCGCCGGCGTCGGCTTGCGCTATCTTACGCCATTCGGGCCGCTGCGCATCGATGCCGCCGTGCCGCTCAACCGCGATCCGAGCGATCCGCATTTCGGCATCTATGCCGGCATCGGCCAGGCGTTCTGACGATGAAGATATTCTGGCGCATCCTTCGCATCTGTCTTTACGCACTGCTCCTGCTGCTCGTGCTGGCGATCGGCGCGCTCGTCGTGCTGACCGGGACCGAAGGCGGCCGGCAAAATCTTGCCGGCCTGATCTCGAAGTTGGCCTCGACCGACGACCGCAAGGTCACTGTCAGCGGCATTGAAGGCATATGGTCCGGCGCGTTGCGGCTGGACCATGTCGTGCTGGAGGATCGCGCCGGACCCTGGCTGGTGGCGCGCAAGGTGGCGCTCGACTGGTCGCCGACGGCGCTCCTGTCGCGCAATTTCAATGCCGATCGCATCGCCGCCGAGCGCATCGAGCTGGCGCGGCTGCCGCAAGCCGGCCAGCAGCCTTCGCAGAGCGGCTCGACCGGCTTGCCGGTCTCGATCGACGTGAAGCAGATCGACCTGCCGGAGATCGCGCTTGGGCAGGAACTGGCTGGCAGCGGCATTGCGGAACTAGCCGCCAAGGGCTCGCTCAAGGCCGATCCGTCGCCGCTGGCGATCGACACGGTGCTCAACGTCGCCCGCCACGACGGCAGAGAAGGCAATATCGACGCCAAGGTCCATTTCGCGCCGGCCGACAACAAGCTCGACCTCGATCTCAAGGCCTCGGAGCCGGCCGGCGGCATCATCGCCAACCTGCTCAAGCTCCCCGATGCGCCGCCGGTCGATATCGTCGTTTCGGGAACCGGGCCGCTCGCCAATTGGAGCGGCATCGGCACCTTCGTCGTCGACCGCCAGATCGTCACCCAGCTCACCGGCCGGCATCAGCTCAGCGACAAGGGGCATTATATGGAAGCAAAGGGCGACGGCGAATTCGAGCGCTTCCTGCCGGAGAAGTTCAAGTCGCTGTTTATCGGCAAGACGAGCTTCGACCTGGCCGGGACGGCGATCACGAGCGGCGGAGTCGATATCGAGCGCGCCACCATCGAGAGCGACGCGGTCCACGGCACGGCCACCGGCAATGTCGACCCGAAGGGCGCCAGCGACCTTGCCGTCGAGCTCTCGGCCAAGGAAAAGCCGGTCACCATCGATGTCGGCACCAGCGCGGTGCCGATCCTGGTCTCGATCGACAAGGCGACGGCGCGCGCCTTTGGCGATGGCAAGGCGCCGATGGTCGACATCGGCACTGCGTTGGCCTCGATCGCCGTCGGCGGCACGCAGCTCAACAACGTGACGGGGGAAATCCACTCCGACGGCTTCGACGTTGAAAACCGAAGCGGTCCGGTCAGCATCAAGCTCGCCGCCGCCGGCCTAAAGACCGACGTGGCGACGCTGGCGCCGCTGGTGACGGGCAAGCTCGCCGCCGATCTCTCCGGTTCGATCAGCCGCGAGACCGTGACCGTCGACAAGGGCACGCTGCGAAGCGACGCGCTGAATGCCGCGCTGACCGCCGGCGTGTCGCTCGCCGATCTGTCGATGACGCTGAAGATGAACGCCGACGCCGTGTCGAAGGCGCTGCCGCCGCAGATCAGCTCGCTGCTCGGTGAGCGGGTGAAATTCTCGGCCACCGCCACTCGCGATCCGGAAGGCGCCTTCGCGGCCAACGAGCTGGAACTCACGTCCGGCTCGCTTAGCGCCAGCGGCACCGCCAGCGCCCAAGGCTCGGACATCCAGGCCAACGTCAAGGGAACGCTGGGCGATGTATCGGCGCTGTCGTCGCTGGCAGGCACGCCGCTCGCCGGCGGGATCAATTTCGCGCTGAGCGCAAGCGGACCGCGCTGGGCGCCGGACTTCTCGGTCTCGGCCGACAGCGCCAGCCTGACGGCGGCCGGCCGCACGGTGAAGGACATCAAGCTCTCGGCAAAGGGCAAGGCCGACATCGCCAACCCGTCGGCCGACGTTTCGCTGACCGGCAGCGCCGAGGAGCAGCCGCTCGACATCAGGGCCTCGCTGGTGACCGCCGACGGCAAGCGCTCGATCAGGGGGCTCAGCCTCGCGCTCGGCGACAACAAGGTTTCGGGCGATCTTGCACTCGACGATCAGTTCCTGCCGATCGGCACGCTGACGCTTGCCGTGCCGGACATCGCGCCGCTTGCGGCACTCGGTAACCAGAGCGCGACCGGCGATATCAACGGCACGATCGTCTTCGCCAAGGACGGCGCGGCGCCGAACGTCACCATCAATGCGGCAAGCACCTCGATCGCGCGCGGCGAGCTGGCGGCAAAGACGATCACCGTCGACGCGCTGATCGCCAATTACCTCAAGGGTCCGGCGATCTCGGGCACGATCAAGGCCGACAGCGTGACTTCCGGCAGCACGGTGATCAGCGGTATCGGCATCGATTTGAAGCGCGACGGCGACTGGACCAATTTTTCCGGCGGCGCGACGGCATCGGGCATTCCGGCCACCGCAACCGGTCGCGTGAAGATCGCCGACGGCAAGACCAGCGTCGAGATCGCGTCGGGCGAAGCGACCGTGCGCGGCATCAAGGCGGCTATCGCCGAGCCTTCCAGCCTCTCGATCGCCAATGGCGTCACCAGCATCGAAAAGCTGGCGCTCAATCTCGGCGGCGGCACGGCGACGGTTTCCGGCAGCGCCGGCCAGACGCTCGACCTTACCGCCAATTTCGCCAGCCTGCCGGCGGCGCTCGCCAATGATTTCGTGCCCGGCCTCGACGCAGCCGGAACGCTGGAAGGCGCGGCGCATGTCACGGGTCCTTCGTCCAGCCCCGATGTCCAGTTCAACGCCAAGCTCGCCGGCGCCGAGACCAGCCAGACCCGGCAGGCGGGACTCGGGCCGCTCAATCTCGATGCCGCCGGCAGCTATACGCTGGCGGGCGGCGTGGCCCTCGACCACGCAAGGCTTTCGGGCGACAAGATTTCCGGCAACGCCGCCGGCACCATAAATCCGAACGGCGTCAGCGACTTTTCGCTTGATCTCACATCATCCGGACCCAGCCTGCCGGTGACGATCGGCAGCGCCGAGAGCCCGGTCAAGGTCGAGGTCCAGTCCTTGTCGGCAAAGATGGCGGGCGAAAGCACGCAAGCCCGCCTTGATGTTTCCGGAATCCTGCCTTCCGTTGCCGCCAGCCAGGCGAAGGTGGACGGTCTTGCCGTGGCGCTGCATTCGGATGCGTTCGATCTCAAGGGGCGTGCGGGGCCGGTTTCCGGCACGGTGTCGGTCGACAGGATCGGTCTCGACAACCCCATGATCGCGCCGTTGATTGCCGGCAAGGTCACGGCCGCGGTCAACGGCCGATTGACGGCCGATGCCGTTGCCGTCAGCAGCGGCTCGTTCAAGAGCGATGCGCTCAACAGCCAGGTCGCCGGCCGGATATCGCTGCGCGACGGCGCCATCGACCTCAATATGAAAGCCAATGTTGCTTCGTCCGCCTTGCCGGCCGCGGTGCGCGGCATGCTTGGCGAGAGCGCGCAGTTGAGCGCCGCGCTGAAACGCGACGCCAATGGCAACGTCAATGTCGACGGCCTGAAGGTCAACTCGGGCGCGCTGAGCGCCGACGGGCAGGCGAGCCTTGCCGACAACAAGCTTGCCGCCGACGTCAGGGGCGCGCTGAGCGACGTTTCGCTGCTGTCGAAAGACGCCAAGGGCGCCATCGCTTTTGCCCTGAATGCGCAAGGTCCGATCATGGCGCCAGACCTGTCTCTGACCGTCAACAGCGACCGGCTTTCGGTCGCGGCGCGCGAGATCACCGGGCTGAAGCTGACCGCGACAGGCAAGGCGGATGCCGCCAATCCGGCGGCCATTGTGCAATTGACCGGCAATGTCGCCGGGCAGCCGCTGCAGGGCAATGCCGTCCTTGCCACCACCGGCGGGAAGAGCGCGATCAACGGGCTTCTTCTGTCGCTAGGATCGAACAGGATTTCCGGCGATCTCGCGTTGGACGAGGCCTTCGTGCCGGTGGGCACGGTGTCGCTCGACCTGCCCGACATCGGGCCGCTGGCCGCGCTCGCGCTGGAAAAGGCGGAAGGCGACGTCCGCGGCACGATCGCCTTCTCGAAAGCTGAGAACGGCCCGAACGTCGCCGTCAAGGCGACCACGGCGGCGATCAGGCGCGGCGACCTTTCCGCCAAGAACGTCGCCATCGACGCGCAGATCGCCAACTATCGGGCGGCACCTGTCATCTCGGGCAAGGTTCGCGCCGAAAGCGTGACCTCCGGCGGCACTGCCGTCACCGGCATCGATGTCGACCTGAAGCGCGACGGCGACTGGACCGGCTTCTCCGGCGGCGCCACGGTCAAGAACATCCCGGCAAGGGCAGCCGGCCGGGTTAAAGTGGCCAACGGCACGACGACCGTCGAGTTGGCGTCGGGCCAGGCGACGGTCCAGGGCATCAAGGCCGCGATCGCGCAGGCCTCGACGGTGACCATCGCCAACGGCACGACAACGCTCGACCGGCTGGTGCTCAATCTCGGCGGCGGCACGGCGACGGTGACAGGCAAGGCCGCGCAGGCGCTCGAGATCAACGCCAATCTGGCCCGGGTGCCGGTCTCGCTCGCCAATAGCTTCTCGCGCGGCCTCGATGCGGCAGGCTCGATCTCGGGGACGGTCAAGGTCACCGGCGCGCCGGCGACCCCGTCGGTCGCCTTCAAAGTCGACGCTTCCGGCGTGCAGACCTCGCAGACGCGAGGCGCCGGCCTCGGCGGCATGAACATATCGTCGTCGGGAACCTTCGCCGGCAACAAGCTCGTCTTCGACGCCAATATCAGCGACGGCGCCGGCCTCGGCCTCAAAGGCGGCGGCACGGTGACAACGGCGGGCACGCCGGCCCTGGCGCTCGACTTCAACGGCAATGTGCCGTTCTCCTTCCTTGCCGCCAAGCTCGCGGCACAAGGCCTGGGACTTACCGGCACGGCGAATGTAAGCGTGCAGGTGCGCGGCCCGGCGTCCTCGCCGGTGATTGGTGGCCAAGTCACCACGTCCGGCGCACGTCTCATCGACGCGCGTTCCGGGCTTGCGGTCAACGACATCGCGGCCGAGGTGTCGATCGGCGGCGTCGCCAGGATCAATCGCCTGACCGGCACACTGTCGACGCGCGGCAGCCTTTCAGCCAGCGGCACCGTCGGCATCACGCCGGCGCAAGGCTTCCCGGCCGACCTGTCGATAAAACTCACCGACGGCCGCTACACCGACGGCAGGGTGGTGACCGCCAACCTCGGCGGCGACCTGACCATCAAGGGGCCGCTCGTTTCGGCGCCGGTGATCGCCGGCACCATCAACCTGGCGAGGACGGTTATCACCGTGCCGGAAAAGCTGCCGGGCTCGCTCTCGGCGCTGGATGTGAAGCACAAGAACGCGCCGCGCGCGGTGCGCGCGCAGGACAGGGCGCTGAACCCGCCGACATCCGGTGGCGGCAATGGCGGCGGCGGTCTTACCCTTGACGTGACTGTCAACGCGCCGAACCAGATCTTCATCCAGGGCAGGGGCGTCGACGCCGAGCTCGGCGGCTCGCTCAAGCTGACCGGCCCGGCGTCTGCGCCGCAGGCGGTCGGCACCTTCACCTTGCAGCGCGGGCGGCTGACGATCCTGGCCAAGCGGCTGACCTTCACCGAGGGCACGGTCGGCTTCCAGGGGTCGCTGGTGCCCTACCTCAACCTGACGGCGACGACGACGACCAGCAGCGCTACCGTAACCATTGTCGTCTCCGGAGAGGCGACCAATCCCAAATTCAACTTCTCCTCGGTGCCGGCGCTGCCCGAGGACGAGGTGCTGGCGCAGCTGATCTTCGGCCGCTCGATGTCTAACCTGTCGCCGCTGCAAATCGCCCAGCTTGCAGATGCGGCCGCGCAACTGGCGGGTGCCGGCGGCTCGACCTCGCTGCTCGACAATCTGCGCAGCGCAATCGGCGTCGACGATCTCGATGTGACGACGGACGAAAAGGGTGGCACCGCCGTTTCGGCCGGCAAGTACCTCAACGACCGCACCTATGTGACGATCCAGAAAGGTGACAAACCGGGTTCCGGCAAGGCGACGATCGATCTCAATGTCGGGCGCGGCGTCAAGCTGCGCGGCGAGGCCAACGACGCCGGCGAGGCCAAGGGCGGCGTCTTCTACGAACGCGAGTATTGACGGCGTGATGTTCGTCTCCGGTCGGCCCAAGAAGGCTTTAGCCGCATGCGCAAGGTCGTTATCCACCTAAAATGGCTTGATTTAATCGCCTGTCGATTTCTTGGGAAATGTGCGGCGCACTAGCAAATTTGCGTCAAGACTGTCGCTATCACGCGAACCGGCCTCATTCCAAAGTTGCACATTCCCTTGCATGTTCCCATCCCACATCGTCTTTTGACATCACGGCCTGGATGCGGAATGTTAAAGGCGGAAAGCCAAACAATGGGAGTTAGTCATGGCAATCTATAAGAGTAATAGCGACCGCGTTCCGGACCACATCCTGGCGATGGCCGAGGAGGCCAAGGCAGGCCGGGTGGACCGCCGCGAATTCCTTGCCCTCGCCAGCGTATTCGGAGCCTCGACGGCGATGGCCTACGGAATGCTTGGCCTTGCGGTGCCGACCGAGGCGCGCGCCGAAGATGCACCCAAGAAGGGTGGCATCCTTAAGGTCGCACAGTGGGTCAAGGATCCCAAAGATCCGCGCAAATCCGACTGGTCGGAAATCGCCAATGCCGAGCGCCAGGCGCTCGAGCCGCTGGTCAAATACACCACCGAATACACGTTCCGCCCGTATCTGCTCGAGAGCTGGGACGTGAATGACGATGCCACCGAGTACGTGCTGCATGTGCGCAAAGGGGTGACCTGGCACAACGGTGATGCGTTCACCGCCGATGACGTGGTGCACAACTTCAACCGCTGGGGCGAGAAGAGCGCCGAGGGCAATTCCATGCCTGGCCGTCTCGGCACGCTGTTTGATGACAAGACCGGCAAGCTTCGCGAAGGCGCGGTCACCAAGGTTGACGACATGACCGTCAAGCTGTCGTTGACCAAGCCAGACATCTCAATCATTCCCGGTATTTGCGACTACGTTGCTCTCGTCGTTCACAAGACCTTCGACGAAAAGGGCGGCGATTTCAAAGCCTGCCCGATCGGCACCGGTCCGTTCGAACTCGTCTCCTACGACGTTGGCCAGAAGGTGGTCTACAAGCGTCGCGAAGACAACAAATGGTGGGACGGCGAGGTCTATCTCGACGGCATCGAGTTCATCGACTACGGCACTGATCCGGCGGCCATGGTCAGCGCCTTCGAGGCAGGTGAGGTGCACACCAATTTCGAAACGTCGGCAGACTATGTTTCAATTCTTGACGGCATGAAGCTGGTCAAGTCCGAAGTCGTTACCGCCTCGACCATCGTTTGCCGCACCAACGTCACCAACAAGCCTTATGACAACCAGAAAGTGCGTCAGGCACTGCAGCTCGCGGTCGACAACAACATCGTCCTCCAGCTCGGCTACGGCAATGCCGGTTCGGTCGCGGAAAACCATCATGTCTGCCAGATCCACCCGGAATATTACGAGCTGCCGAAGATCAGCCGCGATCCGGCCAAGGCGAAGGCCTTGATGGCGGAGGCCGGCCAGGCCGATTTCGAGCATGAGCTGATCACGGTCGATGAGGACTGGCACAAGAACACCGGCGATGCTATCGCCGCGCAGATGCGCGACGCCGGCATCAAGGTGAAGCGCACGGTGCTGCCGGGCTCGACCTTCTGGAACGACTGGCTGAAGTATCCGCTGTCGATGACCAACTGGAACATGCGGCCACTGGGTGTCCAGGTTCTCGCGCTGGCCTATCGCACCGGCGAGGCCTGGAATGAGTGTGGGTGGTCGAACCCTGACTGGGACGCCAAACTCAATGCCGCGCTTTCGGTCTCTGATGCGGCCAAGCGCAAGGACATGATGAAGGACATCGAGCAGATCCTGCAGGATTCCGGCATCATCATCCAGCCGTATTGGCGCAAGCTCTACAGCCATTCGGTTGAAGCCGTAAAGAACTACAAGATGCACCCGACGTTCGAGCGGGACTACGGCAAGATCTGGCTCGACCAGGCCTGATCCGGACGATTGGGGGAAGGGGGCGGCTCGCCCCTTTCCCACGCTCTTGCATGCTTTCAAAACCGGAAGTCGACGCAGCAAAAAGTTGCGGACTCGTCGGACATGGTCGTGCAATAAAACAGCGTTGATCGCATCCGAGAGTCTGTTCGACAGCCAGCTTGCCGTTGTGGCCTAGCTTGGTTGCCAGCAGGCTCCAACCCCAACCAGACTGGCAGGGGACCGCCATGCTTTCTTTTGTTATCAGGCGTCTCGGCACCATGGCATTGACGATGCTGTGCCTGACGTTGATCGTCTTCTTCCTGATCAATCTAGACCCGAATCTCAAGAAGCTGGCGATCAGCCAGACTGAAATGCATACCTCGGCCGAGCAGCTGGAAAACTGGCTGGCCGGACATGGTTACCGCCAGAATTTCTTCGTCCGGTATGGGCAATGGCTGGGCCTGCTGCCCAAACAGCCGGCGACCGATCCAGCGACGGGCAAGCCGGCGCAGCGCTTTGCCTTCTGCAACGACCCGGTCGTGCCGACCTTCTCCGGCGTGCTGCAAGGTGACTTCGGCTGCTCGACCAAGTTCAAAACGACTGTAGCCTCGAAACTTTTCCCGGCGCTCGGCGCCACCGGGCTGCTGATGTTCTGGGTGCTGGCGGTCATGGTGCCGATCTCGCTGCTCATCGGCATCCTTGCCGGCATGCGCGAAGGTTCGCGCACCGATCGCACGCTCTCGGTCGCCTCTATCGCCTCGACGGCGACGCCAGAATATGTGTCGGGCGTCATCTTCACCGTCATCTTCGCCTCGTGGCTCGGCTGGCTGAACGGCTCGGCGGCCTCGGCAAGCCAGGGCCTTACCTTCTACAACTTCACGCTGCCGGTGATGACGCTGGCGATCTACGGCACCGGCTACATTGCGCGCATGACGCGCGCCTCGATGGTCGAGGTGATGACACAGCAATATATCCGCACCGCCCGCCTCAAGGGTCTGTCGTTCGGCGGCGTGGTGGTCAAACATGCGTTGCGCAACGCGCTGATTGCGCCTTTCACCGTCATCATGCTGCAGTTTCCCTGGCTGCTCACCGGCGTGGTCATCGTCGAGGTGATGTTCCGCTACCAGGGGTTCGGCTACACGCTGGTCGAAGCCGCTGGCAACAACGACATCGACCTTTTGCTTGGCTGCTCGCTGGTCTCGGTGTTCATCGTGCTGATCACGCAGCTCATCTCCGATGTCGGCTACGCGTTTCTCAATCCGCGTATCAGGGTTCAATAAGGGGCAGGGCGGATGCAGATCGAATATGTCAGCGCTTTCGAGGTCGTTATCGGTGTGCTTGGGCGTTTCTGGCCGGTGTGGATCGCGCTTGTCCTGGTGCTAGGTGTAAGCTTCGCCTTCAAGAAGAAGCTCGGTCTCTACGGCCAGCTGTTCGACAGCGGCGTCGGCATTGCCGGCGTCGGCATCTGCCTGTTCTGGCTGTTCACGGCAATCTTCGCTTCGACGATCTCGCCTTTCGATCCGCTGGCGCAGGTGTCGATCATGAAGGACTCGCTGCCCGGCGCGATCGAACCGACGTCGAAGCTCATCTACTATTTCGGCGGCGACAAGCTTGCGCGCGACGTGTTTTCGCGCATGGTCTATGGCAGCCAGATCGTGCTGATCATCGCGCCGGCGGCGACCGGTTTCGCGCTGATGGTCGGCATCACGCTTGGCCTGCCGGCGGGCTACTATGGCGGCAAGATCGACACGCTGCTGTCGTTCCTGGCCAATCTTGTGCTGGCCTTCCCGGTTATCCTCCTGTTCTACCTGCTGGTGACGCCCGGCATCATGGACACGCCGATCCCCTATGCCATGGCAGGGTTGTTCTTCCTGTTCCCGATCATCTTCTTCAGTGTGCTGTTCTGGACCCGTTTCAAGAACCGACCGGACCGCCTCTATATCCTCCTCGGCCTGACGCTGGTCATCGGCGGATGGATCTATGCCGGGCTCGTGTTTGACGCCGATCCGCTGAAGATCGTCCACATCGATCCGAACCAGCTCAATATCTTCGTGGCGGTGGTGTTCGCTTCCAGCCCCGGCGTGTTCCGCATCGTGCGCGGGCTGACCATGGACATCAAGACGCGCGACTATGTGGCGGCGGCGCAGACGCGCGGTGAATCGCCCTGGTACATCATGCTGTGGGAAATCCTGCCGAATGCGCGCGGACCGCTGATCGTCGATGCCTGTCTGCGCATCGGCTACACGACGATTCTGCTCGGCACGCTCGGTTATTTCGGCCTGGGGCTGGCGCCCGAAAGTCCCGACTGGGGCACCGCGATCAAGGATGCGAGCCGCCTGCTGCGCTCCTTCATCCATCCGGCGCTGCCGCCGACGATCGCGCTGATGTCGTTCGTGCTGGGGCTGAACCTGCTGGCGGACTCGCTGCGCGAACAGTCGATGAAGGATTGATGGAAGGGTCTTCGGCCCTACTTTGAAAACAAGGATTGGAGCGACCCATGAACGAGGCAGTTCGAGATCCAGCCAAGTCGACCAATGGGCCGATCATCGAGATTGAGAACCTCTCGATCTCCTTCTTCACCCGCAAGGGCGAGATCCCGGCGGTGATGGACTTTTCCTGCACGGTCATGCCCGGCGAGGCGATGGGCATCGTCGGCGAATCCGGCTGCGGCAAGTCGACCGTGTCGCTCGGCATCATGCGCGACCTCTCCAACATCGGAAAGATCGTCGGCGGCCGCATCAAGTTCCAGGGCAGGGACATGGGCGAGATGTCCCAGGAGGAGCTTCGCGCCATCCGCGGCAACAAGATCGCCATGATCTACCAGGAGCCGATGGCGAGCCTCAATCCGGCGATGAAGATCGGCCAGCAATTGATGGAAGTGCCGCTGATCCACGACAAGGTGTCGAAGGACGAGGCCTACAAGCGCGCGCTGGAGATGGTGCGGGCGGTGAAGCTGCCCGATCCGGAGCGCATGATGCGCTCCTATCCGCACCAGCTTTCCGGCGGCCAGCAGCAGCGCATCGTCATTGCCATGGCGCTCTTGTCGAAGCCGGCGCTGCTGTTGCTCGACGAGCCGACGACGGCGCTCGACGTCACCGTCGAGGCCGGCATCGTCGAACTGGTCAAGGGGCTGGGCCAGAAGTTCGGCACCTCGATGATCTTCGTGTCGCACAATCTCGGCCTGATCCTCGAGACTTGCGACAAGATCACGGTGATGTATTCCGGCGAGGCGGTCGAGACCGGCAAGATCGAGGACGTCTTCGACCGGATGCGCCACCCCTATACACAAGGGCTGTTCCGCTCGATCCCGCTGCCCGGCGCCGACAAGAATTCGCGGCCGCTGATCTCCATTCCCGGGCAGCTGCCATTGCCGCATGAGCGGCCGAAGGGATGCAATTTCGGCCCGCGCTGCCACCATTTCGTCGAGGGCGTCTGCAACGCCGCCGAAATCCCGATGGTTCCCGTCGAAGGGCATGAGGGCCATTTCTCGCGCTGCGTGCGCTTCAACGAGATCGACTGGGAAGCGCTGCCGCCGGGCGCCAAGAAGGTCAACGAAAAGGTCGAGCCCGGCGCGCCGGTGCTCAAGATCGACGACCTCAAGAAATACTACAAGGTCGGCGGCAGCGAGGTGTTCGGCTCCAGCGAGGGCCGCGTCGTCAAGGCCAACGAGACGATCTCGTTCACCGCGCGCGAGTCGGAGACGGTCGCGATCGTCGGCGAATCGGGCTGCGGAAAGTCGACGCTCGCCAAGGTGCTGCTCGGACTCGAGACCGCAAGCTCGGGCACGGTGACGCTCGGCAACAAGGAGATCCAGTCGACCGGCATCGAGAACCGCAATGTCGAGACCGTGTCGTCGATCCAGATGGTGTTCCAGAATCCGTTCGACACGCTGAACCCCAGCCATACGGTCGGCTCGCAGATCATCCGCACGCTGGAGAAGTTCAATGTCGGCAAAACGGTTGCCGAGCGGCGCAAGCGCATGCTGGAACTGCTCGACCTGGTGAAGCTGCCGCGGGCCTTCGAGACCCGCAAGCCGCGCCAGCTCTCAGGCGGGCAGAAGCAGCGCATCGGCGTGGCGCGCGCCTTCGCCGGCGATGCCAAGGTGGTGGTGGCCGACGAGCCGGTCTCGGCGCTCGACGTCTCGGTGCAGGCGGCGGTGACCGAGCTGCTGATGGACATCCAGCGCAAGAACAAGACGACGATGCTGTTCATCAGCCACGACCTGTCGGTGGTGCGCTACATCGCCGACCGGGTCGTCGTCATGTATCTCGGCTATATCGTCGAGCAGGGCACGACGGACCAGATCTTCTCGCCGCCCTATCATCCCTACACGGAGGCGCTACTGTCGGCGATCCCGATCGCCGACACCAGCGTCGTCAAGAAGCACATCGTGCTCGAGGGCGACATCCCGTCGGCGATGAACCCGCCGACCGGATGCCCGTTCCAGACGCGCTGCGGCTACAAGAAGCTGGTGCCGGACAATCTCTGCGAGACGAAGGTGCCGCCGGTCAAGAATCTCGGCGACGGCCATATGAGCCTGTGCTGGCTCGCCGACGACGTGCTGGCGAAGATGGAGCAGGTCATCAAGTTCGACAAGGAGCATGCGGCGCATGAGGGTGTGCCGGACGATGCACCCCACGTGCCTGGCCCGGGCTTTGCCGGCACACCGCCGAAGCGTCCGAGCGGCAAGAAGCCGAAACCGAACTAAGTCCGGTGATATTCAGGTGAGGCCGGCCTGCGCGATTTTCGGCTCGGCCTGACCTGAATCTCAACAGATCTGGGAGGCAGCGTGGCGTCGTGCCATCAGCTGCCACACTGCCGCAGCTGCGCGGCGTAGTCGCGGGCCATCTGGTCGGTGGCGCGCGCGTAGCTCTGCACGCCTGAGTCCCCGCGATTGCCGCGGCCGTAGGCCGACCAGCCAAGGTAATAAGCGAGATAGAGATTGTAAGTGTCGTTGCGGGCGACGCCGAACGTGTCGACGGTCTTGGAATGATACCAGCCGACGAAATCGATGGCGTCGGCGAAACGGCTGCGCCGCGCCGCCCAGTTGCCGGTCTCCATCTGGTATTGCGACCAGGTGCCGTCGAGCGCCTGCGAGTAACCCGCGGCAGTGGAGACATGCTTCCAGGGAATGAAGCCGAGCAGCTTGGTGCGCGGCGGCCGGGCATTGCTCTTGAAGCCGGATTCCTTGCGCACCGTCGCCATCAGCACCGGAACGGGAATGCCGTACTTCTGCTCGGTGCGCTCGGCGGCGGACTGCCAATTGTCGAACCAGCCGTCATTCTGGTCGAAGACGGCGCAGACATTGTTGATGTGGCTGGGCGCCGTCGCGCAGGCCGAAAGCGCCAGCAGCACAGACACAGCGACAATTTTACTAAAACTCGACCTACGCATCGGAGGACGAATAGGCGCAAATCATAAAAGGAGTCTTTCGAGCTTCCTTAACGCCGGCCGTGACGGGCCGATCATCGATCTATCGATATTTCGACCGGATGTGTCGCATTTCTTTTCATCGATTTGAGAAAATGCCGCCGTGGCTAAAATCACGCCGGCAAATGGCGAATTCCTGACAGCTGCCGCGCCCGGCCGGCGCTCTGATGCGCGCATGACCGAACCAAGACGAAAACGCGGCGCCGAGCGAACCAGCAACCGGGGGCCGTCCGCCATTCCGCAGTTGCCGCTCAGGCGGGTGATGAATCCTTATCCGCCGATGGCGCTGCTTTCGGCCGACCAGATCGAGGCAATTCATCATGCTTCGATGCATATCCTGGAAAATTTCGGCATCGAGGTGATGAGCCTGCGGGCGCTTGCCCTGTTCGAACGCGCCGGCGCCAGGGTCGACCACAGCTCGATGAACGTGCGCGTCGATCGCGGCATGGTCGACGAGGCGCTGAAGACGACGCGGCCTTCCTACACGCTTACCCCGCGCAATCCAGCCCGCGCCATCCATCTCGGCGGCAACACCATCAACTTCACGCTGGTCGCCGGGCCGCCCAATGTGCACGACATGGAACGCGGCCGCCGCGCCGGCAATCTCGCCGACTACTGCGACCTCGTCCGGCTGGCGCAGCATTTCAACTGCATCCACATGCTGGGCAACCAGGTCTGCGCGCCGATCGAATTGCCGGCGAATTCGCGCCATCTCGACACCTATTTTGCCAACATCACACTGACCGACAAATGCTTCCATGTCTCGGCGATCGGTCGGGGCAGGGCGCTCGACGGCATCGAGATGATGGCGATTGCGCGTGGCTTGACGCTCGACCAGATCGGCCAGGATCCCGGCGTCACCACCATCATCTCGGTCAACTCGCCGCGCCGCTTCGACGAGATGATGGCCGAGGGGCTGATGACCATGGCCGAATACGGCCAGTCGGTGGCGGTGACGCCGTTCACGCTGATGGGGGCGATGAGCCCGGTGACGCTGGCCGGCGCGCTGGCGCAGCAGAATGCCGAGGCGCTGTTCGGAATCGTGCTGACGCAGCTCGTGCGCCCCGGCGCACCGGTGATGTACGGCGCCTTCACCTCCAACGTCGACATGAAGTCCGGCGCGCCGGCCTTCGGCACACCCGAAAACACCAAGGCCAACATCGCCTCCGGGCAATTGGCGCGGCGCTACAACCTGCCGTACCGCACCACGCCGGGCTCGGCCTCGAACGCCGCCGACGCGCAAGGCGCTTATGAGACGTTGATGGCGCTGTGGGGCGCCGTGCTCGGCCACGGCAATCTCGTCTACCACGCCGCCGGCTGGCAGGAGGGCGGGCTGACGGCATCGTTCGAGAAGCTCATTATCGATGTCGAGATGATGCAGCACATGATGGAGTTCCTGCGGCCGATCGTGGTCGATGAGGCCGAGCTTGCGGTGGAGGCGCTGGGGGCGGTGTCGACCGGCGGCCACTTCTTCGGCGAGCCGCATACGCTGGAACGATATGCCACCGCCTTCTACCAGCCGATGCTCTCCAACTGGCAGAACTACGAAGCCTGGCAGGAGGCCGGCGCGCTTGACACGACGGCGCGCGCGACGCGGCTGTGGAAAAAGGCGCTGGAGGAATATGTTGAGCCGGCCGTGGACTCCGCCGTGCGCGAGGCGCTCGAAGCCTATATCGCGCGCCGCAAGGAAGCGATCGGGCAGGGAGAGCCGTGAGGGAACAGCTTTCCATCCTGATTCATTTCATTCTCTCAACTCACTGAAATAACGAGAAGAACCCATGAAGTCGCATGCAAAGGTCGTGGTCATTGGCGGCGGTGTCGTCGGATGCTCGGTGCTGTTCCATCTCGCCCGCCACGGCTGGACAGATGTCGTGCTGCTGGAGCGTGATGAGCTGACCTCGGGCTCGACCTGGCACGCGGCCGGCGGCATGCATACCATCAACGGCGATCCCAACGTCGCCAAGCTGCAGAAATACACGATCTCGCTCTACAAGGAGATTGAGGAACTTTCCGGCCAGGCGACCGGCGTGCATCTCACCGGCGGCGTCTTGTTGGCGGCGACCGAGGCGCGGCTCGACTGGCTGCGCGGCGTGGTCTCGAAGGGCCGCTATCTCGGCATCGACCTCGAAGTGATCTCGGCAAATGAAGCGGCCGAGCTGATGCCGCTCATCGACCCAAAGCAATTCGTCGGCGCGGTGCGCAACAAGGAGGACGGCCATCTCGATCCGTCGGGCGTCACGCATGCCTATGCCAAGGCGGCGCGGAAGCTCGGCGCCGAGGTCGAGCGCTTCACCAAGGTCGAGGACATCGTGCGCCGGGCCGACGGCCTGTGGCGCGTCATCACCAACAAGGGCGAGGTGGTGGCCGAGCATGTCGTGAATGCCGGCGGGCTATGGGCGCGCGAAGTCGGCCGCATGGTCGGGCTGGAGCTGCCGGTGCTCGCCATGGAGCACATGTACCTGATCACCGAGGACATGCCGGAGGTCGCCGACTGGAACCGTAAGACCGGCACCGAGATCATCCATGCGGTCGATTTCGACGGCGAGCTCTATCTGCGCCAGGAGCGCGGCGGCATGTTGATGGGCACCTACGAGAGGGCCAACAAGGTCTGGTCCGAGTTCTCCACACCGTGGAACTTCGGCCATGAGCTGCTGGAGCCGGACATCGACCGCATCGCGCCGTCGCTGGAGGTCGGCTTCCGCCATTTTCCGGCCTTCCAGAAGACCGGCATCAAGCAGATCATCAACGGCCCGTTCACCTTCGCCCCGGACGGCAATCCGCTGGTCGGCCCGGTGCGCGGCCTGCCGGGCTACTGGGTCGCCTGCGGCGTCATGGCGGGGTTTTCTCAAGGCGGCGGCGTCGGGCTGGCGCTCTCCAACTGGATGATCGAGGGCGACCCCGGCGCCGACATCTGGGCGATGGACGTGGCGCGCTACGGCGACTGGGCGACGATGGCCTACACCAACGCCAAGGTGCGCGAGAATTATTCGCGGCGCTTCTCGATCCGCTTTCCGAATGAAGAACTGCCCGCCGGCCGTCCGCTCAAGACGACACCGGTCTACGACACTTTGTCGGCCAAGGGCGCGCAATGGGGCGTGGCTTACGGGCTGGAGGTGCCGCTCTGGTATGCGCCCGAAGGCGTCAGCGACGAGTTCTCGTGGCGGCGTTCGACCGACTTCGATCATGTCGCGAAGGAGGTTGCCGCCGTTCGCAATGGCGTTGGCTTGGCGGAGATTTCAAGCTTCGCCAAATACAGGGTGACGGGCGAGGGGGCGGCCGCCTGGCTCGACCGCATCCTCGCCTGCAAGCTGCCCAAGCCTGGCCGCATGACGCTGGCGCCGATGCTGAAGCAGGACGGCAAGCTGATCGGCGATTTCACGCTGGCCAATTGCGGAGAGGGCGAGTGGTTCATCGCCGGTTCCGGCGTCGCCGAGCAGTACCACATGCGCTGGTTCGAGACGCATCTGCCAAAGGATGGCTCGGTGCGCATCGAGGCGTTGGGACAGAAGCACACCGGCCTCGCCATCGCAGGGCCGAGGGCGAAGGAGGTGCTGGCCAAGGTCACCCGTGCCGACGTCTCCAGCGCTGCCTTTCCGTTCATGGCTTTTGCAAGAATGGATATCGGCATGGCGCCGTGCCTGGTCGGCCGGGTCAGCTATACCGGCGATCTCGGCTACGAGATCTGGGTGGCGCCGGAATATCAGCGCGCCGCCTACCAGGCGCTGATCAACGCAGGCGAGGCGTTCGGCATCGGCCTGTTCGGCTCGCGCGCGCTCAATGCGCTCAGGCTCGAGAAGAACTACGGCTCATGGGCGCGCGAATACCGCCCGATCTACGGGCCGGTCGAGGCGGGGCTCGACCGTTTCGTCGCCTATGGCAAGGAAGCCGACTTCATCGGCAAGGAAGCGGCGCTCGCCGAGCGCAAGCAGGGCGGCAAGCTCAGGCTGCGCGCCTTCATCGTCGACGCCGCCGATGCCGATGTCATCGGCGACGAGGCGATCTGGCATGACGGCGCCGTGCGCGGCTGGGTTACGTCCGGCGGCTACGCTCATCATTCGAAGAAATCGGTCGCAATGGGTTATGTGCCGAAGGAGATCGCCGACGAGCCGGACGGCTTCGAGATCGAGATCCTCGGCAAGCGCCATGCGGCGCGGGTCCAGCCGGCGCCTCTGTTCGACGCCAAATTCGAGCGGATGCGCGCCTGAAGCGAGGCGCGCATGCTGCCATCACGCTTTGGCGGTGCCGCGATTGTCCAGCGCGAACGAGCCAGGACCGGCAAAGAACAGGTAGAGAAAAATGAAGCAGAACAGGATGGCTGCGTCGCCGCCGTTGTTGACGGGGAAGAAGTTGCGCGGCATGTGGGCCATGAAATAGGTAATCGCCATCTCGCCGCAGAGCAGCAATGCCACCGGGCGCGTGAAAAGCCCCAGTGCCAACAGCACGCCGCCGGCAAATTCGAGGATCCCGGTCGTCAGCGCAAGGCCGGTCAGCGCCTCGGCATGGGCGCCAGCAGGAAAATTGAACAGTTTCTGGGTGCCGTGCTCGATGAACTGCAACGCCGTCATGATACGGAGCACGCCCAGCACCTGCGGGCGGTATAGGGCGAGGCTTTCGAAAAGCTTCATGCAAACTCCATTTACCCGTCCGCACCGGCCACATAATTATCGTGCGGCAGCGGACCACTCAGTTCCCATGGCCTGCCATCAACAATCGGTGACCGGAAATCGTTTCAGTTTCGTCCCGGATTTTCTCTCTCTATGGTTGCATTAGTATCTCTATGGTTGTATTGATGTGCGGAGACATCAAACCATGCGGGTTGCCTTTGCCATGAAAAAAGTCGTCATCAGCCTCTTCGCACTCCTTGCAGGCACGAGCTTCGCCATGGCCGGCGGCGCCGATTGTGACGCATTCAAATGGCCGGTGACACGCGAGCAGGCCCTCTTTCCGGCGGCGCCCGCGGCGCAGTCCGGCGCTGACCTGACAGTCGGTCAAGCGATGGATTTCGCACTTGTGGCTGTCGATACGATCAGCTTTGAGGTGCCGCCGGCGCGCGCGCCGGCGGCCGGCACCTTCGGCGCGACGGCAAGCGTCATCGTGCCCGCTGAAGGCGAACTCCAGCTCAGCCTGTCCGACGAGGCCTGGATCGATGTCGTGCAGAACGGCCGGGCCGTGAAGTCGACGGGTTTCAGCGGCGTGAAGACCTGCCCGGGAATTCGCAAGAGCGTGCGCTTCAAGCTGTCCGCCGGCCCGGCCACCGTGCAGCTCAGTGGCGCGAAGAAGGCCGATCTCAAGGTGGCGGTGCTGACGCCGGAGTAATCTCAACAGCCAAAGGTCGGCGAGACAACGTCCCTATATGTCCTGCCGGCTTTCGTCGGATGGAAAGCCAAGCAATTGGCTTTCCATCCGCTTCCCACTGCGACGAGGACGAGGTCGGCTGTTGCCGCCGGCTTCGCCATTTGTCACCGCACCGGAGCCAGCAGCGCGAAATGCGCGCCTTGCGGGTCCTGGCACTGGACCACCCATTGCGCGCTCGGCACCTCCATCGGCCCCATCAGCACCTTGCCGCCATTGTCGGTGACGCGCTTGGCGGCGGCGTCGATGGCATCGACGTTGAAGTAGAACAGCCAGACCGGGACCGAAATCTGCGGCGGCTTGTTCATCATGCCGCCGCCCGATTCCGGGCCGGCGCCGAAGGTCTGGTAGATGCCCATCTCGCCCATGTCGAATTGGCCGGCGCTCTCCCAGCCGAACTGGCCTGAATAGAAGTCGAAAGCCGCCTTCCAGTCCGAAGTGTAGAGTTCGTGCCAGCCGATATGGCCGGGCGTGGTGGCAGGCACCGGCGGCTGCTCGGGCTGGTTGGGCTGCAGGAACATGAAGGTCGCCCCTTGAGGATCGGCGACGACGGCGAAGCGGCCGACGCCGGGAATGTCGTCCGGCGCGCGGTGGACAGCGCCGCCCGCCTCCTGCAAAGCCTTCGTCGAGGCGTCGACATCCCTGGTGTAGATATAGCCGAGCCAGGCCGGCGGCATGCCCATCTTGGCGGCGTCTTCCGGCAGCGTCATCAGCCCGCCGACGCCGCGCACGCTGGAATTCATCACGATGTAGCGCGGCATGCCCGGCGCCTGGTCGAAGGGCTCGGCCCTCCAGCCGACGACGGCGGTGTAAAAGGTCTCGGCGGCGTCGAGGTCGGTGGTCAAAAGTTCATACCAGAAGAAAGGTTGCGGGGATTTCGGCATGGTCGGTCTCCTTACCGGTTCAGGCAGCAATCGCGGTTCGATCCATCCTAGGACGATCTCGGCGACAGAAATCCGACATCTGGACCAGAAATCGCGAACGGCAAGGCGTAGGAAACCTTGATCTTGCGTGTCATGCGATTTTCGATTTTGCTGGCGTCAAAGAGGGGTTCTTTTTCCATTGCGTCGAATGTCGCTCACGCCGGAGCTTGTCGCGCTGTGCCACCGGGAGGAGGTCGATCCTGGCCCCGACGGCAGCTGGGCGCAGTTGGACGACGATGATTTCGGAGTGCTCGCCTCGCGCCTGTCCGGCGAAGCCGACGAAGGTCCGCTGTGGGTGTTCGCCTATGGCTCATTGATCTGGAAACCGGCCTTCGAGTCCGTCGAGCAGCGGCGTGCCGCCGCGCATGGCTGGCACCGTTCATTCTGCCTCGACATACAACGCTGGCGCGGCAGCCGCGAGCAGCCTGGATTGATGATGGCGCTGGAACGGGGCGGCCGATGCGATGGCGTCATCTACCGCCTGCCGGACGGCGAAAAGACCGCCCAGATCGAAAGGCTGCTGCGGCGTGAGATCGACGACCACGAGGCCGTCAGCTCGGTCAGATGGGTTCCGGTGCGCACGACGCAGGGATCCTTGCGAGCGCTTGGTTTCTGGGTCGGCGTGACCGGCAGGGGCACGTCGCTCAGGCAGCCGCTGGAAAGGGTGGCAAAGATACTGGCGCGCGCCTGCGGCCATGTCGGCTCGGGCGCCGAATATCTCTACAACACCGTCAGCCACCTCGAGACGTTCGGCATCCATGACCGCAATCTGTGGCGATTGCAGGAACTGGTCGCCGACGAGATCAGGTCGATCCATGGCCACAGGATCGCAGTCAGCGAGCCGTCGGCTGTCGCAGTCGGCGCTATAACATGAGTATAACAATCATGTTTTTATCGAGCCATTCCAGTGGTTTGGCCGAAAATTGACCAATTGATAAAAAAATAAAACGTGCTAGCCTTCCCCAAAACGACAACAAGGGGAACTGGAATGGCGACTGGTCATTTCATCGAAGGCATCGCCGGCGGCCGGCTGTCTTCCGAGCAATATGCCGACAATTTCTCCGATCTGCATCCGCCGCTCGACCATCACGAGGCGCTGGTCGAGGCCGATCGCTGCTATTTCTGCCACGACGCCCCGTGCATGAATGCCTGCCCGACGTCGATCGACATCCCGCTGTTCATCCGGCAGATCGCGACAGGCAATCCGCTCGGCTCGGCCAAGACGATCTTCGACCAGAACATCCTCGGCGGCATGTGCGCCCGCGTCTGCCCGACCGAGACGCTCTGCGAAGAGGTTTGCGTGCGCGAGGTTGCGGAAGGTAAGCCGGTGCAGATCGGCCGGCTGCAGCGCTACGCCACCGATGTCGCGATGGACGAGGACAAGCAGTTCTACAAGCGCGCCGAACCGACTGGAAAAACGGTCGCGGTGGTCGGCGCCGGGCCTGCGGGTCTCGCGGCGGCGCATCGTCTTGCCCGCCACGGCCATGACGTGACGATCCTCGAGGCGCGGCCCAAGGCGGGAGGTCTCAACGAATATGGCATCGCGGCCTATAAGAGCGTCGACGATTTCGCCCAGGCGGAAGTCGACTATGTCACCTCGATCGGCGGCATCGACATCCAGAACGGCAAGGCGCTCGGCCGCGACTTCCAGCTCTCCGACCTGATCCGCAACTACGACGCGGTGTTCCTCGGCCTCGGCCTTGGCGGCATCAATGCGCTGCGCGCCGACGGCGAGGAGGCGTCCGGTGTCGCCAACGCCGTCGAGTTCATCGCCGAACTCAGGCAGGCGAGCGATCTCGGCAGCCTGCCGGTCGGCCGGCGCGTCGTCGTCATCGGCGGCGGCATGACGGCGATCGACGCCGCGGTGCAGTCGAAACTGCTCGGCGCCGAAGAGGTGACGATCTGCTACCGGCGCGGGCAGGAGCACATGAACGCCTCCGGCTTCGAGCAGGATCTCGCCGCCGCCAACGGCGTCACCATCCGCCACTGGCTGCAGCCGAAGCGCGTCATTGCCGAGAACGGCAAGGTGTCGGCAATCGAGCTCGAATACACCGCGATCGACGGCGACAAGCTTGCCGGCACCGGCGAGACGCTGACGCTCGCCGCCGATCAGGTGTTCAAGGCGATCGGCCAGAGTTTCACGTCCGCGGTGCTCAACGGCAGCGTCGCCTCGATCGAGCTCGAGGCCGGCCGCATCAAGGTCGACGCCGAAGGCCGCACCTCGCTGGCCAAAGTCTGGGCGGGCGGCGACTGCATCTTCGGCGGCGACGACCTGACGGTCTCGGCCGTGGCGCAAGGGCGCGACGCCGCCGAGAGCATCCACCGGGCGCTGACCTCTAACGGGAGGGCATGAGCATGGCAGACATCCGCAACACTTTCGTCGGCATCAAGTCGCCCAATCCGTTCTGGCTGGCCTCGGCGCCGCCGACCGACAAGGCCTACAATGTCGAGCGCGCCTTCAAGGCGGGCTGGGGCGGCGTGGTGTGGAAGACGCTGGGCGAAGAAGGCCCGCCGGTCGTCAACGTCAACGGCCCGCGCTACGGCGCGATCTGGGGCGCCGACCGCCGCCTGCTCGGCCTTAACAACATCGAGCTGATCACCGACCGCGACCTGCAGACCAATCTGCGCGAGATGAAGCAGGTGAAGATGAACTGGCCGGATCGGGCGCTGGTCGCCTCGATCATGGTGCCTTGCGTCGAGGAGAGCTGGAAAGCGATCCTGCCGCTGGTCGAGGAGACCGGCGCCGACGGCATCGAGCTCAATTTCGGCTGTCCGCACGGCATGAGCGAGCGCGGCATGGGCTCGGCGGTCGGCCAGGTGCCGGAATATATCGAGATGGTGGTGCGCTGGTGCAAGCAGTACACGCGCATGCCGGTCATCACCAAGCTGACGCCCAACATCACCGATATCCGCAAGCCGGCCCGCGCGGCGAAGGCCGGCGGCACCGACGCGGTGTCGCTGATCAACACCATCAATTCGATCACCGGCGTCGACCTCGACAGCTTCGCGCCGCAGCCGACCATCGACGGCAAGGGCTCGCATGGCGGCTATTGCGGCCCGGCGGTGAAGCCGATCGCCATGAACATGGTGGCCGAGATCGCGCGCGATACAGAAACGCACGGTCTGCCGATCTCCGGCATCGGCGGCATCACCACCTGGCGCGACGCCGCCGAATTCATGGCGCTCGGCGCCGGCAACGTGCAGGTCTGCACGGCGGCGATGACCTACGGCTTTAAGATCGTGCAGGAAATGATCGCCGGCCTAGAGAACTGGATGGACGAGAAGGGCCATGCCTCGCTCTCCGACATCATCGGCCGCGCCACGCCCAACGTCACCGACTGGCAGTATCTCAACCTCAACTATGTCGCCAAGGCGCATATCGACCAGGATGCCTGCATCAAGTGCGGCCGCTGCCACATCGCCTGCGAGGACACCTCGCACCAGGCGATCACCTCGATGGTCGACGGTCTCCGGCATTTCGAGGTGATCGAGGCCGAATGCGTCGGCTGCAACCTCTGCGTCAATGTCTGCCCGGTGGAAGGCTGCATCACCATGGAGCCGCTGGCGGCGGGCTCGATGGACCAGCGCACCGGCAAGCCGGTGTCGCCGACCTACGCCAACTGGACGACGCACCCGAACAATCCGATGGCCAAGGCGGCGGCGGAGTAGGGCAGGCATTCAAAGGAAGCGGCGCTTTCCGGCGCCGTTTTTCGCTCTCACTATTGCGGATAAAAAATATCCATGATAAAAACTATCCATGAATACGAGTGACAGAGCATGAAGCTGGGAGAGGGCGTCGAAGCGGCGATCCATTGTGCCGCCATGCTTGCCGGCATCGACGATAACAGTACCATGTCGGGCGCCGCGATGGCCGAAGCCTTCGGCCTGTCGCCGAGCTATCTGTTGAAACATCTCAATCAGCTCACGACGGCGCGTATCCTGGAATCGGTGCCGGGGCCGGCGGGCGGTTACAGGCTGGCGCGAGCGGCAGAACAAATCACGCTGCTTGATATCGTGCTGGCCGTCGAGGGACGGGAGCCTGCTTTTCGTTGCGGCGAAATCCGCCAGCGTGGCCCGGTCAAGCTCGATGCGTCGGCTTACGTGAAGCCCTGCGGCATCAATGCGGCGATGCTGAAGGCGGAGCGCGCCTATCGCGCAGCCCTCGCCGAGGCAAGGCTTTCCGACATCGTTGCCGATTTCATGAACGACGCTGATCCGCGCACGATCGCCGCAAGCTGCGCCTTCGTCGAGCGCCACCAGCGGCCGCAGAAATCCGGTCCGCCCAAGCAGATCTGAACCCAACTCCAAACCCACCCAAACCTGGAAGGAAAGACGATGAAATCGAGACTGCAATTTTTCGCCAAGGCGCCAGAGATCATGAAGGCGGTGTCGGCGCTCAACAAGGCCGTCGACGAATGCGGGCTGGAAGTGAGCCTGCTGCACCTGATCAAGCTTAGGGCCTCGCAGATCAATGGCTGCTCGTATTGCGTCGAGATGCACAGCCGTGAGGCGCGGCGCGACGGCGAGAGCGAAACCCGGCTCTATCTCGTCGCCGCCTGGAAGGAATCGCCGCTGTTTTCCGAGCGCGAGCGCGCCGCCTTCGCCTGGACCGAGGCCGTGACGCTGATTGCCGACAACGGCGTATCGGACGAACTCTACGCCCGCACGCTCGAGCATTTTTCGGAAGAGGAACTGGTCAAGCTCTCGGTCGCGCTCGGCATGATCAACACCTGGAACCGGCTGTGCATCCCATTCCACGCCATCCATCCGATGCCGGCCGCCAAGGCTGCCTGAGTTTATCTATCGACAGCGTGGGCCTTTCGAAGGCCCACGCTTTTTCATTTTTGGGATCAATGGCATGTTTGAGAATTTTCAGAATGAGATTCTGGTCGGAGCGCGGCTGCTGCTTGGCGGCGCTTTCGTTTTTGCCGGCCTGCGCAACATCCAGAACAGAAAGCTGGTCGCATCGTTGATGGCTGCGCGCGGTGTGCCACAGGCCGGGCTTGCCCTGTGTCTGGGCATTGCGCTGCAGGTCGTCGCCGGTGCGCTGGTGATTGCCGGCATATGGACGGCGCCTGCGGCAGCAGCCCTGATCCTGTTCCTCGTTGTCGCGACGCCGATGTTCCACAATTTCTGGGACCATCAGGGACCGGATCGTGCATCCCGCATCAATGGCGTCGTCAGCAATGTTGCTTTGGCCGGCGGGTTCCTGGCGCTGATCGCGCGCTTTCTGTGACCACCGGCTGTCCGGTTCGGCGTAATTTGCGGCCGCGCGTAATCGCTCTGTCGCGATTGTGCTGTATGAAAGCTGGGGGTTGGCGCGGGTAGGGCGGCTATGGAGCAGAGCTGGACTGCATTCTGGGCACGCGTTTCGGAAGCCTTCCATCAGGCGCTGTTTCCGTTCCGGGCAATTGCCGAAGCCTTTGGCGGGCACCCAAGCGACATCCAGATCTGGTGTTTCCTGTGCGGCCTCTTCTTCCTGGTGCTGGTCGCCATACAGACCTATGGCGACATCGTGCTCAAGCGTCGCGGCGCCTTTGCCACAGGCAAGGTGATAAGCATCGACAAGTCGAGCGACGGGCCGGACACGCCGGTCATCGAATTCGCCGACCGACAGGGTAAGGCGTGGCGTTTCGAGTCGCATCTGCCCGTCAACAGAACGACCAGGAATGTCGGCGCGCCGGTCAACGTGATGTACGATCCGCTTCGCCCGAAGCGGGCACGCGAAGTGGGCCGCCCGCTGATGAAGGCGATCCACCTGATTGTCTGGTATGCGGTTGTCGCCGGGCTGATGGTGCTGGCCTTCTTGCCCGGCCTGATTTCCAATTAACTATTCAGGCGGCAAAGCGCAGGCCGCCGTCGCAGGTCAGGACCTGGCCGGTCATGAAGCCGTTGGAGACCAGGAAGGCTATTGCCGCGGCGACGTCCTCGGCGCGGCCTATGCGACCGACTGGCGTCTTGCCCGCGTACTCGGCAAAGACAGCCTGCCGCTGCTCGTCCGGCAGAAAATCCCACCAGGGCGTATCGATCACACCCGGCGCCACGACATTAACGCGCAGCGGCTTCAGCTCGACCGCCAGGATCGGCGCTACGGTGAGCAGCATTCCGTTGATGGCGCCGATGCCGGCGATGCCGGGCGCCGCGAGCTGTGCCGAGACGGCTGAAATGAAGGTGACCGATCCGGCTATGTTCAAGGTCGGCAGCGCCGCCTGCAGGCAGGCCAGCTGCGGCCGGACCTTTTCGTCGACGCCGCTGCCGATATCGGTGAGGTCCAGCGTTGCGAATGGCCCCAGACCCTTGCCGCCGCTTGCCGCAAGCACGAGATGATCGAATGGGCCGAGATCGGTGAAGAAGCGCCGCACCTCGTCCGGTTCGGTCGCGTCGAATGCAGCCTTGCCGACGGTGCCGCCAAGGCTCTTCCAGGCGCTCTTCAGCTTTTCCTCGTTGCGGCCGGTGATCGTCACTTTCATTGTGGGGCTGACCAGCCGCTTTGCCGTGGCAAGGCCGATGCCGGACGAGCCGCCGATGATCACGCAGTGTTCGATAGTCTCGCTCATGAGTGCTGTTTCCTGGACTTCGTGGAGGATTGTCCGGTCACGTCGAGGCTGAGGTCCCGCAACCGGCGGCGGGCCTTTTCGTCATAGGCCTGTGCATCGGCGCGCGATTCCCGCTGGCCGTCGAAATAGAGGCCGCTGCGGCCTTCGAGCGCCGGTGAGGCGGCGAGGTTGACAATGGCGTCGGCGCCGGTCTCCACCGAGCTCCATGGCGTGACGCCTGCTTGCCGGACCATCGTCGTGTCCATGTAGCTTGCCGGATGGAGCGCGTTGACGGTGACGCCGGAGCCCTCGAGCTGTTCGGCCAGGTCGATAGTGAACAGGATCTGCGCCAGCTTGCTCTGGCAATAGGCGCGCACGCCGCTATAGCCATGGGTCAGCATGACGTCGTCGAAGTCGATCGCCTGCTGGCCGGCCGAGGCGACATTGACGATGCGCGCCGGGGCGCTGGCCTTGAGCAGCGACAGCAACTCGGAAGTCAGCAGGAAGCCGGCGAGATAGTTGACGGCGAAGCGCAGCTCATAGCCGTCGGCGCTCACCTGCCTTTTGGCGCCCTGGCCGCCGGTGCCGACGCCGGCATTGTTGATCAAAACATCGAGCCGGTCGGTTCTTTCGCGCACGGCTTCGGCAAGGCCGCGCACTTCGGCAAGCGAAGCGAGGTCGGCGGCGAGAAATTCGGCCTTGCCGCCCTTTGCTACGATGGCGGCCACCACATCCTTGCCCCGGCCTTCGTCGCGGCCGTGCACCAGCACGCGGGCGCCGGCGGCGCCGAGTCTTTCGGCGACCACGCGGCCGACGCCGTCGGTCGAGCCGGTGACGAGAACGGTTTTGTCCTTGGGTTCCATGTTCAGAGCCTCCTTGTGTTGCTCTGAACGCAAGATGGGGCGCGGCGCGCATCCCAAACAGTTCAAACTTTATCCTGGTATCAATACTGCTATAATAATGTCATGGATGCCGTGACCCAATCCCCCGATGACAGCCGCCGCCACGAGCTCGGCGCCTTCCTGCGCTCGCGCCGCGAGAGGCTGTCGCCCGCCGACATCGGCATCGCGACCGGCGCCAGGCGGCGCACGCCCGGGCTGAGGCGCGAGGAAGTGGCGATGATCGCCGGTGTCGGCACCACCTGGTACACCTGGCTGGAGCAGGGCAGGGACGTGCGGCCCTCGGCGGAAGTGCTGACGGCGCTCTCGGAGGCATTGCGCCTCGACGCCATCGAGAAGCGGCATCTGTTCATCCTCGCCGGTCGACAGCAGCCCGAGCGGCGCGCGGCGTCGCCCGAAAAAGTCGACGGGACGCTGCTGCACATGCTGGAGAACCTCGTCCTGCAGCCGGCCTATGTCGTTGGCCGGCGCTGGGACGTGCTGGCCTGGAACGATGCGGCGGCGGCCGTGTTCGGCGACTATGGCCTCTTGGAGGGCGATGCGCGCAACATCGTGCACCTGGTGTTCACCAGCACGCACCACCGCCGGCTGCTGGTCGACTGGGAAGCGCGCGCGCGCGTGGTGCTCGCTTCTTTTCGCGCCGAGAGCGCCAAATATGTCGGCGATCCGGATTTCGAGCGGCTGATCGCGCTGATGATGCGCTCAAGCCCGGAGTTCCGGGATTGGTGGCCAAGGCGGGACGTGGCGCGAAGGCTGACGGGGGTGAAGCATGTCCGCCATCCCAGCGCCGGCGCGATGGCATTCGAGCATATGAGCCTGTCGATCGACGACGGCTCGGACATGCGGCTGATCGTCTACACGCCGTTGCCCGAGCAGAATTCGGTCGCCAAGCTGAAGAAGCTGCTCGAAGCGCAGCCTGTCAAGAAGCGCAGCGCCTGACGGGTTCCGGCTCAGCCCTTCGGCTTCAGCCCGTCGAGGAACAGTTGCTCCAGGAAGCGCGCGGCGTCCTCGAAGCGGCCTTCGCCGCCGCGATCGGGGCCGAGCACGGCGCGGACCTGGACATCGAAATCGGCATAATGCTGCGTCGTCGCCCAGATCGAGAAGATCAGGTGCCAGGGGTCGGTGCGGGCGATCTTGCCGGCGCGCATCCATCCCTTGATGACGGCGGCCTTCTCGTCGACCAGCGTCTTCAACTCGCCCTCCAGCATCGGCATGATGCGCGGCGCGCCCTGCAGGATCTCGTTGGCGAAGAGCCGGCTTTCGCGCGGAAAATCGCGCGCCATTTCGAGCTTGCGGCGGATATAGCTTTTAAGTTCGGTCATCGGGTCGCCGATGTCGTCGAGTTCGCGCAGCGGCGCCAGCCAGGTGTCGAGCAGCCGCTGCATCAGCGTCTCGTGAATGTCTTCCTTGCGGCGGAAGTAATAGAGAAGGTTCGGCTTCGACATGCCGGCGGCCTCGGCGATCTGGTCGATGGTCGAGCCGCGGAAACCGTTGGTTGAGAAGACTTCGAGCGCGGCTTCCAGGATCAGCTCGCGCTTTTCCTGCTGGATGCGGGTGCGGCGGGGCGCTGAACCTTCCATCGTCGCCGTCACCCCCGCAAAACTTTGCCGTGCGCGCGATCTGGACCAATTCTCTGGACCAGTTTTTCCTTGGCCTGTGGAGCGCGCTTCCGATGCCGCATTTCCGTTAGTAATCCCTTGACCGCCCACATGGCGGTGCTAACGTTTGTCCAATCGGTCAAAAATTTGCGTAGCACGAAAACGCAGCGAAGACCAAGCGTTGGCCTCACCGAAACAGGTTACAAGGGGAAGTCTTGGTCATGTCCAACCGGCTGAAAGTCACGCCGAACGATCTCAGCGCATTCTGGATGCCGTTCACGGCAAACCGGCAGTTCAAGCAGGCGCCACGCATGTTTGTGTCCGCGAAGGACATGCATTACACGACAAGCGACGGCCGCAAGGTGCTCGACGGCACCGCCGGCCTGTGGTGCGTGAACGCCGGCCACTGCCGGCCGAAGATCACCGAAGCGATCCAGAGCCAGGCGGCGGAGCTCGACTATGCGCCGGCCTTCCAGATGGGCCACCCGATCGTGTTCGAGCTGGCGAATCGTCTGGTCGACATCGCGCCGAAGGGCATGGACCATGTCTTCTTCACCAATTCCGGCTCGGAATCGGTCGAGACCGCGCTCAAGATGGCGATCGCCTATCACCGCGCCAGGGGCGAGGGCTCGCGCACCCGGCTGATCGGCCGCGAGCGCGGCTATCACGGCGTCAATTTCGGCGGCATCTCGGTCGGCGGCATCGTCAGCAACCGCAAGATGTTCGGCACGCTGCTCGGCGGCGTCGACCACTTGCCGCACACGCACCTGCCGGAGAAGAATGCCTTCTCGAAGGGCGTGCCGGAACATGGCGCGGAGCTGGCGAACGAGCTGGAACGCCTCGTCGCGCTGCATGATGCTTCGACCATCGCCGCCGTCATCGTCGAGCCGGTCGCGGGTTCCACCGGCGTCATCCTGCCGCCGAAGGGCTATCTGCAGAAACTTCGGGAAATCTGCACGAAGCACGGCATATTATTGATTTTCGATGAAGTGATCACCGGCTTCGGCCGTCTCGGCGCGCCGTTCGCGGCGGATTATTTCGGCGTCACGCCGGATATCATGACCACGGCAAAGGGCGTTTCCAACGGCGTAATACCGATGGGCGCGGTGTTCGTGAAGAAGGAGATCCACGACGCCTTCATGACCGGTCCGGAACACATGATCGAGTTCTTCCACGGCTACACCTATTCGGGCAATCCGATCGCCTGCGCCGCGGCGTTGGGCACTTTGGACACCTACAAGGAAGAAGGCCTGCTGACGCGTGGCGAAGAACTCGCGCCTTACTGGGAAGACGCGCTGCATTCGCTGAAGGGCGAGCCGCATGTCATCGATGTCAGAAACATCGGCCTGATCGGCGCGATCGAGCTGGCGCCGATCCCCGGTAGCCCGACCAAGCGGGCCTTCTCGGCCTTCGTCAAGGCATTCGAGCGCGGCGCGCTGATCCGCACCACCGGCGACATCATCGCGCTGTCGCCGCCGCTGATCATCACCAAGGGCCAGATCAACGAACTGATCGACCATGTTCGGGACGTTCTGCGCTCGATAGACTAAACTGCTTCAACCGGTCGGGCGGCGTCGGGAACCGCCGTCCGATCGGTGACATGAAATGAGAGGACTTTGAATGGCCGCCCCCGGCGAGAATCTGCGAGTGAATTCAGACCGTTTGTGGGATTCCATCATGGAGATGGCGAAGATCGGCCCCGGCATTGCCGGCGGCAACAATCGCCAGACGCTCACCGATTCCGATAAGCAGGGCCGCGAGCTGTTCAAGTCCTGGTGCGACGAGGCCGGGCTCACCATGGGCGTGGACCAGATGGGCACCATGTTCATGACGCGACCCGGCACCGATCCGGACGCGCTGCCGGTCTATGTCGGCTCCCACCTCGATACCCAGCCGACCGGCGGCAAATATGACGGCGTGCTCGGCGTGCTCTCCGGCCTGGAGGTGGTGCGCTCGCTCAACGATCTCGGCATCAAGACGAAGCATCCGATCGTCGTCACCAACTGGACGAACGAGGAAGGCGCCCGTTTCGCGCCGGCCATGCTTGCGTCGGGCGTGTTCGCAGGCGTGCATACCCAGGACTACGCCTATGCCCGCAAGGACCTCGACGGCCTAACCTTCGGCGACGAGCTGAGGCGGATCGGCTGGGTCGGCGACGAGAAGGTCGGCGCGCGCAAGATGCACGCCTATTTCGAGTACCACATCGAGCAGGGACCGATCCTCGAAGCCGAGAACAAGCAGATCGGCGTGGTTACGCACTGCCAGGGCCTGTGGTGGCTCGAGTTCACGCTGACCGGCAGGGAAGCGCATACCGGCTCGACGCCGATGAACATGCGCGTCAATGCCGGTCTCGCCATGGCGCGCATCCTGGAAATGGTGCAGACGGTCGCCATGGAAAACCAGCCGGGCGCCGTCGGCGGCGTCGGGCAGGTGAAGTTCTCGCCCAATTCGCGCAATGTTTTACCGGGCACGGTGATCTTCACCGTCGACATCCGCTCGCCGGACCAGGCGAAGCTCGACGGCATGCGCGCCCGCATCGAGAAGGAAGCGCCGAAGATCTGCGAGCCGCTCGGCGTCAAATGCTCGGTCGAGGCCGTCGGCCATTTCGATCCGGTGACCTTCGATCCGACGCTGGTAGGGCGCGTGCGCACTGCGGCCGAAAAACTGGGCTACAGCCACATGAACCTCATTTCCGGCGCCGGCCACGACGCCTGCTGGGCGGCCAAGGTCGCGCCGGCGACCATGGTCATGTGCCCCTGCGTCGGCGGTCTCAGCCACAACGAGGCCGAGGACATCTCCAAGGAATGGGCGGCGGCAGGCGCCGACGTGCTGTTCCACGCGGTGGTCGAGACGGCGGGAATCGTTGAATGACCGGATAGATCCGCCATCTCGCAACACCGCTCGCAAAGAAGCGCGAAAAGATCAGGGGAACAAGAGAATGACCAAAGTCATCAAGAACGGCACCGTCGTCACCGCCGACCGGACGTGGAAGGCCGACGTGGTGTTCAGCCACGGCAAGATCATCGCCATCGGCTCGGACCTGCACGGCGATCATGAGTTCGACGCCACGGGCTGCTACGTCATGCCGGGCGGCATCGATCCGCACACCCATCTCGAAATGCCTTTCATGGGCACCTATTCGGCCGACGATTTCGAATCCGGCACGCGCGCGGCGCTCTCCGGCGGCACGACGATGGTGGTCGACTTCTGCCTGCCGGCGCCGCAGCAGTCGCTGCTCGAGGCCTTGCAGATGTGGGACAACAAGACCTCGAAGGCTGCCTGCGACTATTCCTTCCACATGGCGATCACCTGGTGGGGCAAGCAGGTGTTCGACGAGATGGCGACCGTCGTCGACCGGGGCATCACCTCGTTCAAGCACTTCATGGCCTATAAGGGCGCATTGATGGTCGACGACGACGAGATGTATGCGTCGTTCCAGCGCTGCGCCGATCTCGGCGCGCTGCCGCTGGTCCACGCCGAGAATGGCGACGTGGTCGCTGCCCTCTCGCAAAAACTGCTTGCCGCCGGCAACAACGGGCCGGAAGGCCATGCCTATTCGCGCCCGCCGGAGGTGGAGGGCGAAGCGACCAATCGCGCCATCATGATCGCCGACATGGCCGGCGTGCCGCTCTACGTCGTGCACGTCTCCTGCGAGCAGAGCCACGAGGCCATCCGCCGCGCTCGCCAGAAGGGCATGCGGGTGTTCGGCGAGCCGCTGATCCAGCACCTGACGCTCGATGAGACCGAATATTTCAACAAGGACTGGGACCATGCGGCGCGGCGTGTGATGAGCCCGCCCTTCCGCAGCAAGTGGCATCAGGATTCGCTGTGGGCGGGCCTGCAGGCCGGCTCGCTGCAGGTGGTGGCGACCGACCACTGCTCCTTCACCACCAAGCAGAAGCGCAACGGCGTGGGCGACTTCACCAAGATCCCGAACGGGACCGGCGGGCTCGAGGACCGCTTGCCTATTCTTTGGACCACCGGCGTCAACACCGGCCGGCTGACGATGAACGAGTTCGTGGCGGTGACCTCGACCAACATCGCCAAGATCCTCAACATGTATCCGAAGAAAGGCGCGATCGTCGAAGGCGCCGACGCCGACATCGTCGTCTGGGATCCGAAGCGCAAGAAGAAGATCTCGGCAAAGAAGCAGCAGTCGGTGATCGACTACAATGTCTTCGAAGGTTTCGAGGTGACCGGCCTGCCGCGCTTCGTCTTCTCGCGCGGCGAGCTCTCGATCGAAGAGGCTGATATCAAGGCCAAGATCGGCCATGGCGAGTTCGTCGCCCGCGAGCCGAACGCCGCGGTCAACCGGGCGCTGTCGACCTGGAAGGAGATTTCCGCGCCACGCCAGGTGGAGCGCACCGGCATTCCGGCGACGGGAGTTTGAGCGTGCGGGCTCCCTATCTTGCAATCGCGGCTGCCTCGCTGCTGACCGCAGGCTCGGCCTTTGCTGCCGGCATCGACCTCAGCAAGCCTTACGGCGACAAGTATGGCTGCATCAACAGGAACGGCCAGGAAGTCGCCGCCGATCAGATGCTGCTTGTGACCGACCAGGAGCTGATCACTGCGGCCAGCGCCTGCACCTTCAGCGACAAGCAGGTGCAGGCCGATGGTTCGCTTGTGGTGACAGCAAAATGTGAGGCGGAAGGCGAAGAGGGGCAGTCGCCGACAAAGTTCATCATCAAGCGCAGCAAAAAGAATGCGAAGAAGCTGGTGGTGACCGACCAGGACGGCAATGCAATGGGAGAAGTCTCCCGGTGCAAATGACGGCAATACCGTCGACCTCAGGCAACCAAGGCATCCAGTTCCGGCAGCAGGACAACGCTCTCCTGCTCGTTGGGATCGGTGCGGGCAATGACGGCCGAGGAAGGCGCGCCGCTCAGATTGGCGGGCAGATGCGGCACGCCAGCGGGGATGTAGAAGAGGTCGCCGGCCTTGACGACGATATGATGCTCGAGTCGGTCGCCGTACCAGGTGTGGACCTCGCCGGAGAGCACATAGATCGCCGTCTCGTGGTTCTCATGCATATGCGCCTTTGCGCGGGCGCCGGGTGGCATGGTGAGAAGATGCATGCAGATGCCGGAAGAGCCGACGGTCTCGGCGGCGATTCCGGCGAAATAGCTCAGCCCCTGCTTGCCTTCATAAGTGCTTTCAGGGCGAATAAGATGACAAGTGGGTTTAGGCGACATCGGCAAAGCTCCGGGCGTCGATCGAATGGGACTGGACGAGTGGAAAACAACATCAACGCAAAAGCAACGGGATTTCATCCTGCGCGGCAGCGGCTGCGAAAGGCAGGTTTCTGCCAATGATCGGACAGTCGCCAGCCGTCGTTTCGGCAAGCAAGCTCGGCCTCACCTTCCAGACCAATGACGGTCCGGTGCAGGCGCTGTCCAATGTCGATCTCACCATAGGCAAGGGCGAATTCGTCTCCTTCATCGGCCCCTCCGGCTGCGGCAAGACGACCTTGCTCAGGGTCATCGCCGATCTGGAGAAGCCAACCTCGGGAGCGATCTCAGTCAACGGCATGACGCCGGAGCAGGCGCGCGAGAAACGCGCCTATGGCTATGTCTTCCAGGCAGCCGCCCTTTTCCCGTGGCGCACGATCGAGCGCAATGTGGCGCTGCCGCTGGAGATCATCGGCCTCTCCAAGGCAGAGCAGGTGGAGCGCATCAAGCGCACGCTGGAACTGGTCAACCTCGCCGGTTTCGAGAAGAAATACCCCTGGCAACTTTCCGGCGGCATGCAGCAGCGCGCCTCGATCGCCCGCGCGCTCGCTTTCGACGCCGATTTGCTCCTGATGGACGAACCGTTCGGCGCGCTCGACGAGATCGTGCGCGACCATTTGAACGAGCAGCTTCTGGAATTGTGGGAGCGGACCAACAAGACGATCTGCTTCGTCACCCATTCAATCCCCGAGGCGGTCTATCTGTCGACGCGCATCGTGGTGATGTCGCCGCGGCCGGGCCGCGTCACCGACGTCATCGAATCGACGCTGCCCAGGAAGCGGCCGCTCGACATCCGCGAGACGCCTGAATTCCTGGCGATCGCAGCACGCGTGCGCGATGGGTTGAGGGCCGGGCACAGCTATGATGATTGAGCGCCGTCAGGAGCGAGCGCCTGCCCGCGCCTTCGTCGTCCCAGGGCGGAGCGCCCGCGATGCGGCGTGCGTGAAGGGAGCGGCCAACCACGCCTTCGTCATCCTAGGGCGAAGCACGCGCGAAGCGGCGTGCGCAGACCCTAGGATCCATGCCGTGACGTCGACCGAAAGGTCAAAGCGGTCGAGAAGAAGACCTGCCTATGCGAGCACGGGCGCAGGAACCATATTCTGCACCGCTGCGGAGCGGTTAGGTAACGGTATGGATCCTAGGGTCTGCGCCGCGTCGCTCCGCTCCTTGCTTCGCCCTAGGATGACGAAGAGGAAGGCGCCCGGCCTTCGCTTCGCTCCGGCCACCCTCTCCCCGGTGGGGAGAGGAGAAGGGCGGCGCTAGATGGACTCCTTCCGTTCCAAGATCATCCCCGTCACCACCATCCTCGCCGGCCTGGTGGTGATCTGGTACGTCTTCGCCGTTATCCTCAACGCGCCCTTCCAGCGCGATCTCGACCAGAGGGCCAACGAGACCCCCGGCACCGTCGAATTCGTCGGCAAGACGCTGTCGCAGCCGAAGCCGACGCTGCCGGCGCCGCATCAGGTGGCGGTGAACTTCTTCGAGAACACCTTCCTGCGGTCGATCACCTCGAACCGCAGCCTCGTCTACAATGCCTGGGTGACGCTGTCCTCGACGCTGCTCGGCTTTGCCTTCGGCACGGCGCTGGGCGTCGTCATCGCGGTCGGCATCGTGCATGTGGCGACGCTCGACCGCAGCCTGATGCCGTGGATCATCGCCTCGCAGACCGTCCCGATCCTGGCGGTGGCGCCGATGATCATCGTGGTGCTGGCGGCGATCGGCATCACCGGCCTGGTCCCGAAGGCGCTGATCTCGACCTATCTCTCTTTCTTCCCCGTTGCTGTCGGCATGGTGAAGGGCCTGCGCTCGCCCGAGCTCATGCATCTCGACCTGATGCACACCTACAACGCCTCCCGCTCGCAGACCTTCTGGAAGCTGAGGGTGCCGGCTTCGGTGCCGTTCCTGTTCACCTCGATGAAGGTGGCGGTGGCGGCAAGCCTGGTCGGCGCCATCGTCGGCGAACTGCCGACCGGCGCGGTCGCCGGCATCGGGGCCAAGCTCTTGTCCGGCGCCTATTACAGCCAGACGATCGACATCTGGTCGGCGCTGGTCGCTGGTTCCGTGGTCGCTGCGCTGCTGGTGATGGTGGTCGGCATTGCCGGCCGCCTGGTCGACCGCGCCATGGGCGGGAGGCCGGCATGAACTGGCTGAAACCATCCTGGCAAGCGATGCTTGCGATCGTCTTTTGCCTCATCGCCTTCGCGCTCGGCGCGATGTCGAAGCCGGAAGCGGCCGCGCTGGCCCAGCCCGCCGCGACGATCGCCTACCCGTATTGGGGCACAAAGGGCCTGATCCTCGCGCTGCTGCTGATCGCCGCGCTTGTTTCCACCGTGAGACTCGCGCCGGTTGTCGAGGCCGCCGTGCTGTTCATCGGCGCCCATTTCGCTGCCTGGCTGCTGATCAAGGGCATAGGCGGCTTCGAGGGTACTGCGTTGGCGCCTTACTTTTTGACTCTCGCAGCCGCCTGGTTGCTTGCCTGGCGCTGTGTGGCCCTCCTATCTTCGCTAAGACCCGCGGCCAACGGGGCGAAGACCGCGCTGCGCCTCATCATCCCCGCGATCTTCGGCGCCTGGATCCTGATCATCTGGGAAGCGGTGACGCGGGGCGCCGGCATCCCGTTCATCCTTTTGCCGCCGCCAAGCGCCATCGGCGCGCGCATCGCCAACTCGCTGCCGATCCTGGGGTCGGATGTGCGGCAGACCATCTTCAAGGCGGTGCTGGTCGGCTATATCGTCGGCAACCTCGCCGGCTTTATCGTCGCCATCCTCGCCGACCGCGTGCCGTTCCTGCGGCGAGGGCTGCTGCCGATCGGCAACATGGTGTCGGCGCTGCCGATCATCGGTGTAGCGCCGATCATGGTGATGTGGTTTGGCTTCGACTGGCCGTCCAAGGCCGCGGTCGTCATCATCATGACCTTCTTCCCGATGCTGGTGAACACGGTCGCCGGGCTTGCCGCCTCCGGCCATATGGAGCGCGACCTGATGCGCACCTATGCGTCGGGCTACTGGCCGACCTTGCTGAAGCTCAGGCTGCCGGCGGCAATGCCGTTCATCTTCAACGCGCTGAAGATCAACTCGACGCTGGCGCTGATCGGCGCCATCGTCGCGGAGTTCTTCGGCACCCCGGTGGTGGGCATGGGATTCCGCATTTCGACGGAAGTCGGGCGGATGAACATCGACATGGTGTGGGCCGAAATCGCAGTTGCAGCACTGGCGGGTTCGGTCTTTTATGGCGTGGTCGCTCTAGTCGAGAGAGCCGTCACGTTTTGGCATCCCTCTGTCCGTGGTGGATAGGGGCGGTGGGTTCAAGGGTGCTAACTTCAGAGGGTAAAAACATGAAAAGACTTGTAATTTCTGCCTTGGCCGGGGCGATGTCGCTGGCCGCTTTCCAGGCGATGGCCGCCGACAAGCTGACGCTGCAGCTGAAATGGGTCACCCAGGCCCAGTTCGCCGGCTACTATGTCGCCAAAGCGAAGGGCTTCTATGATGCCGAGGGCCTCGACGTCGACATCAAGCCGGGCGGTCCCGACATCGCGCCCGAGCAGGTGATCGCCGGCGGCGGCGCCGACGTGATCGTCGACTGGATGGGCGGGGCGCTCGCCGCGCGCGAAAAGGGCGTGCCGCTGGTCAACATCGCCCAGCCGTTCAAGAAGGCGGGCATGGAGCTGGTCTGCCCGAAGGACGGCCCGATCAAGACCGAGGCCGATTTCAAGGGCCATACGCTGGGCGTCTGGTTCTTCGGCAACGAATATCCGTTCTACGCCTGGATGAACAAGCTCGGCCTCAAGACCGAGGGCGGACCGGACGGCGTCACGGTGCTGAAGCAGAGCTTCGATGTGCAGCCGCTGATCCAGAAGCAGGCGGACTGCATCTCGGTCATGACCTATAACGAATACTGGCAGCTGATCGACGCCGGCTACAAGCCGGAGCAGCTCACCGTCTTCAACTATTCGGCGATGGGCAACGACCTGCTCGAGGACGGGCTCTACGCGCTGGAGGACAAGCTCAAGGATCCGGCCTTCGAGGACAAGATGGTGCGCTTCGTGCGCGCCTCGATGAAGGGCTGGAAATACGCCGTCGACAATTCGGATGAGGCGGCCGGCATCGTCATGGACAATGGCGGCCAGGACGAGAACCACCAGAAGCGCATGATGGGCGAAGTGGCCAAGCTGATCGACAATGCCGACGGCAAGCTCGATCCGGCGACCTATGAGCGCACCGCCAAGGCGCTGCTCGACCAGAAGATCATCGCCAAGGAGCCTTCCGGCGCCTACACGACGGCGATCACGGACAAAGCGATCAAGTAGGGCCTATCAAGCAATATTGCGATCTTGAGAACGGCGCCTCAGAGGCGCCGTTCCTTTATGGTGTTCATGACGAAGCTGGTCTCGATCGAAGCGACGCATTTCAGCCGCGCGATCTTTTCCTTGATGAAGCGCTCGTACTGTTCAAGGCTTCCTGCCACCACCTTCAGCACATAGTCGCGCGAGCCGGTGACGAGGTGGCATTCCAGGACCTCTTCCCAGCCGCGGATCGCGTCCTCGAACATGACGATCTCGTCCTCGTTCTGACGGCTGAGCCGGATGGTGGCGATGGCAACCATACCCCAGCCGAAGGCGGCCGGATCGACCAGCGCGGTGTAGCCTCTGATAACGCCGGCTTCCTCCAGCCGCCGCACGCGCCTCAGGCAGGGCGACGGCGACAGGCCGATCCGCTCGGCAAGCTCGTTGTTGGTGATGCGGGCGTCGGCCTGCAGCTCACGCAGGATCTTGCGGTCGAAATCGTCGGCTATTTTCTGCTGCATTTTCGGCCTCTCCTGGCAAGAGATTGCGATAACGCAGCCATGGGAGCCCAAAAATAGCAAGGACTGCATGATTGGGATCGCATAAATTGCGGTACGACACTCCTCGAAAAGCAGGAAAAAGCCATGACCGCGCCGCGCCCTTCGAAAACCCATATCGGCAACCACAAGCTCCACCCTGAGACGCTGATGCTGAGCTATGGCTTCGATCCCCAGCTCTCGGAGGGGGCGGTCAAGCCACCGGTGTTCCTCACCTCGACCTTCGTGTTCAAATCGGCGGAAGAGGGGCGCGACTTCTTCGACTACACCTCGGGCCGCAAGGAGCCGCCGAGCGGCACGGCTTCCGGTCTGGTCTATTCGCGCTTCAACCACCCCAACAGCGAGATCGTCGAGGATCGGCTGGCGATCTACGAGGGGACCGACGCCTGCATCCTGTTCTCGTCCGGCATGTCGGCGATCGCGACGACACTTTTCGCCTATGCTCGCCCGGGCGACGTCATCCTGCACTCACAGCCGCTCTATGGCGGCACCGAGACGCTTCTGACGCGTACGCTCGCCGGCTTCGGCATCGAGGCTGTCGGCTTCGCGGACGGTGTCGATGAGGCGGCGGTACGCGTGGCTGCCGACGCTGCCACGGCCAAGGGCCGCGTGTCGGTCATCCTGATCGAGACACCGTCAAATCCGACCAACAGCCTTGTCGACATTGCGCTGATGCGGAGGATCGCCGACGAGATCGGCGTCCGGCAAGGAACGACGCCGATCATCGTCTGCGACAACACCCTGCTCGGTCCGGTATTCCAGCGGCCTATCGAACACGGCGCCGATGTTTCCGTCTATTCGCTGACCAAATATGTCGGCGGCCATTCCGACCTGATCGCGGGTGCCGCCATGGGCAGCAAGGCGGTCACCAAGCCGATCAAGGCGCTGCGCGGCGCGATCGGCACGCAGCTCGACCCGCATTCCTGCTGGATGCTCGGCCGTTCGCTGGAAACGCTGTCGATCCGCATGGAACGGGCAAACGACAACGCGCGCCTGGTCGCCGAATTCCTGCGCGACCATCCCAAAATCGAGAGGGTGCACTATCTGCCGTTTCTGGACGAGGATACATCAGCGGGCCGCACCTACCGAGCACAATGCAGTGGCGCCGGTTCGACATTTTCCTTCGACATTCGCGGCGGCCAGAAGGCGGCTTTCGGATTTCTCAACAGCCTGCAGATCTTCAAGCTGGCGGTCAGCCTCGGCGGTACGGAATCGCTGGCCAGCCATCCGGCGGCCATGACCCATTCCGGGATTCCCTACGACGTGCGCCAGCGCATCGGCGTGCTTGAGACCACAGTCAGGCTGTCCATCGGCGTCGAGCATGCTGACGATCTGATCGCCGACCTGACACAGGCGCTGGCGGCCGTCTGATCATTACCGTCGTGGAATCTGAAAAAGGGGCGGGCGATCGCCCTTTTTTCGTGGCGCGGGTAAAATCTGCGTGTGCCGGGATACATCGGGCCACTCCGCCGTTGCAGTGATGCATCCGCGCGCCGGGGAGCCGCGGCGGAGCTGTACTCAACGGAGGTTCTTCATGCGCATCCAATCCTTGCCGCTGCTTTCGGCGCTAGCGGTTTCGACCGCCTTCCTGCTCGCATCGCCGGCCATGGCCGAGACGATGAAGTTCAAGGCGACGCTCGATGGCAGCCAGCAGACCCCGCCCGTCACCACCAAGGGCAAGGGAACTGCCACGTTCACATTCAACACCACCAGCAAGAAGCTTAGCTGGAACGTCAAATATTCCGGCCTCAGCGGCCCGGCGGCAGCCGCTCACATTCACGGTCCGGCCGCGATGGGGCAAAATGCCGATCCGGTAATCCCGTTCAAGAAGCTCAAGAGCCCGATCAAGGGGTCGGCGACCTTGACCGATGCGCAAGCGGCCGATCTGGAAGCCGGCAAGTATTACGTCAACGTCCACACCAAGGCGAACCCTGACGGCGAGATCCGTGGCCAGATCGAGAAGGCGGCGGCGTCGATGTAGCAGGGTTTGGTGGCCAAAAACGAGGCGGGCGCCCCGCCTCGTTTTTGGGGTCACGACTTGTCGCGGATCTGCGTCAGCGTGCGGGTCGGCGTGATCGCCTCGGGATCGAGCTTGATCTCGACGATCGCCGGCTTGCCGCTGGCGCGGGCGCGTTCGAAGGCAGGCGCGAAGTCTTCGGTCTTCTCGACCGTCTCGCCATGGCCGCCATAGGCGCGGGCAAGCGCGGCGAAGTCCGGGTTCTTGAGGTCAGTGGCGACGACCCGGCTCGGATATTCCCGCTCCTGATGCATGCGGATCGTGCCGTAAATGCCGTTGTTGACGACGATGACGATGATCGGCAGGTCGTATTGCGCGGCGGTCGCGAATTCCTGCCCGTTCATCAGGAAGCAGCCATCGCCGGCGAAGGCAACTACGATGCGATCCGGGAACAGCGCCTTGGCGGCGACCGCGGCCGGAGTGCCGTAGCCCATCGAGCCTGAGGTTGGTGCTGCCTGCGTGCCGAAGCGGCGGGAGCGGTAGAAGCGATGCACCCAGGTCGCGTAGTTGCCGGCGCCGTTGGTGAGGATGGCGTCCTCCGGGAGCGTCTCATTCAGATAGTCCATGATCGGCCCCATCTGGACCGCGCCCGGGCCGGTTTGCGGCGGCGTCGACCATTCGAGATAGGCGGCATGCGCCTTTTCCGTCTCTGGTGACCATGAAGGCTTGGCGGCAGGCTTGCGCCTGGCAAAGGCCTCGACGAAAGCGGCGGACGAGGCGTTGATGGCAATCGTCGGCCGGTAGACGCGGCCGAGCTCGCCGGCATCGGCATGGACATGGACCAGCGCCTGGTCGGGGTAGGGGCTCTTCAGCAGCGTGTAGTCGGAGGACGGCATCTCTCCCATGCGGCCGCCGATCAGCAGCACGACGTCGGCCGCCTTGATCTGCGCCGCAAGTTTCGGATTGATGCCGATGCCGACGTCGCCGGCGTAGTTCGCATGAAGATGGTCGAACAGCATCTGGCGGCGGAAGGAACAGCCGACGGGAAGCGACCATGCCTCGGCGATCGCGCGCATCCGCGCCACCGCCTGCTCGTCCCAGCGCGTGCCGCCGAGGATGACGAACGGGCCCTTGGCACCGGCGAGCAGCATTTCCAGCGCGTCGAGCTCGGCCTCGCCGGGACGCGTCTCCACCGGCGTATGCGGAAGCGCTTGCGGCGCCTCGACCTCGCTGGTCAGCATGTCCTCGGGCAGCGAGATGACGACCGGACCGGGGCGGCCGGATGTCGCCACCGCGAAAGCGCGAGTGACGAATTCCGGAATGCGCGCGGCATCGTCGATCTCGATCACCCATTTGGCGATGTCGCCGAAGAAGCGCTTGTAGTCGACCTCCTGGAAGGCTTCGCGCTGCTTGGCGTGGCTGGCGACCTGGCCGATGAACAGGATCAGCGGCACCGAATCCTGCATGGCGATGTGGATGCCGGCCGAGGCGTTGGTGGCGCCGGGGCCGCGGGTGACGAAGCAGATGCCGGGCTTGCCAGTCAGACGTCCCTGGCAATCGGCCATCATTGCCGCACCGCCTTCCTGGCGGCAGACAATGGTGCGGATCGACGAGTCATGCAGCGCATCGAGCACCGCCAGATAGGATTCGCCGGGCACGCAGAAGATGCGGTCGGTGCCGTTCGCTTCGAGCGCCTCGACGATCAGTTGTCCGCCGGTCTTCATTTTGCTGATCCCTCCAGTTCGGCGAGGATTTCCTCTGTGTGCTCGCCGAGCCGCGGCGACGGGCGCTCGTAGACGAGCGGCGTGCCCGACATCACCATCGGCGCGCGCACCGAAGGCAGAACGTTGCCGTGGCCGTCGTCGAGGTCGAGCCGCATGCCGCGCGCGATGGTCTGCGGGTCGGCGAACATCTGGCCGATCGTGTTGATCGGGCTTGCGGGCACGCCCGCCGCTTCGAGCTTGGCCAGCAGCCGATCGCGATCCCAAGTGCTCAGCGTCTCGATGATCAGCTCGCGCAGCTTGGCCCGATTGGCGACGCGCGCGGGATTGGTGGCGAAATCCGGATTGGCAGGCAGATCGGTGAGGCCAACAACGGCGCAGAACTTGCCGAACTGGCCGTCATTGCCGACCGCAAGGATGATGTGGCCATCCTTCACCGGCAGCACCTCGTAAGGCGCGATGTTCATATGGGCGTTGCCCATCTGCACCGGCGATTTGCCGGAAACGAGATAGTTGAGGTTCTGATTGCCGAGCGCCGAGATCTGGCTGTCGAAAAGCGCCATGTCGATATGCTGGCCTTCGCCGGTCTTCTCGGCGTGGCGCAGCGCCGCCTGGATGGCGATCACCGAATAGAGGCCGGTGAACAGATCGGAAATGGCGACGCCTGCCTTCTGCGGCTCGCGGCCGGCCTCGCCGGTGATCGACATCATGCCGGCCATCGCCTGGATGATGAAATCGTAGCCGGCGCGGGGCGCGTAGGGACCGTCCTGGCCGAAGCCGGTGATCGAGCAATAGATGAGGCGCGGGTTGACCTTCCTCAGGCTCTCATAGTCAAGGCCGTACTTCTTGAGCCCGCCGAGCTTGAAGTTCTCGATCAGCACGTCGGCGGTGGCGACGAGGCGACGCAGCGTGTCGGCGCCCTCGGGCTTGGCAAAATCGATGGCGATCGACCGCTTGCCGCGATTGCAGGAATGATAGTAGGCCGCCGACAGGTTCTCGCCGTCATGGCTCATGACGAAGGGCGGACCCCATTTGCGGGTGTCGTCGCCGCCGTCCGGGCTCTCGACCTTGATGACATCGGCGCCAAGATCGGCGAGCAACTGCCCGGCCCAGGGGCCCGCCAGGATGCGGGCGAGTTCGATAACGCGGATGCCTTTCAGCGGGGGTTCGGCCATGGATCACCGTGATGGGTCGAAAGCGCAGCCTCTATCAACAGCAGTCGTCCCTGTCACGGCTCTTGCAATGGGCCACGCCAGATCAGGATTGGAGCACGCTGTCTGCCCAGGCAGCGAAATCATTCATGACGGCGTCGCGGTTGACCTCGTTGAGGCTTTCGTGGCGGGTCTCGGCGTAAACCTTTGAAACCAGATTCGAAAAGCCCATTCGGTCCATGCGCCGGGCGAGATGATGAACCGCCTTGCCATAGTCGGACGCCGGGTCCTTCTCGCCACCGGCCAGGTGGACGGGGAGGTCGCGGCGCACGCCGGCAAAACTGGAATCCTTGCCGGCGTGGAGCGCCATGTTGACCACATCGCGCCACATCGAGATCGAGGCGTTCCAGCCGCAGAGCGGATCGGCGACGTATTTGTCGACCTCGGCCGGGTCGCGCGACAGCCAGTCGAACAAGGTCCGGTGGTTTGGCACGGCCTTGCCCCAAGCCTGGAAGGTCAGCCTGGGCAGCAGGCGGGACGGCACGTCGGAGCCCAGCCGCATCCGTTCCCAGCCGAGAATGCCCAGCGCCAGCTGGCCGAGCAGGCCTTGCGAGAAATTGCCGTTCCAGATCGCGGCGGCATGGATGCGCTGCGAGTGGCGCAGAACGAAGTTCAACGCGATCGAGGCGCCGAGCGAATGGCCGAAGACGATGACCGGCAATCCCGGGTGCTCGGCGGCGATCAGCTCGTGGGCGGCGCCGACATCCGCAATCACCTTGGCGATGCCGTCGACGCCGGCGAACCTGCCGGGCGGCGCATCGGGCGCCGTTGTCGCGCCATGACCGCGATGGTCATGGGCGTAGACGTGGAAGCCGCGCGGGGCGAGGAATTCGGCAAAGCGGGCATAGCGCCTCGTATGCTCGGCCAGGCCATGGTTGATCTGGATCACGGCGCGCGGGGTCGTCAGCGCCAGTTTCACGTAGATGTTGAGGTCGGCCCCGGTCGGTGAAGCCAGCCCGGTCTGTTTGTCGAATGGCATGTCTCGCTCCCTTCGCGACTGATGGGCGAGGGTTTCTGCGACGTCAAGAGCGCGCGTTCCTCCGCCCGGTATCGAGAGGCAAGCGCCTATCGCTCTCCTGGGGATTATTTCTGCGCAGTGAAAAAGATCGCAATTCTGACACGCCGCCTGTTCTAGGGTGACGAATTCAATATGGGTTCAATGATCGCCGGGAGAGTGGAATGCGGGTTTGGGCAGTTTGGGGTTCGGTTGTTCTTGCTCTGGTCGGCGCCGGGGCGGCGCGCGCCGATGTGAAGATGAGCGGGACCTTCGTGGCCGACAGCGCCTGTCCTGCGACACAAGCCATCAAGAGCGGCAAGAACCCCGGCAACGTGTCCACCCAGGCAGGACAAAGCTATCAGCTTCTGGCCGGCAACAAGGACGAGCCCACGCATTACCTCATCCAGGTTCCGGGCGCCGATCCCGAGCGGCGCTGGGTGAAGATCAGCTGCGGCCATGTCAGCGGCGGCAACGCGGCGACGGCCCCGGCGCCAGCCGGCCAGACCAAGCCGCCGTCGTCAGCCTCCGGGAAACCGGAATATGTCTTTGCGCTGAGTTGGCAGCCGGCTTTCTGCGAGACCAAGGCAAGCAAGCCGGAATGCAAGGCGCAGAACCCCAGCGAGTTCGATGCCTCGCACTTTACGCTGCATGGGCTGTGGCCGCAGCCGAACGGCAATTTCTATTGCCAGGTGTCGGCGGGCGACAAGGCCAACGACAATCCCGCGCATTGGGGGGATTTGCCGCCCGTCAATCTCGACGCCAATACGCGCGCCGAGCTCGACCAGGTGATGCCGGGCACGGCGTCCAAGCTGGAGCGCCACGAATGGATCAAGCACGGCACCTGCTACGGCAAGAGCCAGCAGGAGTATTTCTCCGACGCGCTCAATCTGATGCGCGCGGTGAACGCCTCGCCGGTGCGCGATCTCTTCACCAAGAGCGTCGGCAAGCAGCTGACATCGGAACAGATCCGCGATGCCTTCGACCAAGCCTTCGGCAAAGGCGCCGGCGAGCGCGTGCGCGTCTCCTGCCTTGTCGATCCGTCGAGCGGCCGGCGGCTGATCGGCGAGCTGACGCTCGGTCTCTCCGGTCCGATCAGTCCTGACAGCAAGCTCGCCGACCTGCTCATGGCCTCGGCGCCGACGGGCAAGGCCGGCTGCCCGAAGGGCACGGTCGACGCGATCGGATTCCAGTAAGAGCTTCCGGCAGCCGGGTTGGCTGCCGGATCAGGCGCTCTTTGGGGCAGCCTCGCGACCGCCGGCGTCGCTGCCCGGTTCGCCGATGACGCGGTCGCGGCCGCCCGCCTTGGCCTTATAGAGGCGCTGGTCGGCAAGTGCGAAGATATCTGCAAGGCAGCGTGTCGTCTCGCCGACGGTGGAGACGCCGGCGCTTACCGTGATGTTGAAGCGGCTGGTGTGCGCCGAGGTCTTGACCGCGTTCCTGATGCCTTCTCCGAGCAGCTTCGCCAGCGCATGCGGTTGCGGGCTCAAGATCGCGAACTCCTCGCCGCCGATCCTGAACACCTGTTTTTCAGTGCCGACGGTTTCGATCAACACGGCCGCGACCGATTTCAGCACCTTGTCGCCCTCGGCGTGGCCGAACCGGTCGTTGATCGATTTGAAGTGGTCGACGTCGACGATGAGCAGGCTGAGCGGTCTGGCGGTCCGGATGCCCGCCGCGACAGCTGCCTCGCCGTCGGCATCGAAGCTGCCGCGATGCAAGAGCCCCGTGAGCCCGTCGCGGCCGACATGCTTGACCAGCGCCTCGTAGCGTTCGCGATAGGTGAGGGTGTCGAAAATGTCGGAGAGGCCGCGCGGCAGCGCGATCTCGTGGTCTTCGACCCATCTGAGATAGGCGACAAGCATGCCGCTGTAGACGAGTGCGGCCGCCATCTTGGCGAACCAGCCGCCGAAGAAGACCTCGATCGGCGCGCCGGCGACGAAATGCAGCGCGGTGAAGAAGCCCGCCTGGTCGAATGTCAGCACGCAGGCCACCGAAGCCAGGATGCGGGTGAAAGGCATATGGCGCAGATAGGCGCCGAGCTTTTCGTAGAGCAGAATGATCAGGATGGCATCGACGAAGAGCAGCGAGGTGCCCCACACCATCAGCCAGCCCATCTCGTCGATGAAGCCGATGTCGGGCATCTTGCCGTCGGGAAGCGGCGAGATCGCATGCAGGCGCAGGATCAGCACGAGCCCGATCATCACCGCATTGCCGAGCAGCAGGCCGTAGATCGGCTGGCGGACGGTCGCCGCGTCCTCCTTCATGTAGAGCAGGAGCAGCATCACCAGCTTGCCTGAAAACATGACGGCCGAGCCCGGCGAGACCATGCCGAAAGGCAGCGCGACGTAGAAGACGCTCGCGAGATAGGTTTCGAGGAAGTGCATGACGCCGAGCGCGCAGACGAACACGCCAAGCCCGGTGCGGCGCCGGAAGCGGAAGAGCGTGACCATGGCGCCGAAGTAGAGAACCGCCTCGGCAAGGAGCAGGACAGCGTTCAGCACTGCGTCGATCCGATCTTTCCCGAAATCGCGCCCTCACGCGATTTTGCTCAACCTGCCATCGTTTTGACGGCGAATGGTTAACCGCTGCTTTCGTCAGCCGGGACGGAGCGACGAAAAGATCGATACCGGGGATGGATGTTTGAGCCCCGCGCAAGCTCCGGGACAAATTGCAGCATGCCGAAAGCGATTGCCGTTCGGCGCTTCATCGCCTACATAGCGCGCAACCCCCATTCAACCTGACACCTCAGTTTCCAGGGAAAGCGCGCGTGGCTCGCCAGTTCATCTATCACATGTCCGGCCTGTCGAAGGCCTACGGCACCAAGAAGGTGCTCGACAACATCCACCTGTCCTTCTATCCGGACGCCAAGATCGGCATTCTCGGCCCCAACGGCTCGGGCAAGTCGACCATCCTGCGCATCATGGCCGGGCTCGACAAGGAGTATCAGGGCGAGGCCTGGCTGGCCGAGGGCGCGACCGTTGGCTACCTGGCGCAGGAGCCGCAGCTCGACCCCAGCAAGACCGTGCGCGAAAACGTCATGGACGGCGTCGCCAGGAAAACCGCCATCATCGAGCGCTACAACGAGCTGATGATGAACTATTCCGACGAGACGGCCGACGAGTCCGCCAAGCTGCAGGACGAGATGGATCGCCTCAACCTTTGGGATCTCGAGCAGCAGGTCGAGATGGCGATGGACGCGCTGCAGTGCCCGCCGGCCGATTCCGAGGTGACCAACCTGTCGGGCGGCGAGCGCCGCCGTGTGGCGCTCTGCCGGCTGCTGCTGGAACAGCCCGACCTTTTGCTGCTCGACGAGCCGACCAACCATCTCGACGCCGAGACCACGCAATGGCTGGAGAAGCATCTGCGCGACTACCCAGGCTCGGTGCTGATCATCACCCACGACCGCTACTTCCTCGACAACGTCACCGGCTGGATCCTCGAGCTCGACCGCGGCCGCGGCATTCCCTACGAGGGCAACTACACCAGATATCTCGACGCCAAGGCCAAGCGCCTGATTCAGGAAGGCCGCGAGGACGACGCGCGCCAGAAGTCTATTTGGCGCGAGCGCGAATGGATCCAGTCCTCGCCGAAGGCGCGCCAGACCAAGTCCAAGGCGCGCATCAAGGCCTATGAGGAATTGGTCGAGCAGTCGCAGAACCGCAAGCCGACCGACACGCAGATCGTGATCCCGGCGAGCGAGCGCCTCGGCAATGTCGTCATCGAGGTCGAGGGCCTGAACAAGGGTTTTGCCGACGAGCTCCTGATCGAGGACCTGTCGTTCCGGCTGCCGCCGGGCGGCATCGTCGGCGTCATCGGCCCGAACGGCGCCGGCAAGACGACGCTGTTCAAGACCTTCACCGGTCAGGAGAAGCCGGATTCCGGTTCGATCCGCATCGGCGAGACAGTCAAGCTCGGCTATGTCGACCAGAGCCGCGACGCGCTCGACCCGAACAAGACGGTGTGGGAAGAGATCTCCGGCGGCGCCGAGGTGATCAAGCTCGGCAAGCACGAGGTCAACAGCCGCGCCTACTGCTCGTCCTTCAACTTCCGCGGCGGCGACCAGCAGCAGAAGGTCGGCAACCTTTCAGGCGGCCAGCGCAACCGCGTCCATCTGGCCAAGATGCTGAAGGGCGGCGGCAACGTGCTGCTCCTCGACGAGCCGACCAACGACCTCGACACCGAAACGCTGGGCGCGCTGGAAGACGCGCTGGAAGCCTATGCCGGCTGCGCGGTCATCATCAGCCACGACCGCATGTTCCTCGACCGCATGGCCACCCACATGCTCGCCTTCGAGGGCGACGCGCATGTCGAATGGTTCGAGGGCAATTTCGAGGAATACGAGAAGGACAAGCTCCGGCGCCTCGGCGCCGAAGCGGCCACCCCGCACCGCATGACCCATAAGCGGCTGACAAGGTAGGCCTGTTCGGGCGGCACGCCGGAGACACCACAAGAGGAGCCCTCACATGGCTGACTGGTCCGCCGCCCAATATCTGAAGTTCGAGGACGAGCGCACGCGGCCCGCGCGCGACCTGGCGGCGCAAGTGCCGGTCGACTTTCCGCGCCGCGTCGTCGATATCGGCTGCGGTCCGGGCAATTCGACTGAGCTTCTGGTCGCGCGCTGGCCGGATGCCGAGGTCAGCGGCTTCGACACTTCGCCCGACATGATCGAGAAGGCGAGGGCGCGGCTACCCAATGTCAATTTCGCGCTGGCGGATGCGGCCCAATGGCAGCCGGCACAGCCGGTCGACGTCATCTTCGCCAACGCCGTCTTCCAGTGGCTGCCGGAGCATCCGGCGGTGTTCCAGCGGCTGACGGGTCTGCTCGCGCCCGGGGGCGCCTTGGCCATTCAGATGCCCGACAATCTCGGCGAGCCTTCGCATCGGCTGATGCGCGACACGGCGGCCGAGATGCCGTTCTCGGCCAAGCTCGAGGGTGCCGCCCGCGCGCCGCTGCCGCCGGTTTCCTTCTACTACGATCTTCTGTCGCCGCTCGCCGACCGCGTCGATATCTGGCACACGATCTACAACCATCCGCTGGCCGACGCGGAGGCGATCGTCGAATGGGTCAAGGCGACGGGGCTGAAGCCGTTCCTCGATCCGCTCGACGCGGACGAGAAGAAGAGGTTCCTCGAATCCTATACCGCCAAGATCGCCAAGGCCTATCCGAAGACGGCGAACGGCAAGGTGCTGCTGCGTTTCCCGCGCATCTTCATCATCGCCAAGCGGGCTTGACCGGCCGCCGCTCAATTCGTCGCGATAACTGGGGCCAGCGGCCGGTTTAAGCTGGCATAAACCGGCCGAATGCGACATGGGTTGCGCCGGGCCGTGTCCGCGCCCACATCAGAGCCCGCAACGCCCGTGCCTCGGACGGATTGGACATGCATCGCGTCATCATCAGCGGCATCGGCGCCGAAATCCCCGAACCCGTCATCACCAATGAAGAGCTGGTCGAAAGCTTCAACAGCTGGGTCGACGCCGAGAACGCGCGCCGCGCCGTCACCGGCGAGACCCCACTGCAGAAGTCGGACAGCGACTTCATCGTCCATGCGTCGGGCGTGCAGACCCGCCATGTGATCGAGCGCGAGGGCATCCTCGATCCCACCCGCATGGCGCCGCGCATTCCGGCGCGGCCGGACGACGCGCTGTCGCTGCAGGCGGAATTCGGCATCGCATCCGCCAGAAAGGCGATCGCCCATGCGGGTGTCGATCCGTCGGGTATCGACCTGGTGATCTGCTCGGCCTCGCACCATCAGCGGCCGTATCCGGCGATCGCCATCGAGATGCAGCAGGCGCTTGGCACCAAGGGCGCCGGCTTCGACATGGGGCTGGGCTGCTCTTCCGCCGCGGCGGCGCTGCACATCGCGGTCAACATGGTCAGGGCAGGGGCGCACAAGCGCATCCTGGTGTCGACGCCCGAGATCATCACCGGCCATCTCAACTTCCGCGATCGGCAGACGCATTTCATCTTCGGCGACGCCTCGGTCGCCATGATCGTCGAAGGCCTCAGCCAGGGCGAGAAGCGGCCGGGGCGTTTCGAGGTGCTCGACACGCGCACGTGGACGCAGATGTCGAACAACATCCGCACCAATCTCGGCTATCACACCCGCACCGCCCAGGACGATCCCTACATGATCAACCTGGAGGGGAACCTCATCAAGCAGGTCGGCAACAAGGTGTTCAAGGAAGTCACCGTTGCCGGCCACAAATTCATCGTCGAGTTCCTGGCCGAGCATGGGCTGACGCCGCAGGGCATCCGCCGCTTCTGGCTCCATCAGGCCAATGCGCGCATGAACGCGATGATCCTGAAGCTCGCCTTCGGCCACGATGTCGGCCACGACCGCGCGCCGATGGTGCTGGAGCGGCTCGGCAACACGGCTGGCGCCGGCGCTATCGTGGCGCTGTCCGAAAACCATGCCGACATGAAGGCCGGCGATTTCGGCCTGCTCTGTGCTTTCGGGGCCGGTTATTCGATCGGCGGCGCGCTGTTGAAAATGCTGTGACCCCTCGTATCTATGCCGGTACGAAGGGCACCAGCATGGGCACGCGCCCTGGCATAGTCGTCATAGGCGGTGCCGAGCTCGCCGCGCAGGAAGCTCTCTTCCAGCCTGGCCTTCACGACGATGCCGATGATCAGCAGCGCTGCCCCGGCAATGCCCCAGACCGTGCCCTTGGCCGCCATGGTGGCGAGGATTGCCAGCAGCAGGCCGCTATAGATCGGGTGGCGGACCAACCCGTAAGGGCCGGCATCGACCACGCGGTGGTCGGCCTTGGCGGTGATGGTACCGGACCAAAGCCGGCCGAGATGCAGGCGCGCCCACCAGGAGAAGGCGATGCCGATGGCGATCAGGGCGACGCAGATCCATGCTTCTGTCAGCGTCGGCGTCCAAACTCGCAGCCGGCCGACATAGCCGTGCGCCGGCACGAACAGCAGGACGGTGCCGGCGAGCTACAGTACCCGGTAACGGGCCTCGGCCCTGAAGCCGGCGCGCTTTTGCACGGGATCGGCCCAGAGGGCAGCCAAACTCCACGATACGATCCAAGCCAACCACAAGGCAGCGATTGCGGGTCCGGGACGTATGACCAAGCCTCTTTCCGATCGCGGCATCGTCTAAGGGACGAGGCGCGGCAAAAGATAGTCGAGGCCGGTAAGAACGTCGTGATCACAAGCAGGAAAGATCGTTCTCCGCCGGATCACGGCGCGGCGGCCATCGCTGCCGCCACCAGCGCCTCGCCAGAATATTGCCGGCCTCCGATACCCCAGCCGCCGTCGGGCGCATTGAGGATGTTGATCCAGGTGACCGGCGTCGTGCGTGGAATGTCGATCCAGGCGCGGGACGGCGCTTCGGCTGAAGACCTCAGGGCTCTGGCCGAGACCGCTCTTGCCGCCTGGGCAGCCGAAGTGCGAAAAGTGGCCGACTCGAAAGGCTAAGCCGATGTCGGATCTTTTCTCCACGATTGAACCGCCCGTCGATATCGTGCCGGGCTGCAAGCTCGCCGCCAAGGCGGCAGCGCTCTACAGGGCGCCTTCCGATCATTTCGAGACAAGGCGGGTGGAGGAATTGCGGCTCGGCTTCGACGGCATCGAAGGGGATTTCCATGCCGGCGCGACGCGGCGTTCGGGCGGGCGCGAGCCCTGGTATTCGCGCGGCACCGAGATGCGCAACGAGCGGCAATTGTCGCTTGTCGCTGCTGACGAACTGGCCATCGTCGCCGAGCGCATGGGCGTCGCTGAAGTCAAGCCGGAGTGGATTGGCGCGAACCTGCTGATCGAAGGTGTGCCGCGCCTTTCCATGCTGCCGGCGGGATCTCTGCTGTTCTTCAAGGGAGGCGCGACCATCAAGGTCGATGCGCAGAACGGGCCTTGCCGCTTCTCCGGGCGTTCGGTCGCCGAGAATGCCGGCATGCCCGACCACGAGGCGGGAGCGCTGCTGTTCCCCAAGGCCGCCAAGCGGCTGCGCGGCCTCGTCGCCTGGGTCGAGAAGCCGGGCGTCATCAGGGCAGGCGAGGAGATCTCGGTGCGGGTGCCGGAGCAGTGGATCTACCGCGTATAGATCAAGGCCGCGCCACTTAGAGCGGTTCAGCTTTCACAAAGTCGCTGATCCGCTCTAAGCATTTGTTTTCACGCAATTCCGAACGGAAAACCGCTACGCTTTTCCTGGAATTGCCCTAGCAGCGCGGCCTTGACGCACTCAGGCAGCCTTGCGGTTCTTGTTCGCGCCCTGGGCCATGACCGAGATATCGTCCCACCTCTCCCAGGTAGCGATACGGTTGGCGTATTCCTGGCGGATCATCGGCAGGCCGCCGTCGCCAAAGAAGACCCGGAGCGGCGGCTCGGCGGCATCGACAATGGCCAGCATCGCCGGTCCGGTTGCTTCGGGATCACCGGCCACGGCGCGGCCGCGGCGCTCGGCCATCGCGGCGCGGGCGGGCGCATAAGCCTCGATCGCCTTCGACGTCCTGGCCGACGGGCCGGCCCAGTCGGTGGAGAAACCGCCAGGCTCGACCAGCGTGACATGGATGCCGAATTCGGCGACCTCCAGGCTGAGCGACTGGCTGAACGCCTCCAGCGCCCATTTCGAGGCATGATAGAGGCCAAGTGAGGCGAAGGCGTTGACGCCGCCGATCGACGAGATCTGGATGATGTGGCCTGAGCGTTGTTCCCGCATGATGGGGAGTGCGGCCTGCGTCACCCAGAGCGCGCCGAACAGGTTGGTCTCGATCTGGTCGCGGGCCTCCTGTTCCGTGACTTCCTCGATGGCGCCGAAATGGCCGTAGCCTGCATTGTTGATGACGACGTCGAGGCGGCCAAAACGCCTGTGCGTTTCGGCAATGGCGGCTTCGACCGCCTTCTTGTCGGTGACGTCGAGCGCGATGGCGGCGACCTTGTCGCCATATTTCTCGACAAGATCGGCGAGAGTGCCCGCGTCGCGAGCCGTGGCGGCGACACGGTCGCCACGAGCCAGCGCCGCTTCGGCCCAGACGCGGCCAAAGCCCTTCGACGATCCGGTGATGAACCAAACCTTATCAGTCATGATCTACGATCCTTGCCCTGTGGGCGTGAATTCTCGGGGGTAAAACGGAGGAAGCTCCGCTTATAGCATGTACGGCGCCGTCAGCGTTTTTCCAGAGGCGGCGCCGGAATTATTTGGCCGGTGCCGCGACCGAAGCGAGGGGCGGAACCCTCACTCGTCCTCGTCGTCTTCCTCCAGCAAGCGCGTCGCGCGCCAACGGGTCAGCACCGCGTTGGTCTGCTCGATGACGAAGAAGCGCGCCGAGTCCCGGTCATAGCCTTCGGCGAGCAATTTCTCGTAGTCCGTATGGGAGTGGCGGACATGGGCGATGGTTGCCAGCCATACCGCGATCGTCGGCGGCAAGGTCTTCATATGCACGGCGCCGGCATCGGCGCGGATCTTTTCCATGTCGGCATAGGGGGCGAACGGGAGGAGCGTGGTCAGCGCCTTGGCAAGGGCGCGGCGACGGCCGGTCGGCGCACTCATTTCTCGTCGCGTCCGACGATGGTCGCTTCGGGGAAGGCATCGGTCGAAGCGTAGTATGGCTTGATGTCGATGACCGCCGTGCCGTCGAGCAGGTCGATGGCGTCGATCCCGATCCGGCCGGCCTCGATGTCGACCGCGACAAGCTTCGCGACATGCAGGCCGACAGGGTTCGGTCGCGCAGGGGAGCGCAGCGAGAAAACGCCTTTCGGTTCAGCGGCATGGCGCGGTTTCTGCACGATGAGATTCCGCGGCGCATGATCGAGCCAGGACAGGACGACGACGTGGCTGGCGCGGTCGAGATTTTGCAATCCCTGGCGATAGGGCTCGTCGATCAGAACCGTTGCCGTGCGTCCGGTCTCGCGGGCGGCGCGCATGTTCTTCGGACAATCCTCGCGACTGGTCCAGGGCGAGACGATATGGCCGATGAAGACGATATGGCCGTCCGCCGGCATATCCGCCGGATCGATCTTCAAGAGCTTCTCGCCCTCGCGCGTCTCGAACATCGCTTCCGTCCGTTCAACCGTTCATGGCGCGCGGACCACGGGTGCGCCATTTTCTTGTCCGGAAGCGACATAGTGCTTGCCAGGGTTCCAAATTCGACATAAACATATCTTTATATCTTTCAGCGAGAAGCCGCTCATGCATGTCACGCTCGACACGATGGTAGATACATTGAAGGCGGCGGCCGAATCCAGCCGCCTGCGCATCCTGGTTCTGCTGTCGCGCGGGGATCTCACGGTCTCTGATCTTACCGAGATCCTCGGCCAGTCGCAGCCGCGCGTCTCTCGACACCTGAAGCTGCTGCTCGATGCCGGGCTGATCGGCCGCTACCAGGAAGGCTCCTGGGCCTTCTTCAGGCTGTCGGATACGGACAGCTCGCGCGATTTCGTACAGCGCCTCGTCTCCGGGGTGCGCGAGGCTGATCCGCAGGTGGTGCGCGATCTGGAGCGGCTGGCCGCGGTCAAGCGCAAGCGGCAGGACCGGGCCGCCGAATATTTCTCCGAGAACGCGGCGAGCTGGGATCGTATCCGCTCGCTGCATGTGCCCGATCGCGCGGTGGAAGCCGCATTGCTCAAGCTCGTCGGCAAGCGGCCGTTCCAGTCGATGCTCGACCTCGGCACCGGCACCGGCAGGCTGCTGGAGATCTTTGCGCCGCTCTACCGGCGCGGCGTCGGCATCGACATGTCGCGCGAGATGCTGACGGTGGCGCGCGCCAATCTCGACAAGGCGGGGATCGCCAACGCGCAGGTGCGCCAGGGCGACATCTTTTCACCGCCCGTCGAACGCAATGCCTTCGATCTCGTCACCATCCACCAGGTGCTGCACTATCTCGACGATCCGGCACGCGCCATCGGCGAAGCGGCGAGGCTGCTGCGTCCGGCCGGCAGGCTGGTCATCGTCGACTTCGCGCCCCATAATCTGGAGTTCCTGCGCGACCAGCACGCCCATATGCGTCTCGGCTTCTCGGACCGGCAGATCGCAGACTGGTTCGAGGAGGCAGGCATCGATCTCGAGGACAGCCAGGAATTCGAGCCGCGCGGGCAGGCCGAGGCCAGGCTCACCGTCAAGCTCTGGCTCGGCCGCGATCGCCGCCTTCTGATCGCGGACCCGTCCAACGACACGCTTCCAGCGAAAGCATATCCAATGGGGGAAACAGCCTGATGAACCAGTTCCGCTTTTCCCGCCGCCCCGACATTGGCGACAAGGTCCGGGTTTCGTTCGAGTTCTTCCCGCCGAAGACCGACGAGATGGAAGCAAGGCTCTGGGACACCGTCACCCGGCTGGAGCCGCTCAAGCCGAGATTCGTCTCGGTCACCTACGGCGCCGGCGGCTCGACCCGCGAGCGCACGGCGCGCACGGTCAAGCGCATCCTCAACGAGACGACGCTGACGCCGGCGGCGCATATGACCTGCGTCGACGCGCCCCGTGACCAGGTCGATGCCGTCATCCGGGAATTCGCCGACTTCGGCGTCACCCGTTTCGTCGCCCTGCGCGGCGATCCGGCCGCGGGCGTGGGCACCGCCTACCGACCGCACCCGGATGGCTATGCCAACGGCGCCGAACTGGTCGGAGCGCTGAAGAGCGTCGGCGATTTCGACATCTCGGTCTCGGCCTACCCCGAAAAGCATCCGGAAAGCCCGGATTTCGCCACCGACATAGACATGCTGAAGCGCAAGGTCGACAATGGCGCGACGCGGGCGATCACCCAGTTCTTCTTCGACAACGATCTCTACGAGCGTTATGTCGAGCGGGCGCGCCGCGCCGGGATCTACATCCCGATCGTGCCCGGCATCCTGCCGGTGCACAATTTCACCCAGGTCGCCAATTTCTCCTCGCGCTGCGGCGCGCTGGTGCCGGCTTGGCTGGCCGAGCGCTTCGAAGGGCTGGAGAACGACCCGCAGACGCATGCGCTGGTGGCATCCGCCGTGGCGGCCGAGCAGGTGCTCGACCTCGTCGAGCGCGGCGTCGGCGATTTTCATTTCTACACGATGAACCGGGCCGATCTGGTCTTTGCCGTCTGCCACATGATCGGTATCCGCTCGCATGAGGCGGAGGCGGCCGGCTCGGCGGCAGCCTGATGCATGTCGCCCAAAAGTGTGCAGCGGTTTTGGGAGAACGACATGGATCACAGTGAGGACTGAAACGGAAAAGGCCGGGTGAAACCCGGCCTTTTCGAACTGTTCGGACTACTCTCGGTGCTGGTCTTCCCGGCTTCGGCGGGTCAGGGAAGAACGCCTATGATAAGGGCACCGATGAATGCGAAAGCGGCACAAATCATCAAAGCGTTGATTGGCCTCGTCAGTCCCATGCCATAGCCTCCTCTTCAGAGCTATGGCCGGAATCTAGAGTCATTTGGGTCACAGGCAAGCGGAAAACGTGCTGCAATGCGACATGATTGTGGAATTTGCGACTTCGGATTTGCCGTTAGCCATTGAAACTCTTCGGCAAAAGCCGACTTGGGAGTTGTGAATAAATTGTGGCGGCGCTGTGGCATGACACCGCTACCATCGGCCGAACAGGCGGCCGTCGATGGTGATCAGGCCGAGTCCGATCAGCGCCATGCCGCCCATTTCGAAGAGCTGCAGACGCTCGCCGAGGAACAGGAATCCGAGCAGCACGGCGCTGACCGGCACGATCAAGGTGACCAGCGAGGCATTGGTGGCGCCGGCCGAGGCGACGAGGTTGAAATAGAGGATATAGGCAAAGGCCGTGGAGAGCAGCGCCAGCCCAAGCACGGCGGCCCAGACCGGGGGCGAAGCCGAAAGCAGCCGGGCCGGGCCGTAGGCAACCAGCACGACGGGGATCATGATGATGGTCGAGGCGGTCAGCTGCCAGGTGGCGATGACCGGCGAGGGCACCCCCTTGAAGCGTCGCGCGACCATCAGGGCGACCGCGTAGGAGAGCGAGGCGCCGATCAGGGCGAACTTGGCCCAGACCGGCCCGCCGAGGCCGGCTGCCAGGCCGGGACCGATCATGATAGCCGTCCCGGCAACGCCAAGCGCGATGCCGGCCAGCTTGTTCCATGAGAGCTTTTCGTCGGTGGTGAGCGCATTGGCGAAGATCAGCGTCCAGAACGGCGTCGTGGCGTTGAGCACCGAGGCGACGCCGGCGCCGAGCTCGGTCTGACCGGCGAAGATCAGCGAGAAAGGGACAACGTTGTTGGTCAGCGCCAGCAGGAAGAACAGGCCGGCGTAAGGAAAGGCGAGGCGGAAGGACGGGCCGCGGACGGCCAGATAGAGCTGAAGCGCGGCCGCGGCGATCGCGACGCGAAACAGCACCAGCGCCAGCGGATGGATCTCCGACACGGCAATGCGGGCAAAGAAGAAGGAGCCGCCCCAGATCGCGCCGAGCAGCAGGAGCTGCGCCCAGTCCTTGAGCGTCATCGGGCCGCGCGTCGCCGCGGCGCCAGCCGTAATCGTCATGTCGTCCACCCTCCCAGGCCGATCGCAATCTCAGCCGCCGAACAGCTTCAAATGATATCCGGTCTGGCGGCAAGGGCCACCCGAAACCTGACCGATGGTTTGGCGTTGGCGGAAAGGGTGCAGTCGGCCGAGCGCGAAGGCGAGACACAGAACTGTTTTCTTTGGCGGCTAGCTAGGATTAATTGTGCGCGCCCAGATCAAGGATTCCCCCATGCAGCGATTCGAAAATGCCCGCGAGGCGGCACTGGCGCTTCGTCCGGACGATCCGGTCTACTGCTTCCGCCCGCAGGTTCTCAGGGCCGACGCCCTGCAGTTCATGGGCATGTTTCCCGGCAAGACCGCCTATGCGGTCAAGACCAACGGCGAGCAGATCGTGCTGAGGACGCTGGTCGAGGCCGGCGTCAGCGCCTTCGATGTGGCCTCGCCCGGCGAGTTCGCCGCCGTGCGCGCCGTCTCGCCGGATGCCGAGATGCTCTACATGCATCCGGTCAAGGCGCAGTCGGACATCAAGCTGGCGCTGGAAAAATACGGCATCCGGGTGATTTCGCTCGACCATGAGGACGAGATCACCAAGCTGACGCGCGTGGTGCGGGCGCTCGACCTCGATCCGGGCGCTCTCACCGTCTTCGTGCGCATCCAGACCAAAGGCCATGCCGCTTACGAGCTGTCGAAGAAATTCGGCGCCGGGCCCGCCAACGCGGTCGAGCTTGCCGAGCGGCTCAACCGCACCGGCTACAAGGTCGGCCTGTGCTTCCATGTCGGCAGCCAGATCGAGGACCCGGACACCTATGAGCGGGCGCTGGCCTCGGCCGACTGGGTGCGCAACCGGCTGACTTTCGACATTGCCGGGCTCGATGTGGGCGGCGGCTTTCCGGCCGAATACGGCCACGATCCCAATCGCAAGCACATTAAGATGCCGTCACTCGGCCAGCTTATGTCGCGGCTCGCAGGCGACCTCAAGGAATACCAGTTTGACGAGATGCCGCTGGTGGCCGAACCCGGTCGCGTCATCGTGGCGCGTTGCCTGTCGCTGATCGTGCGCGTGCTGCTGCGCAAGGGCAAGCGGCTCTACATCAATGACGGCATCTGGGCTTCGCTCTCGGATTCATGGACCGGCAAGATCACGCTGCCGGCGCGCTTCATCCCGGATCCGGCGATCCGCACGCGCAATGGCGCCGAGAAGAACATCGTGCCGTTCAAGGTCTGCGGGGCGACCTGCGATTCCGTCGACATATTGTCCAGGCCGTTCTGGCTGCCGGAAACGGTCGACACCGGCGACTGGATCGAGATCGGCCATATCGGCGCCTATTCGCTGTCGCTGAGGACGCGCTTCAACGGCTTCTTCCCCGATACGTTCGTCGAGGTGGCGACGCCGTTCGACGAGGGCGATGCGCCGGAAGGGTTTGCGAGCTTGGAAACCATGGCAGACTAGGCAACTCCGCCGCCGGCCTGGATGTTCTCGCCGGTAAGCCAGCGGGCCGCGTCGCTGGCCAGGAAGACGGCGACATCGGCAACATCGCGTGGCGCGCCTATCCGGCCGAACGGCGACATGCCGGCTGCCACGGCGCGATCTCGCTCGGGCAGCAGGTCGGTGTCGGTGAAGCCCGGCGACAGCGCATTGACAGTGACGTCGCGCGGCCCCAGCTCGCGCGAGAGCACGCGAACGAACTGTTCGACGGCGCCCTTGCTGCCGAGATAGAGCGCGGTCTGCGTGAAGAACATCTTGGTGCCGCCGGTCGAGACGGCGATGATGCGGCCGCCGTCGCGGACACGCCTGGCCGCTTCCTGAAGCGTGAAGAACGTGCCCCTGGCATTGGTGCCGAAGACGAGATCGAAATCGGCCTCGCTTGCTTCGACGAGCGGCTTCATGACGGCGACGCCGACATTGGCAACGACAATGTCGATGGCGCCGAGTTGGTCCTCGGTTTCGTCGAAGAGCCTGCGGACATCGGCCGGAATGGAAATATCCGCTTGAATGGCCGCCGCTTTTCCGCCGTTGGCCAAGATGGTGGCGACCGCGTCATCGGCGGCTTTCCTGTTGCCGACATAGTTGACGACGACGGAGGCGCCCCTGGCGGCGAGACCCCTCGGCGATGGCACGGCCGATGCCGCGCGAACTGCCGGTGACGATTGCGTTTTTGCCCTGCAACGATTGAGACATGATCGACTTCCTTCAACTCTTCGCGGCTGCGCCGGCGGCCGGTGGGTTGAGAGATAGTGACATGCAATTGATCGAATAATTGCCTATTATCTGACTGTGTTGTTAATCCAGGAATACATAATGCGCGGGTCCGAATTCACCGAGCTCAAGGCGTTCGCGGCGATCGTGGAGGAAGGCAGTTTCGTTCGTGCGGCAGCGCGGTTGCGGGTGTCGCCGCCGGCGCTCAGCCAGTCGATCCGGCTGTTGGAGGCGCGTACCGGCGTGAGGTTGCTCAACCGCACGACGCGCAGCGTCTCGCCGACCGTGGCCGGCGAGAAGCTGTTCACGCGCCTTGGCGTTGCGTTCGGAGAACTGGAAGACGCCGTCGCTGAGGTTCAGGCCGCGCGCGACAGGCCGGGCGGCTCGCTGCGCATCAACGTTCCGCGCGTTGCCGCGATGCGCTTCGTCGCGCCGGTTCTCGGCGACTTCCAGCGCACCTATCCCGACATCGCGCTGACGGTCATCGTCGACGACATGCTGACCGACATTGTCGAGGGTCGTTTCGACGCCGGAATCCGCCTCGGTGAGCGGCTGGAAAAAGATAGGGTGGCAGTGAAGCTGAGTGAGGATCTGCAGATGGCAGCGGTGGCTGCTCCGGCCTATCTGGAAGGCCGCGCGGTCCCGCGTCATCCACGAGACCTGCACCAGCACCGCTGCATCAATTTCCAATGGCCCGGCGGGGGCAACATCTACCGATGGGAGTTTTCGCGCGGCAAGCGATCGCTGGAAATCGCGGTCAAGGGAAGTCTCACCGTCAACGACACGGAGCTGTTGCTCAACGCGGCGCTGGACGGGGCAGGCGTGGCCTACATGATTGATTATCAGGTCCAGCCATGGATCGAGAAGGGCAGGCTGGTCCGGTTTCTCGAACCGTGGTCGCCCCGCTTTCCGGGTTTCTATCTATACCATCCGAGCCGCCGGCTCGTGCCTCCGGCGCTGCGTGCATTCATCGATTTCGTGCGGTCGAGGCGAGGTTAGAGGAATCTCGCCGCCATTCACAATTTCGCCAGCAAGTCAGGCGTCGGCCATCCGTCCACCGGAAGGCCAAGCCGCATCTGTTCCTTGCGGATCGCCTCGCGGGTGTTTGTGCCCAGGATGCCGTCTACGGTGCCGACGTCGTAGCCCTTGGCCTCGAGCTTGGTCTGCAGCGCCTTCATCTGGTCGCCGCTGAGGCCTTGCTCCGGCGTGCGCGGGTCGAACTGCGGCGCGCCGGCGAGCCGGGTCGCAAGCACCGCCGCGGTGAGCGCGTAGGTGAAGGACTGGTTCCACTCCAGATAGACGTCGAAATTGTCGTAGGTCAGGAAGGCGGGGCCCTTGCGGCCCATCGGCAAGGCGAGCCCGGCCTTCAGGCCATTGTCGACCAGCGGCGTGCCGTCCGGATTGGTGACGCCCCACTGCGCCCATTGCGAGATCGGCAGCTTGTTGGTGCGGCCGGTCTGGTCCCAGGGCATGTCGTCGGGAACGCGCACTTCCTCGACCCAGGGCTGGTCACGCTTCCAGCCGCGCGACAGGATTTTGTCGGCCGTGGTCATGATCACATCGGGCGCACTGTTGCGGAGATCGACCTTGCCGTCGCCGTCGCCGTCGACGCCTCGGGCGAGGTAGTCGGTCGGCAGGATCTGCGTCTGGCCGATCTCGCCGGCCCAGGCGCCCTTGACGTCGGCCGGCAGCACGCCGCGGTCAATCAAGGTCAGCAGCGGCACCAGCTGCGGCCGGAAGAGCTGAGGCCGGCGGCAGTCATGCGAGAGGGTGACCAGCGCGTCCAGCGTATGGAAGTCGCCCTGCACGGCGCCGAAATCGGTCTCCAGTCCCCAGAATGCCGTGATGACGGCAGGTTGCACGCCGAATTCCTTGTCGGCGCGCGCGAAGACGTCGGCATACTTCTTGAGGTTGGCCGCGCCCTGCTTCAGCCGGTAGGCCGAGACCATGCGGTTCGAGAATTGGGTGAAGGTCTGGGCGAACACCCCTTGAGCGCGGTCGCGCGCCAGCACCTTCTCGTCGATGGTGGCATTTTCCAGCGCATCCAGGCCGGCGGCGCCGACGCCGGCTGCCTTGGCTTCCGCTGCCACGCCCTGTTTCCAGGCTTCGAAATCGCCGCCGCATTCCTGCGCCGCTACAGGCCAGGCGAAAGCGCCGACCAGCAGCGCCGCCAGGATTTCAACGCGCAATCGCATCGCTTCCCTTTCGAGACCGGCGCATGATCCGCGGCCCGGTGCGGCAGGACCATGCGTAGATTTCAAAATTCAGGAGCGCCGTTCGGCACCCCGGTGGGGTGCACCGCTCCGCATCACCAGCGGTTGCATATATCGCCGCCCGCCGTGTCGAAAAGCAGGCACGGGGGCCGATGTCAACGGGTGTTCTGCCGCAGCCACTTGTTCCAGGCGGCTTCCGAGCCGTTGAAAACGTTGATGTCGGACTTGCCGGTCATGCCGGGCACGATGCCGGTGCCGGTGTATTGCCAGAAGGTGAAAGGATGGCTGCCATACTTCTGGCGCGGATGGCCGGCGACCGAGCGCAGCCAGTAAGGATAGCCGCGGAACGTCGCCAGCTCGTTGTCGTCGAAGAAGTCGAGCGAGGTGTAGATGATCGGCTTCTTGCCGTAATGGCGCTCGACGATTTCGAGGAAGGTGCTCATTTCACTGCGCACGGTCGCGGGGTCGGGGCGCAGCCTGCAGGTCGGCGATTTCGGGTTCCATTCCATGTCGAGCACCGGGGGCATCGCCGACGGGTCCCTCGGGACATTGTCGATGAACCAGCGCGCCTGGGTGGCTGCCGGCGTGCAGAAATAGAAGAAATGATAGGCCGCGCGCGGGATTCCGGCGGCCTTGGTGCGCGACCAGTGCTCGTTGAAATAGTCATCGAAACGGTCGCCGCCCTCGGTCGCCTTGATGAAGGCGAAGGAGATGCCGCTGGCCTTGGCCGTCGGCCAATCGACCGAGGTCTGGTATTTGGAGACGTCGGTGCCGTGGATGGCATAGCTCCAGGGCGCGCCGCTGTCCCATTCATGCGGCTTGGAATCCTCGAAACGGGGCGCGCGCACCGCCACCGTCGGCGCTGACGGCGACAGCGGCGAAAGATCCTCGACGGTCGAGCACGCGCCCAACAGCGTAAGCATCAGGATGGCCGCAAGACGGCGCATGATATCCCCCGAGCCGGGATCAGCCGGCCGCTGATGGGTCATTCACTGATGGTGGTCGCTTACGCAGGCCCCCTTCGGGCAGCCACCCCACAGGGCCGCCCGCTCTTCACACAAGTCGTTGTCCCAAAGCAGCTTGGCACTTTTGGGCGACATCCCTCCGTGATCGCCGAACATGGTTGATAATCCATTGACGGCGATCGATATCAGACATGATTTTGCGGAAGCAATGGCGGCAAATCGATGACATAAAGCGAGCCGGAAATCCAAAGGGTGGGGAAAAATGCGAGCTGTCGTGAGGTTCGTCAAATGGCTGCTGGGCCTCGTGGTGCTGGCGGTGGTCGCGCTCTTCGCCTGGCTTTACCTTGCGCCGCCCGAGCTGATCCGTGTCGGCTCCGGCTATTCGGCCAAGATCGTCTGCTCCAACGTCTTCATCGCCGGCCGCGACCCGAATGAAGTGCTGGCCGTCGACGTGCAGGCGCCGGGCCACCCACTGCTCAAGCTGATGAAGGTATCCGTCGACAAGGAAAGGGGACTTGTCTCGGCGGGCCTGCTTTGGGTTCTGGGCAAGAGCGTCGCCGTCGAGCGCGACGGTGTCGGCTGCGCATCGGTTCCGGATGGCGACACCGGAACGGCGCGGCAGACCGTCCTGCGCGTGGCGCCGACCGCTGCGGCGGCGCTGCCGGACGCGCTCTGGCCCGACGGCGAGCGGGTGGATGCTTCGCAGAACCCCGAGGCTTCGAAGGTCGTCGACGATGCCGCCATGGCCGGGGCCGGCATGCGCGCGATCGTCGTGGTGAAGAACGGCCGCATCGTCGCGGAGCGCTATGGCGACGGCTTTTCGGCCAAGACGCCGCTGCTCGGCTGGTCGATGACCAAGACGGTGAATGCCGCGATCGTCGGCACGCTGGTGAAGGACGGCAAGATGGTGCTCGACAGCAAGGGCCTGTTCGCGCCGTGGAAGGCCGACGGCCGGGCGGCGATCAGCCTTGCCGACATGATGGCGATGTCGAGCGGGCTGGAATTCAACGAGGACTACGGCGACGTCGCCGACGTGACGCGCATGCTCTATCTCGAGCCGGACATGGCGGGCTTTGCCAACGGCAAGCCGCTCGCCGGCGAGGTCGGCAAGGTGTTTTCCTATTCGAGCGGCACGGCCGTCATGCTGTCGCGCCTGTGGCAGGACGCGGTTGGCGACAAGGCGAAGGCGCTGGCGTGGCCGCGCACGGCGCTGTTCGAGCCGCTCGGCATGAAGAGCGCCGTGCTCGAGACCGACGAACAGGGCACTTTCGTCGGCTCGTCCTATCTCTATGCCACGGCGCATGACTGGGCGCGCTTCGGCCAATTCCTGCTGCAGGGCGGCGTCTGGAACGGCGCGCAGATCCTGCGATGAGGCAGCCCGCGCCGGCCTCGAAAGTCTACGGCAAAGGCCAGGTCTGGATCGAGGGGCCGGGCGATGAAGAAAGTCCCGGCGCGGGCGCCGCCGCCGGCCTGCCCAAGGACACCTATTGGATGGAGGGCCATGACGGCCAGACCGTGGCCATCATCCCGTCGGAGCAACTGGTCGTGGTGCGGCTCGGGCTGACTCCGGCCAAGCTCAATTATCGACCGCAGACGATGGTGGCTGCACTGGTGAAAGCCTTACACCAGTAGCGCCGCCTATTTCGGAGCGGCGATCACCGCCAGCCAGGCATAGCCGCGATAAAGCGTTCTGAAACGGAAGGCTGCGCCGGTTCGCTCGGACTCCGATTCAAGGACGTCGCGCAGCGAGGCGCGCGGCTCGACATGGAATTTCCGCAGCCAGCCGCGCAGCAGGGCGCGGAACCAGCGCGGCAGGCCTTCCTGCTGGCCGAAATCGACGACATGCAGCGAGCCGCCAGGAGCAAGCGAAGCTAGCGCCGCCGAAACCGTCTTTTCCCAGCCGGGGATCATCGACAGCGAATAGGAGACGAAGACACGGTCGAAGCGCTCGACGCCGAAAAGCGCCTTGGCGTCGAAGTCGGTAGCGTCGCCGCGTGCCAGGCTGACGCGAGCCGCGAGACCTTCGCGGGCCATCGCGGCGTCCGCCGTCTCCAGCATCTCGGCCGAGATATCGAGGCCGAAGAAGCGTGCGTTGGGATAGCGGCGGGCGGCAAGCACGATGTTGCGGCCGGTGCCGCAACCGAGCTCGAGCACGCTGCCGCCTTGCGGCACGTCGAGCCCTGCGATTAGCCGGTCGCGGCCGAGCAGGTAGTATTTGCGGGTGAGATCATAAATGTGGCGCTGCCAACGATAGACGCCGTCCATCAGTTCGGCATGGCTGGCCGGCAGATCCGTCGTGCTCATACGGCGCGCTTCACATAGAGGTGGAAGCCGCCATAGATGGCCGAACGGTCCTTGGCCGAAAATTCGCGCGAGGCCTCGTTGTCGTAGTGCCACTGATCGAGCAAGGAGTTGGAGACGCGGCCTGGCAGCAGGCTGGGTTCGGCCGCGGTGCGGAAGATCACACGCGCGCCGACCGAGGCCGTGCGGGTGATCTCGGTCCACAGCGCGTTGAGCAGATCATCGGTCATCCAGTCCTGCGCATCGAGCAGGACGAAGCGGTCGACCGAGCCCGCGTCCTTGCCGGCCAGGAACTTGATCAGATTGGCATGATGGATGGTGACGCGATCGATGTTGGCGCGGATCACCTTGTAATTGCCCTGCTCGAGGTAGGCAGGGAGCGCGGCCTCGCCGGGCTCCGGGTAGCGGCGCGCAAAGGCCTGCCAGGCGAAATAGTTGTTCTTCAGCGGGAAATCGCAGGCGAGCTTTTCCAGCCGCGCCTTCAAGACGCTCGCCATCGAGCCGTCGCCGGAGGTGATCAGCGAGTCGTACTGCGCCGGCGGGATGCCGAGACCAAACAGCGAAGCCTTGCGCGACGTCGCCCAGCGCAGCAGCTTCCTGTCGAAGACCGGCGCCAGCTCCTCGTTGAAGAAGCGGCGCTGTTCGCCGATATTCTCGGCCTTCATGATGCCGGCCGGATCGACACCGAACAACTTGCCGACGCGATGGCCCAGGGCGATGAAAAGGCCAAGCAGGCCGGTTTGATAGAAGTTGCGGTCGAAGACCGAGATGCGGCGCCGGCCGCGCCAGTTCCTGCGCTCCCAATAGTGGCGGCTGACCGGATCGAGGTGCGGCGCGATGAAGCGGTCGTAGGCTTCCGAATTGTGGCTGGTGTCGGTGGCGCCGAAGAAACGGAACAGGTCGCCCTGCGAGGGCAGATGGCGAACCGCTTCCAGCTTCATGCGGTTCAGCGCGACGTGCGCGGCGTTGAGGTCGACGGCGTCGATCCGGGCCGGCGCGCGGGTCAGGTAAGCCAGAATGTTGCAGCCGCCTGACGCGATTGTGACGATCCGATGCCCGGCGCCGAGCTGCATGGCCTCCATGTCGACATCGGGGTCTTCCCAGATCTGCGGATAGACGAGGCCGGAGAACAGGAAGGCGAAAAGCCGCTCGGAAATGCCGTCCTTCGACAGTGCGCGGTTCTGATAGACCGCTTTTCCAACTTCCTTGCCACGGCGATAAACGAGTTCTCCCGAAACATCCGACATGGCAAGGTGATTCCCCGTTTGCGTTGGCGCAAGCGGGTAGCGCAGCGTCATGACAGGCAGGTGACAGGCTGTTGACGTTAAGTTTACGCCTTGCCGAACCCGCCAGGCGTCGGCGTGACGACGACGACGGCCTCGCCGGCATCGAGCGTCGTCTGGTCACAGGCCTTGAGCACGTCGACCGATCCATCGTTGCGCCTGACCCTGGTCGAACCCGCCTCGCCATCGCCGCCGCCTTCGAGACCCCGCGGCGGCCGGTTGCGGTGCGAGGAGAGGATGGCGCACTCCATCTTCTCCAGGAAACGGATGGTGCGCTTGGTGCCGTCGCCGGCGTTCCACTTGCCCTTGCCGCCGGAGCCCTCGCGGATGTGGAAGTCTTCCAGCACGACAGGGAAGCGCAATTCCAGCACCTCCGGATCGGTGAGCCGCGAATTGGTCATGTGCGTATGGACGCCGGAAGTGCCGGCAAAGCCGCGCCCCGAATTCATCCGGCCGGCCGGCGAGCCGGAGCAGATCGTCTCATAATACTGGTGTTGCTTGTTGCCGAAGGTGAGGTTGTTCATCGTGCCTTGCGCGTTGGCCATCGCGCCCATGGCGCCGAACAGCGCGTTGGTGACATGCTGCGAGGTCTCGACATTGCCGGCCACGACCGCGGCCGGGTAGGCGGGCTTCAGCATGCAGCCGTCGGGAATGACGATGTCGATCGGTCGCAGACATCCGGCATTCATCGGGATCATGTCCTCGACCATGACGCGGAATGCATAGAGCACGGCCGCTCGCGCCACTGGCTCCGGCGCGTTGAAATTGTTCTTCTCGACCTTCGAGGTGCCGGTGAAATCGACCGTCGCCTGGCGCTTTTCCCGGTTGACCGTGATCTTCACCTTGATCACCTGACCGGTGTCGGTGGGGTACTCGTATTCCGAAGCGTCTGGCAGCCGTTCCAGCACGCGGCGCACGCTTTCGGCGGCGTTGTCCTGGACATGGCCCATATAGGCCTCGACGACATCGAGGCCGAAATGCGCGACCATCTTGCGCAACTCCGCCACGCCCTTTTCGTTGGCGGCGATCTGCGCCTTGAGGTCGGCGATGTTCTGCGCGGGATTGCGGGCAGGGTAGGGATGGTCGGTCAGGAGCACCTCGAGCTCCATCTCGCGGAAGCGGCCGCGATCGACGATGCGGAAATTGTCGAACAGCACGCCTTCCTCGTCGACGGTGGTGGCCAAAGGCGTCATCGAGCCGGGCGCCGTGCCGCCGACATCGGCATGGTGCCCGCGCGAGGCTGCCCAGAACAGGATTTCCTTGCGCGCGTCATCGAACACGGGCGTCACCACGGTGATGTCGGGCAAATGCGTGCCGCCATTGTAAGGCGCGTTGAGCGCGAAGACGTCGCCCGGATGGATATCGCCCGAATTCAGCCGGATGACGGTATCGACCGAGCGATCCATCGAGCCCAGATGCACCGGCATGTGCGGCGCGTTGGCGACCAGCGCGCCGTGGCGGTCGAATACCGCGCAGGAAAAGTCCAGCCGTTCCTTGATGTTGACGGAATAGGCGGTGTTCTGCAACGTCACGCCCATCTGCTCCGCGATCGACATGAAAAGGTTGTTGAAGACCTCCAGCATCACCGGATCGGCCTCGGTGCCGAGCGCCGCCTGCCGGCGTTTTTTCTCGATGCGGCGCAGGAGCACATGGTTGAGGGCCGTGATCTCGGCCTGCCAGCCCGGTTCGACGACGATGGTCTGGTTCGGCTCGATCACGAGGGCGGGACCCGCCACCTTATGGCCGGGCTTCAAATCCTCGCGCCGGAAGATACCGGCATCGCGCCAGGCGCCGTCGGCGAAGAATTGCCGGGTCTGCCAGGGGCTTGCCGCCTTGTCTTCGCGGCTTGATTCACTTTCGTCGCGCGCAGCCGTTCCGACATCGCTGCCTTCGACGCCAACCGCCTCGATGATCATCGGCTTGTTTTCGTAGACGAAGCCGAACTGGGCCTTGTGGGCGGCCTCGAAATCGCTTCTGGCGCGGAAAATCGAGCCATGCTCGAAATTCACCGGCAAAGTCGTGTCGGTGCCGTCATAGCGGATCTGCAGGACCGGTCTCGAGGCGATTGCGGCTTCCGCAATGCCTTGCGCGGCAAGTTCGGCGACGACGTTTTGGCGCAAGCCCGCAATCAGTTCTTCGATCGAGGAACGGGACTCTTCGGCCAGCGGCTTCAATAGCGCCTGTTGGCGCGAGGCGAAAACCGTCGACAGTCCGATGCCGTAAGCCGAAAGCAGACCCGAGAAGGGATGGATGAGCACCGCTTCCATGCCGAGCGCATCCGCGACCAGGCAGGCATGCTGGCCGCCGGCGCCGCCGAAGCAGTTCAAGAGATATTCGGTGACATCGTAGCCGCGCTGCACCGAGATCTTCTTGATGGCGTTGGCCATGTTCTCGACGGCGATGGTGACGAAGCCCTCGGCCACGGCTTCTGGCGAGCGTCCATCGCCGATCTCGGCAGCGAGCGCGGTGAATTTTTCGCGCACGGTGCCGGCGTCGAGCGGCTGGTCCTGGCCGGGACCGAAGATCGCCGGGAAGACATCGGGCTGCAGCTTGCCGAGCATTACATTGGCGTCGGTGACGGCGAGCGGCCCGCCGCGCCTGTAGGCGGCGGGGCCGGGATTGGCGCCGGCCGAGTCCGGGCCGACGCGGAAACGACCAGCCTCGTAATGCAGGATCGAGCCGCCGCCGGCCGCTACGGTGTGGATGCGCATCATCGGCGCGCGGATGCGCACGCCGGCGACTTCGGTATCGAAGGCGCGCTCATAGTCGCCGTCATAATGCGCGACGTCGGTCGAGGTGCCGCCCATGTCGAAGCCGATGACCTTGTCGAAACCGGCGAGCTTCGCCGTCTCGACCATGCCGACGACGCCGCCGGCCGGACCCGACAGCAGCGCATCCTTGCCCTGGAACATGTCGGCGGCGGTCAGCCCGCCCGACGACATCATGAACATCAGGCGAGGGCCGGCACCCAACTCGCCCGCTACCTTCCGCACATAGCGCGACAGGATCGGCGACAGATAGGCGTCGACCACCGTGGTGTCGCCGCGACCGACCAGTTTGATGAGCGGCGAGACCTCATGGCTGACCGAGATCTGGCTGAAGCCGACCTTGCGGCAGACCTTGGCCACCGCTTTTTCGTGGTCCGGATATTTCCAGGCATGCATGAAGACGACGGCGACCGCGTCGATGCCGTCGGCCTTGGCCTGCTCTATGGCAGGGCGGCAGGCGGCGATGTCGAGCAGCCGTTCGACGCGGCCGTCGGCGCGCACGCGCTCGTCGATCTCGATCACGCGCTCGTAGAGTTGTTCCGGAAGGACGATTTCCTTGGCAAAGATATCCGGACGCGCCTGATAGGCGATGCGCAGCGCGTCGCGAAGGCCCTTGGTGATGAGCAGGAGCACCCGGTCGCCCTTCCGCTCGAGCAGCGCATTTGTGGCGACCGTGGTGCCCATTTTTATGTCGCCGATCCGGTCGGTGGGAATTGTCGCGCCGGTTTTCAGCCCCAGCAGATCGCGGATGCCCTGGATGGCGGCGTCGGCATAAACCTCGGGGTTCTCCGACAACAGCTTTCGGGGATGCAACTGCCCTTGCGGGTCACGGCCGATGACGTCGGTGAACGTCCCGCCCCGGTCGATCCAGAAATCCCATTTCTTGTTCACCGCGGCTGCCGTCATTCTGCCTATCCAATCGTACGAGCGTGTGCTCAGTTAGTTCGCCGTTTCGGCCGCGGCAATCACAAGTTGATGTTACATTTGGAAACGCAACGTTATGAAACCTGTGAGGCGCCCGATGCATTTCCCCTGCGGCCGTTCACCGAAACGTGAACGCTTGCTGAAGGAGAGATATAATGAAGAAGCTCATTCTGGCGTCTGTTTCGGCGCTCGCCCTGCTGGGGGTCGCGGCTTGCAGCGACAGCGGCACCGGCACAGACAACACGACCACCCAGAGCACCAACCCGCCGGCCAACGAGCAGCCGATGAAGCCAGCTACGCCTGACGCATCGAAGCCTGCTGAACCGGCTCCGGCAACACCTCCTGCTGCGCCCGCGCAGTAGAACTCAATCCAATGAAATCGGGAAGGCCGGCCTTGCGCCGGCCATCCTTTTTTTGGCGGAACTGCCGTCCACAGCCGTTGGACCTGCGGCATCGTCCCGGCTTGATAGCGGTGCCCGGTTCGCACTAAGAAGCCGGCATGTCGATTTGGGACCGCCTCGGCGACTTCATCGCTCGTGTTTCGTCGTCGACGTCCTCGGGCGTCGCCGATGTCGTCGAGGCCGTGCGGACCGTGTTTTCCGGCGATGCGGACCTGCGCCGGCGCGTTGCCTTCTCGGTGGCGATGATCGCGCTTTCGGCCAAGATGGCCAAGGCCGACGGCATCGTCACCCAGGACGAGGTGCGCGCTTTCCAGGAAATCTTCGAAGTGCCGCCCAGGGAAACACGCAACGTGGCGCGCCTCTACGACCTCGCCAAGCGTGACGTTGCCGGGTTCGAGATCTATGCCGAGCGCATGGCGCAGCTATGCGGTTCCGGCCATGCGAATTGCATGATGCTGGAAGACATAATCGACGGGCTGTTCCATATCGCCAAGGCCGACGGACTGATCCATGAGCGGGAAGGGCAATTCCTGCATCGAATCGCCGAGATTTTCCGGATCGACGAGGCGCACTACCAGGCGATCCTGTCGCGGCACGTCAATCTCGGCGCCGCCGATCCCTATGTTATTCTGGGCGTCGAGCGGGGCAAGCCGTTCGAGGAGGTCAGGAAGCGCTATCGCAAGCTGATCTCCGACAATCATCCCGACAGGCTCATCGCGCGCGGCCTGCCGCAGGAGTTCATCAAGATCGCCACGACCAGGGTCGCCGCGATCAATGCGGCCTATGAGATGATCGAACGGGGCCTCAGGCACGTATGAGCGGTTCTTTGCCCGATCAGCCGGGTGCCGAGGTCAGGGTGTCGCCAAATTTCGGTCCGCGGCGCGACACGCCCAGGCCCGACATGATCGTGCTGCACTATACCGGCATGGCGACGGGCGCCGGCGCCGAAGCGTGGCTGTGCGATCCGGCAAGCGAGGTGTCCGCGCATTATCTTGTCCATGAGGACGGCCGCATCGTGCAGATGGTGCGCGAGAGCGACCGCGCCTGGCATGCCGGCAAGAGTTCATGGTTCGGACGTGTCGACATCAACTCCTGCTCTGTCGGCATCGAGATCGTCAATCCCGGACATGCGCTGGGCTATAAAGCCTTCCCGAAGCGGCAGATCGACGCCGTGATCGGTTTATGCGAGGGGGTCGCCGGCCGGCATTCGATTCCACAGCAAAGGGTGCTCGCGCATTCCGATGTCGCGCCGGGACGCAAGGTCGATCCGGGCGAGAAGTTTCCCTGGAAAGCGCTCTTCGCGGCCGGCGTCGGCCATCTCGTTCCAGCGACCCCGATCAGGCATGGCGCGGCGCTGAAGGCGGGCGACAGCGGCGCTGACGTGGAGGCGCTGCAATCGATGCTGGCGCTTTACGGGTACGGCGTCGAAATATCGGGCGCCTTCGATCGCCAAACGGAGATTGTGGTGGCGGCATTTCAGCGGCATTTCCGCCGGCAACTCGTCGACGGCGTGGCGGACGACTCGACGATCCGCACACTGCAAAGGCTGCTGGCTTCCGTTAAGATCGCCTCGCCCAAATAGTCCCCCAAATCCTCTAAATTACAATTTGTCATACAAAGTGAATTGCCTCGCCTTCATTGGCGCCAATTCCCTCTCCAAACGCATCTCCCGCAAGTTGTCGGACATCTATCCTCCCGGGATGCTCCGATGTTGAGTTGGCCCAGCTGCGCGAAGTTCTTCGCGCGGTTCTAAAAGAACAGGACTACATGCAAAGATTGACCGTTGTAGCGGCAGCCGTTGCTGCCGGAGTGATGACTTTTACCTTCAGCTCGGCAAACAGTGCCCCGCTTAGCCTGCGGGCAGCAGACAATGGGTTCGCTGCCACCCCCGCGACGCCGAAGGCTGCCCCGGAGCCCAAAACCGCAAAAACTACGAAAGTCGCCCAGGCAAAGGTGCAGAAAGCCGCGGTAACGCGGTCGGCAAAATCAACGGTCAAGCGTAGTGCAAGGCGCGGCAGGAAGACCGTCGACCTGACGACCACGGCTTCCATCCATCCCGAAAAGCCCGCCCTGTCATCCGTCGCCACCGGCGGCGGCCAATATTCGGCGATCATCGCCCGCTATGCAGCGAGCTACGGCGTGCCGGTGTCGCTCGCCAAGGCCGTCATCAAGATCGAAAGCAACTATCGGCCGAATATGGTCGGCAGCGCCGGCGAGATCGGCCTGATGCAGATCAAGCCGGCGACGGCGCGGATGATGGGCTATACCGGTTCGGCCAAGGGGCTGTTCGATCCCGACACCAACATCAAATACGGCATGAAGTACCTGGCCATGGCGCAGGGCCTCGGCGGCGGCACGACTTGCGGCACGATCCTGAAGTACAATGCCGGCCATGGCGCGAGGCGGATGAATCCGGTTTCGGCCGCCTACTGCAGCAAGGTGAAGGTGCAGATGGCGGCGCTCGGCTCGCCCGCCTGAAGGCGATTTGCTTCTCTTGCATGTCGTTGTCCCAAACCGCTGCACACTTTGGGCGACATGCATTGGCTTTTTCGTTTGCGTTTTCCGGCGGGAATCCCTTTATACGCGCTTGCCAGCTGGCCGGGCGGCCGCGCCCGCAAGAGCCGAAAGGCTGCGGGTGAGGAAAGTCCGGGCTCCATGGAGACACGGTGCCGGCTAATGGCCGGCGGGGGCGACCCCAGGGAAAGTGCCACAGAAAGCAAACCGCCGCGGCGAATGCCGCGGCAAGGGTGAAAGGGTGGAGTAAGAGCCCACCGCGCGACTGGCAACAGGAGCGGCACGGCAAACCCCACCGGGAGCAAGACCGAATAGGGGCGGTGCGAAGGGAAACCTTCGAGGGCTGTTTCCGGCCCACCGCCCGGGTAGGTTGCGTGAGGCGTGTGGCGACACGCGCCCAAGATGAATGGCCGCCACGTTCTCGCGCCGCAAGGCGCGGGAGCCATACAGAACCCGGCTTACAGGCCAGCTGGCATTTTTCCGAGGACGCGATAGAAATCATCCGCATCCTGCATGGCCAGCGCAACATCGAAGCTGACGACCTGGATTCGTGATCGATCCGGCGGGTCGATCATGGTCAACCGCCAAGCCGGTCCAGCGACGCCTCTATCGCCCGCCAGAGCTCCTCGACCGGCTCGCAGCCGACCGACAGGCGCACGAAGCCGGGCGGCACGGCGTCGCCGCGTTTCGAGCGCCGCTCGGCCGACGTATGCACGCCGCCGAAGGAAGTCGCCGCTTCAATCAAAGCGCAATTGTCGATGAAAGTCTCGGCCGCCTCTTCCGACGCCAGCTCGAAGGAGATCAAAAAGCCGAAGCGCTCCATCTGGGCGCGCGCCAGATTGTGCGAGGCGTCGCCCTCGAGGCCTGGAAAACGCAGGCCGCTCACGGCGCGATGCGCCTTGAGGCGACGGGCGATCGTTTCGGCTGACGAGCACATGCGATCGAAACGCACCTCCAGCGTTTCGAGGCCGCGATGCACGAGCCAGGCCTCGAACGGTCCGGGAATGCCGCCTGCCGTTTCGCGCCAGTCCTTGACCCAGGCGACAATATCCGGATTGCGGCTGGCGACATGGCCGAACAGCACATCCGAGTGACCGTTGATCGCCTTGGTATCGGCCGACACCACGATATCGGCGCCGAGATCGAGCGGGCGCTGGCCGAAGGGCGTCATCGTCGTGTTGTCGACGACGAGGATCGCGCCTTGCTCGTGAGCCGCCTTGGCGACGGCGGCGATGTCGCAGATATCCAGCCGCGGGTTGGATGGGCTTTCAACGAAGACCAGTCGATAGCCTGCGAAGCCGCCATCGAGCATGCTCGATGTCGCCCTCACGTCATAAGTGACGCCGAGCGGTTTAAGGAAACGTTCCGCCAGCGCGCGTGTCGTGTGATAGCCGTCCGAGGGCAAGAGAATGCGGTCGCCCGATCTAACGAGTGAGAAAAACGCCGCCGAAATCGCTGCCATTCCCGACGGAAAAGCAACGCATTGCGCATCTTCCAAATGGCCGAGCGCATGCTCGACGGCATGCCATGTCGGATTGCTGAAACGGCCGTATTGATCGAAGCCCGTGGCGTCGCCCGGCGAATGAAAGATCGAAGCCATGATCAGCGGCAAGGGGATGGGATCGCCCTTGGCGAAATCGACGCTGCGCAGATGGGCAAGTGTCGCGGCGCGTGACTTCGCGGTTTCGGTCATGGGTTCATTCCTTGCTGAACAGGGGTTCGACGCTAGGCGCGCCGTAGGCTCGCAGCAAGCGGCGTCCTTTTGGGCCAGACGGTTCTAAACGCTTCGTTAGGCTTAATAGAGGATAAAGACGAGATGTGCCGTCAGCCTGCTCTTCCTGGTTGTGACGCGCGCGTTTGTGATGCCTGTTCCCGTTGACGCCCATAGTGCCCCATGATATCCCATTTAAATCAAGCCTTCGTTCCGCGTCAGGGTGAAGCGTGCGCCAATCGGGCAGTCGCGGCGGTTGCGCGTTTGCCGGTTTTCGCCTTGGTGAATGAAGCGGTTTGTCGCGAGGCGATGCGCGGCGGCGCGGAGAAAAACATGGGAAGGGGTGCGGCGGCGACAGCGGCTGTAACGTGTAGTGGACCGATTTCTGTCAAACGCAGTGAACAGGATCGATGCGAAGGGGCGGGTGTCCGTTCCGGCGCATTTCCGCGCGGTTGTGCAGAAGCGTGGCTATGGCGAGCTCTATGCGCTACGCTGCCTCGACCTTCCGGCGATGGACGTCGGCGGGCTCGACCTGCTCGACCGCTACGAGCAGCGGATCGCGCTGGAGGATCCCTTCCTGCAGACGGCGGACGACATGTCCTTCTTTTGCCATGGCGATGGTACGTTCCTGAAGCTCGACCAGGACGGTCGCATCACGATGACCGATTTCATCCGCGAGCATACGGGCATCTCGAACGAGGTGGCCTTTGTCGGCCGCGGCAATTTCTTTCAGATATGGGAGCCGGGCCGGCTTGCCGCCTATGGGGCGCAGGCGCGGGCCAGGCTCTTGCAGCTTCGGCAGGGGACGAAGCCCGGGGAGCGACCGGAATGATGGCTGGCCACGGCGATGATCCTCACGCCGTTGGCGGACTGGTCCGTCACATTCCGGTCCTCCTTGGCGAAGTGCTGGAGGCGCTTGAGCCCAAGGCGGGCGAGACTGTCGTCGACGGGACGTTCGGCGCCGGCGGCTACACCGGAGCCATTCTCGAGCGCGGAGCTTCGGTCGTGGCGATCGACCGCGATCCGGATGCGATCGCCGCGGGCAGGGCTCTGGAACAGCAGGCCGGCGGCAGGCTGAAACTCGTGCAGGCGCCGTTCTCGACGCTGGACAAGCATGTCGAGAGCGCCGACGGCGTTGTGCTCGACATCGGCGTTTCTTCCATGCAGCTCGACCAGGCCGAGCGCGGCTTTTCCTTTCGCGCCGATGGGCCGCTCGACATGCGCATGGCGCAGGCGGGCCTGAGCGCTGCAGACGTCGTCAACACCTTCAAGGCGGGCGACCTTGCCCGCATCTTCGGTTTCCTCGGCGAGGAACGGCATGCCGGCCGCATCGCCCGCATGATCGAGACCCGGCGCCAGAAACGGCCCTTCGAGCGCACGCTCGATCTGGCCGACGCCATCGCCACCCATATCGGACGCGCGCCGAAGGACAAGATCCATCCGGCCACCCGGGTCTTCCAGGCGCTGCGCATCTTCGTCAACGACGAGCTCGGCGAACTGGCCGGCGCGCTGTTCGCCGCCGAGCGTGTGCTGAAACCTGGCGGGCGGCTCACCGTCGTGACCTTCCATTCGCTGGAGGACCGCATCGTCAAGCGTTTCATCGCCGATCGCGCCGATGCGGCATCGGGTTCGCGCCACATGCCCGACGCGCCTGCGCGGCTGGCGACCTTCCGCAAGTCCGGCGGTGGGGTGACGCCGGGCGAGGCCGAGATCGCCGTCAATCCCCGCGCGCGTTCGGCCAGGCTGCGCGCGGCAATCCGCACCGACGTGCCGGCGCGCCCCGGCGACTTTTCGATTTTCGGCCTTCCAAAGCTTCCCGCCGTCGAGCGGCCGGGGGAGAGGTAAGCACGTGTTTCGTACCAGCGACATAGTCCTGATCGCCGTCATGGTCTCGGCGGCGGCGTTGACCTACAAGACCAAGCGCGAAGCCGAGGACCAGTTGGCGGCGGTGCAGAAGCTGCAGGCGCAGATCCGCTACGAGGAAGACACGATCGATCTTCTGAAGGCCGACTGGAGCCTGCTCACCCAGCCGGCGCGGCTGCAGAAGCTCGCCGAACTCTACAAGTCGCAGCTCGGGCTCGAGCCGCTCAACGCCCGGCAGATCGGCGGTCTCGACGACGTGCCCGTGAAACCTGTCAACATCGAGGACCTGTCGTCGCAGCGGCTTGGCGGCATGGCTGACAATTCCGGCAAAGAGCCCCCGGGCGGCAAGGATCCGGTGGTCACCGGGAGCACCGTGCAATGATCGGCAGGCTTCCAAAGATCGGTAACCTGCTGAAGCGTCGAATGAAGATGGCCGAGGACGGCTCGATCGTCGTCGATGCCGCCCGCAAGGCGACTGGCGGCAAGGCCAAGACGCGCATCGTCATGACGATGGCGGTGTTCTTCACCATCTATTCGACCATTGCCGGTAGGCTGGTCTATCTCGGCCTGCAGAACCCGGACATGTCGAGCGGTCCGCAAAGCCGGGTCACGGCCTCGCGGCCGGATATCGTCGACCGCAACGGCGAGGTGCTGGCGACCGACATCAAGACGGCGTCGCTGTTCGCCGAGCCGCGCCGCATCGTCGACGCCGACGAGGCGATCGAGAAGCTGTCGACCGTGCTTCCCGAGATCGATTATGAGCAGACCTATCACAAGCTGAAGAGCGGCGCCGGCTTCGTCTGGCTGCAGCGGCAGCTGACGCCGAAGCAGCAGGCCGACATCATGGCGCTCGGCATTCCGGGTCTCGGCTTCCGCACCGAAAAGCGGCGCTTCTATCCGAGCGGCGAGACGTCCTCCTACATTGTCGGTCTCACCAACATCGACAACCAGGGCATCTCCGGCATGGAGAAGTACATTGACGACCAGGGCCTGACCGACCTGCAGGCGTCGGGGCTGGCGGTAGCCCGGGATCTGAGGCCGGTAAAGTTGTCGATCGACCTGCGCGTCCAGCACGTGGTGCGCGACGAAGTCGCTACCGGGATGGAACGGTTCCATGCAATCGCGGCGGGCGCAGTGGTGCTCAACATCAAGACCGGCGAAGTGCTGGCCATGGCGTCGGTGCCGGATTTCGACCCCAACAATCCATACAACGCCCAGGAAAAGGACCGGCTGAACCGCATGTCGGCGGGCCTCTACGAGATGGGCTCGACCTTCAAGAGCTTCACCACCGGCATGGCGCTGGACTCCGGCAAGGTGACGCTGGAGAGCCGCTTCGACGCGTCCCGTCCGATCAGGATTGGCCGCCAGACCATTCACGACTTCCACAGCAAGGGCCGTGTGCTTTCGGTGCCTGAAGTGTTCATCTATTCATCCAACATCGGTTCGGCCAAGGAAGCCGAGGCTGTCGGCATCGAAGGGCATCGCGAGTTCCTGCATCGCCTGGGCGTGCTCGAAAAGATGCAGACGGAATTGCCAGAAGTGGCGCGTCCGACCGAGCCCAAGGTCTGGAAGCAGGTCAATTCGATCACGATCGCCTTCGGCCACGGCGTCTCGACGACGCCGCTGCAGACCGCCGTCGGCTGCGCGGCGTTGATGAGCGGCTATCTGATCGAGCCGACCTTTCTGCCGCGCACTGCAGAACAGGCAATGGAGGTCGCCAAAAAGGTGGTCAAAGACAAGACCGTGGAAGGGATGCGCTATCTCTACGCGCTCAACGCCGAGAAGGGCTCCGGCAAGAACGCCAAGGTTCCAGGCTATCGCGTCGGCGGCAAAACCGGCACGGCGGAAAAGGTCGTCAACGGCCGCTACTCGAAGGAGAAGAATTTCAACGCTTTCGTCGCGGCTTTCCCGATGGACGATCCACAATATATCGTGCTGACCATCGCCGACGAGCCGAAGCCGGAAAAGCCGGGCATGGGCGCCACTGCCGCCTCGAATGCCGGCATCATGGCGGGCAACATCATCAGGCGCGCGGCTTCCATGCTTGGCGTGAAGCCAGATTTCAGCCATGAAAATGGTGCAACGCTGGTTTCCTATCAGTGATTCTTGGGGCGCGCCGGCAACTGCGCGCTATTTTGTTGCGGTGAACGGGACTCAATGCATCTGAAAGATCTAGCCGGTATCCTGCCTGTCGAGGGAGCAGCTTCCCCCGATCTGGAGGTGACCGGTCTCTCCTCCGATTCCCGCCAGGTAAAGCCGGGCGTCGTCTTCTTCGCGCTCGCCGGCAGCAAGGCCGATGGCTCGACCTATGCCGCCGATGCCGTGGTGAGAGGTGCCGCTGCGATCGTGGCCGGCAAAGGCAATCCAATCTCCGACCTGTCGATACCCGTCATTGCCGTCGATGATCCTCGCCTGGCGCTGGCGCAGAGCGCGGCGCGCTTCTTCGGCAAGCAGCCCGAGACGATGGTCGCCGTCACCGGCACAAGCGGCAAGACATCGGTTGCCGCTTTCACCCGCCAAATCTGGGAGCAGGCCGGTTTTGCCGCCGCCTCGATCGGCACGACCGGCGTCGTGGCGCCCGGCCGCAACGAATATGGTTCGTTGACCACTCCGGATCCGGTGGCGCTGCACAGGCTGCTGAAGGAACTGGCGGAGGCCGGCGTTACCCACGCCTCGATGGAGGCCTCCAGCCACGGCCTCGACCAGCGCCGCCTCGACGGCGTGAAACTCGCCGCCGGCGGCTTCACCAATCTCGGCCGCGACCACATGGACTACCATCCGACGGTCGAGGACTATCATCGCGCCAAGCTGCGACTGTTCGACACGCTGCTGCCCAAGGGCGCGCCGGCGGTCATCTTCGCCGACGATCCATGGTCGGAGCCGACGATCAAAGCAGCGCGGGCCGCGGGCCTCAACGTGCTCACGGTCGGCCGCCACGGCGGATTCCTGACGCTGAAGCGCGTCGAGCACGAGCGGCGGCGGCAGCGTGCCGAGGTCGAGGCCGACGGCGTGCTTTACGAAATCGACCTGCCGCTGGCTGGTGATTTCCAGATCGCCAACGCGCTGGTTTCGGCAGGCCTCGCAATCTCGACTGGAACATCCGTCGGCCAAGCCTTGGCTGCATTGGAGAAACTCAAGGGCGCGCCGGGCCGGCTCGACCTTGTCGGCACGACGGCGGCCGGCGCTCCGGTCTATGTCGACTACGCGCACAAGCCCGATGCGCTGGAAAATGTGCTGACCTCGGTTCGCCCGTTCACCACGGGCCGGGTCGTTGTGGTGTTCGGCTGCGGCGGCGACCGCGATCGCGGCAAGCGGCCGATCATGGGCGAGATCGCCACTCGGCTCGCCGATGTCGTCATCGTCACCGACGACAATCCGCGCACGGAAATCCCCGAAACCATCCGCGCGGCCATCCTTGCCGAGGCGCCCGGCGCCATCGAGATCGGCGACCGCCGCAAGGCGATCCACGAGGCGGTGGCGATGCTTCATGCCGGCGATACGCTGATCGTCGCCGGAAAGGGGCATGAGGAGGGCCAGACCATCGGCACCGAAACCTTCCACTTCTCCGACCATGAGGAAGTGCGCGAGGCGCTTCAGGAGCGCGCCGCATGAGCCTGCTCTGGACGTCGGAAGCGCTCGTCGAGGCCGTGGGCGGCAGGCCGATCGGCTCGCTGCCCGAAGGCATCACCGGCATTTCCATAGACAGCCGCAGCCTCGAGCCCGGCAATGTCTTCTTCGCCATCAAGGGCGAGACCATGGACGGCCACGATTTCGCGACCGCGGCGGTGAAGGCGGGTGCTTCCGTGCTGGTCGTCGCCGAGGGCAAGCTGCCGTCGCTCGGCCGGCTGACGGCGCCGATGATCGTCGTCCAGGATGTGCTGGCGGCGCTCGAGAAGCTTGGCGTCGCGGCGCGCGCGCGCTCACGGGCCAAGATCATCGCGGTGACCGGCTCGGCAGGCAAGACGACCACCAAGGAGGCGCTGCGCCATGTGCTGTCGGCGGTCGGCAAGGTGCATGCCTCGGCGCAGTCGTTCAACAATCATTGGGGCGTGCCGCTGACCTTGGCCCGCATGCCGCAAGACTGCGACTACGCGGTCTTCGAGATCGGCATGAACCATCCAGGCGAGATCAGGCCGCTGGTCAAGATGGTCAGGCCGCATGTTGCGATCGTTACGCTGATTGCCGCCGCCCATCTCGGCTTCTTCAAGAATCTCGACGAGATCGCCATGGCCAAGGCCGAGATTTTCGAAGGGATCGAGCCTGGCGGCGCCGCGCTGCTCAACCGCGACGATCCGCGCTGGAAGCTGCTCGGGAAAATGGCGAGGGAGGCCGGCGTCGAGCATGTCTTCGGGTTCGGCGAAAATGCCCGCTCGGCTTTCCGCCTTGCCGGCTGCGAGCTCTACGCCGATCATTCCGATATCGCCGTCAAGATCGGCAAGAAGGACGTGACGGCCCGTGTCGGGGCGCCTGGCCGACACATCGTGCAGAATGTGCTGGCCGTGCTGGGCGCCGCTCAACTGGTCGGCGCCGATCTCGACAAGGTGGCGGCGGCGCTTGCGGATCTTTCGGCCGAGCGCGGGCGCGGCAGGCGCCACATCTTGCATCATCCAAGCGGCCCGATCACGCTGATCGACGAGAGCTACAATGCCAACCCGGCGTCGATGGCAGCAGCGATCGCGCTGCTCAACGCCACGCCGGTATCGGGCGAGGGCAGGCGCATCGCCGTGCTTGGCGACATGCTGGAGCTCGGCAGCCATTCGGCGAAGCTCCATGCGGCGCTTGCCGAACTCATCGTCGGCACGGAAACGCGCAACGTCTTTCTCGGCGGCCCCGAGATGCGGGCGCTGGCCGAGGTTTTGCCTTCCGACGTCGAAACCGAATACCGGTCAGGAGCGGAAGAGCTGAAGCCGGTCGTGATGTCGGCCATCAGGCCCGGCGACGTGGTGATGGTCAAGTCGTCGAAAGGCATCGGATTTTCAAAACTGGTCGAGGCATTGCTCGGCAAATTTCCGGCGGAAGCCACAACCATTGAACCGACCTAAGGTCGGGCTCCGGGGGACGGAAGCGCATGCTCACTTTACTCGTTGATTTCGCGGACAAGATCTCAGCCTTCAATGTCTTCCGCTACATCACCTTTCGCACCGGCGGCGCGCTGATCACCTCGGCGCTCATCGTTTTCATATTCGGACCGACCATCATCAACTCGCTGCGGCTTCGTCAGGGCAAGGGCCAGCCGATCCGCGCCGACGGGCCGCAGACGCATTTCAAGAAAGCGGGCACGCCGACCATGGGCGGGCTGATGATCCTTTGCGGCATCATCGGCTCATCGCTTTTGTGGGCGAACCTTTCCAGCATCTATGTCTGGGTTGTGATGCTGGTGACGCTAGGCTTCGGCTCGATCGGTTTCTACGACGACTATCTCAAGGTCACCAAACAGTCGCATCTGGGCTTTTCCGGCAAGGCGCGGCTGGCGATCGAATTCGTCGTCGCCGGCATCGCTGCCTGGGTGATCATGCACAACGGCCAGGCGCCGTTCTCGTCCTCGCTGACCTTTCCGTTCGCCAAGGAATTCCTCATCAATCTCGGTTGGTTCTTCGTGCCGTTCTCCTGCTTCGTCATCGTCGGCGCCGGCAATGCGGTGAACCTGACCGACGGCCTCGACGGCCTGGCGATCGTGCCGATCATGATCGCGGCGGCCTCCTTCGGCGTCATCGCCTATCTTTCGGGCAACGCGGTGTTCGCCGAATATCTGCAGATCCACTTCGTTCCCGGCACCGGCGAGCTGGCGGTCGTGCTCGGCGCGGTCATCGGCGCCGGTCTCGGCTTTCTCTGGTTCAACGCGCCGCCGGCGGCAATCTTCATGGGCGACACCGGCTCGCTGGCCATGGGCGGACTGATCGGCACCATCGCGGTCGCTACCAAGCACGAGATCGTGCTGGTCATCGTCGGCGGCCTGTTCGTAGTGGAGATTCTGTCGGTCATCATCCAGGTGGGCTACTTCAAGATGACCGGCAAGCGCGTCTTCCTGATGGCGCCGATCCATCACCATTTCGAGAAACTCGGCTGGACCGAGAGCCAGGTGGTGATCCGCTTCTGGATCATCGCCGTTATCCTGGCGCTGGTCGGCCTCTCCACCCTCAAGCTCAGATAGGACACCGCTTGATCCCCGCCGCTTCCTTCGCAGGCAAACGCGTTTCGCTCTTCGGGCTCGGCGGTTCGGGGATCGCGACAGCGCATGCGCTGATCGCCGGCGGCGCCGACATCCTCGCCTGGGACGACAATCCTGACAGCGTCGCCAAGGCGGCCGCCGCCGGCATTGCGACCGGCGACCTGCGCGCCGCCGACTGGTCGCGCTTCGCGGCCTTCGTCCTGTCGCCCGGCGTGCCGCTCACGCATCCTAAGCCGCATTGGACGGTGGAGCTGGCGCGCGGCGCCGGCGTGGAAGTGATCGGCGACATCGAGCTGTTCTGCCGCGAGCGCATCCAGCGCGCGCCGTCCTCGCCCTTCATCGCGATCACCGGAACCAACGGCAAGTCGACGACGACCGCATTGACGGCACATATCCTGAAATCGGCGGGGCGTGACACTGAGATGGGCGGCAATATCGGCCGGGCTATCATGACGCTCGATCCGCCAGCGCCCGAGCGGCATTGCGTGGTGGAGTGCTCTTCCTACCAGATCGACCTGGCGCCCTCGATCAACCCGACCGCGGGCATCCTGCTCAACCTGACGCCCGACCATCTCGACCGCCACGGCACGATGGCGCATTACGCCTCGATCAAGGAAAGGCTGGTCGCAGGCAGCGACACCGCGATCATCGGCGTCGACGATTCCTGGTGCGCCCAGATCGCGGACCGGCTGGAGCGTGCAGGCCAGCAGGTCATCCGCATCTCCAAGCGCCTGCCGCTCACCGACGGCTACTTCGCCGACGGCACCAGCCTGATGGAAGCCGTGGACGGCCGCTACAGCCGCGTCGCTTTCCTCGAGGGGATCGGCTCGCTGCGCGGCCAGCACAATGCGCAGAACGCGCTGGCCACCGTCGCCGCCTGCCTCAGGGTCGGGCTGGAACTCGGCGAGATCCAGGCGGGGCTCGAAAGCTTTCCGGGGCTGGCGCACCGCATGGAGCAGGTCGGCCGCAAGGACCATGTGCTGTTCGTCAACGATTCCAAGGCGACCAATGCGGATGCGGCGGCGCCGGCGCTGTCGAGTTTCAGCCGCATCTACTGGATCGCCGGCGGCCTGCCAAAGGAAGGCGGCATCGAGCCGCTGCGCGGCTTTTTCCCGCGCATCGCCAAGGCCTATCTGATCGGCGAGGCGGCGCCTGCCTTCTCGGCCACGCTCGGCGAGGCGGTGCCTTACGAAATATCCGGAACGCTGGCTGCCGCGGTCGAGCATGCCGCCCTCGACGCCGCGGGCGACGCCGGCGGCGAGGCGGTGGTGCTGCTTTCGCCGGCCTGCGCCAGTTTCGACCAGTTCAAGAATTTCGAGGTTCGCGGCGAAGCCTTCAGGCAAGCTGCGACTGCTATTGATGGGGTGAAACCCATCGGAGGGCCACGTTGATGCAAAGCCGTCTCGACAAAAGTCCAGTCGCAACCTGGTGGTGGACGATCGATCGCTGGTTCCTGGCGGCATTCCTGTCGCTGATGGGGCTGGGCATCGTTTTGTCCTTCGCTGCAAGCCCGGCGGTCGCCGAGCGCATCGGCCTCGACAGCTTCCACTTCGCCACGAGGCAGATCATCTTCACTGTCCCGGCTCTCATCGTGATGCTGGCGGTTTCCTTCCTCGAGGCGCGGCAAATAAGGCGCATGTCGCTGGTGATGCTCTGCATCATGCTCGTGCTGATGGTGGCTGTGCTCTACATCGGCGTCGAGGTGAAGGGCGCGCGGCGCTGGGTGTCGCTCGCCGGCCTCTCCATCCAGCCGTCCGAATTCCTGAAGCCTGCCTTCGTCATCATCTGCGCCTGGCTTTTTGCCGAGCACAAGCGCCAGCCCGACATTCCCGGCAATCTCTTCGCCATGCTGCTGCTCGCTTTGGTGATCTCTCTCCTGGTGGCGCAGCCGGATCTCGGCCAGACCATGCTGGTGCTTGGCACCTGGGGCGTGATGTTCTTCATGGCCGGCTTGCCCTGGCTCTGGATCATCGCGCTGGGCGCCGCCGGCGTCGGCGGCGTGTTCGCGGCCTATACGGTCTTCCCGCACGTCGCCGCCCGCATCGACAAGTTCCTCACCGGCGAAGGCGATACCTTCCAGGTCGACATGGGCCGCGAGGCGCTGATCAATGGCGGCTGGTTCGGCGTCGGCCCGGGCGAGGGTACGGTGAAGCGCGTCATTCCGGACAGCCATGCCGACTTCGTCTTCTCGGTCGCGGGCGAGGAGTTCGGGCTGATCATGTGCTTCTTCATCATGGCGATCTTCGCCTTCATCGTGCTGCGCGGATTGAGCATCGCGCTCAAGGAGCATGATGATTTCACCCGTTACGCCGTCGGCGGGCTCGTCACCATCTTCGGGCTGCAGTCGGCCATCAATATGTGCGTCAACCTGCAACTGATGCCCGCCAAGGGCATGACGCTGCCCTTCATCTCCTACGGCGGCTCCTCGCAGATCGCGATTGCCGTCTCGATGGGCATGGTGCTGGCGCTGACGCGCAGACATCCCGAAAAGCGCAAGCAGATGGGCTATGCTTTCTCGCAGCGCACTATCGCGGCGGAATAAGGCTGGATGTCGAAGGGCGTTGTCTTGCTTGCGGCTGGCGGAACGGGCGGGCATCTGTTCCCGGCCGAGGCGCTTGCGCATGAGCTGACCCGTCGCGGCTGGAAGGTGCATCTCGCCACCGATCACCGCGCCGAGCGCTATTCGCGCCAGTTTCCCGCTGTCGAAGTCCATTCGATCCCGTCGGCTACGCTAGGCTCGAAGAATCCGATCGCCATGCTCTCGGCCTTCTGGACGATCTGGCAGGGCGTGCGGCAAGCGGGGCGGGTGATAGCCAGGATCAGGCCGGAGGCCGTGGTCGGCTTCGGCGGCTATCCGACGCTGCCGCCGCTCTATGCGGCGACCCGCCGCAAGGTACCGACGCTGATCCATGAGCAGAATGCCGTCATGGGCCGCGCCAACAAGGCGCTGTCGGGCCGGGTCGACGCGATTGCCGGCGGCTTCCTGCCGGAAGGCGCAAATGCGGCCGGCGCCAAGACGGTGACCACCGGCAATCCGGTTAGGCCGCAGATACTCGAAGCGGCAAAAACCCCTTACACGGCATCCAGCGGTGGCGAGCCTTTCCGCTTTCTGGTGTTCGGCGGCAGCCAGGGCGCGCAATTCTTTTCCGATGCCGTGCCGGCGGCGATCGCGCTTTTGCCCGAGGAGCAGCGCAAACGGCTGGTGATCACCCAGCAGGCGCGCGCCGAAGACGTGGCGCGGGTGAAGGCCGCCTATGCCAATCTCGGCGTCGACGCGCAGGTCTCGCCCTTCTTCACCGATATGGCGGCGCGCATGGCGGCGGCCCATCTGGTGATGTCGCGCTCCGGCGCCTCGACCGTGTCGGAAATCGCCGTCATCGGCCGCCCCGCGCTGCTGGTGCCTTATCCGCATGCGCTCGACCATGACCAGGCAGCGAATGCCGCGGCGCTTGCCGCGGCCGGCGGGGCCGAGGTCCATCCGCAATCGACGCTTTCGGCCGAACGGATTGCCGCGCTGGTCGGCGGACTGATGGAGGACCCCGGCCGGCTTTCAGCGATGGCCGCGGCAGCCCGCTCGGCCGGAAAACCCGACGCCGCGCGGTTGCTCGCCGATCTGACAGAGGCTATTGCGTCCGGCAAAACGGTTTCGGACCACAGGAGGACGCGCGCATGAAGATGCCGCAGACGATCGGCCTCGTGCATTTCATCGGCATCGGCGGCATCGGCATGAGCGGCATCGCCGAGGTGCTGCACAATCTCGGCTACAAGGTGCAGGGTTCCGACCAGGCGGACGGCGCCAATGTGCAGCGGCTGCGCGACAAAGGCATCGAATGCTTCGTCGGCCACAAGGCCGAGAACATCGGCGACGCCGAAGTGGTCGTGGTGTCGACTGCCATCAAGAAATCCAATCCGGAACTCAAGGCGGCGCGCGAAAAGCTGCTGCCGGTCGTGCGCCGCGCCGAGATGCTCGCCGAATTGATGCGCTTCCGCCAGGCGGTCGCCATCGGCGGCACGCACGGCAAGACGACGACTACCTCGATGGTGGCGACGCTGCTCGAAGCCGGTGGGCTCGACCCGACCGTCATCAACGGCGGCATCATCAACGCCTATGGCACCAATGCCCGCATGGGCGACGGCGAGTGGATGGTGGTCGAGGCCGACGAAAGCGACGGCACCTTCCTCAAGCTGCCGGCCGATATCGCCGTCGTCACCAACATCGATCCGGAACACCTCGACCACTATGGCAGCTTCGACAAGGTGCGCGAGGCGTTCCGCCAATTCGTCGAGAACGTGCCGTTCTACGGCTTCGGCGTGATGTGCACCGACCATCCGGAAGTGCAGGCGCTGGTCGGCCGCATCGAGGACCGGCGCGTCATTACCTATGGCGAGAACGCGCAGGCCGACGTGCGCTCCACCAACCACCGTATGGACGGAGCCGTATCGGAATTCGATGTGGTGATCCGCGATCGCCAGGGCCGCGGCACGACGACGATCGCCAACCTGCGGCTGCCGATGCCCGGCCGGCACAATGTCTCCAATGCGACGGCGGCGATCGCGGTCGCGCATGAGCTCGGCCTGTCGGCCGAGGCGATCAAGAAAGGCCTGTCGTCCTTTGCCGGCGTCAAGCGTCGCTTCACCCACACCGGTTCCTGGAACGGCGTCGACGTGTTCGACGATTACGGTCATCACCCGGTCGAGATCGCGGCGGTGCTGAAGGCCGCGCGCGGGGCCACCAAGGGCCGCGTCATCGCGATCGCGCAGCCGCACCGCTTCACCCGGCTGCACGACCTGTTCGAAGAGTTCTCCGTCTGCTTCAACGATGCCGACACGGTCATGGTGGCTCCGGTCTATCCGGCCGGCGAGGAGCCGATCGAGGGCGTGACCTCGGACGCGCTGGTGTCGCGCATCCGTGCTGGCGGCCACCGCGACGCGCGCTATATCGAAGGTCCGGCGGCGGTCGCGCCGGCCATTCGCGAGCTTGCCAGGCCCGGCGACTTCGTCGTCTTCCTGGGCGCCGGCAACATCACGCAATGGGCCTATGCGCTGCCCAAGGAGCTTGGGGGAACGCCCTCATGATGCGCGGCCAGGACCTGATCGATAAGCTCGGCAACAAGCTCGCCGGCCTGCGCGGCCGCGTCACGCCCAATGCCGAGATGGACAAGATCACCTGGTTTCGCGCCGGCGGCCTGGCGGAGGCGCTGTTCCAGCCGGCCGACGAGGAGGACCTCGCGGCCTTCCTGCGCGCGGTGCCGGAGGAAATCCCGATCACCGTCGTCGGCGTCGGCTCGAACCTCCTGGTGCGCGACGGCGGCATTCCCGGTTTCGTGGTCAGGCTCTCCGCCAAGGGATTTGGCGAGGCCGAAGTCACCGGATCGACCACCATCAAGGCCGGCGCCGCGACGCCGGACAAGCGCCTGGCGGCGGTGGCTTATGAAGCCGGTATCGGCGGCTTCCACTTCTATCACGGCATCCCGGGCGCCGTCGGCGGGGCGCTGAGGATGAATGCCGGCGCCAATGGCGTCGAGACGCGCGAATGCGTGGCCGAGGTGCGGGCACTCGACCGCGCCGGCAATGTCCATACGCTCAGCAATGCCGACATGGGCTATGCCTATCGCCATTCGTCGGCGCCTGGCGGATTGATCTTCACCTCCGCCGTCTTCGAGGGCGTTCCGGAAGACAAGGCGGCGATCAAGGCGGCGATGGACGCCGTGCAGAACCATCGCGAGACGGTGCAGCCGATCCGCGAGAAGACCGGCGGTTCGACCTTCAAGAATCCAGAAGGCTCGTCGGCCTGGAAAGAGATCGACAAGGCCGGCTGCCGCGGGCTGATGATCGGCGGCGCGCAGATGTCGCCCATGCACTGCAACTTCATGATCAACACCGGCACGGCGACCGGCTACGATCTCGAATATCTCGGCGAGACGGTGCGCGCGCGGGTGCTGGAAAATTCGGGCATCCGCCTGCACTGGGAGATCAAGCGGCTGGGCAACTTCCGGCCGGGTCACGCGGTCCAGGAGTTCCTGGGACAGCTTCTTTAGCTCGCTGCGATCTTCAAGTAGTGCTTGAACTTCCGTGGTCGGCGACGCCGTCAAGCGTTGCCGCAAAGACTCAACAACACTCTTTTCGGTCCTGTTTTCGCGGAAAGTGAATCTCTCGGAATCATAGGCACTTGCCAGGGAATCAACTCTCTGATTCTCTGCCCTAAAGCGTTTCCTGATTTGAGTCGTTTGACGCGTTACCCGCGTTTTCCGTCTGGGGGGCAACCTGCCGGAAGACTCGGACTCACTATGCGGGAATGTTGCGTGCGGAAATATCGGTTGCAGGCCCGGCGTGAGAGGGAATGACGGGATGAAGAAGAAGCATGTGGCTGTTCTCCTGGGTGGATTCTCCTCGGAGCGGCCCGTGTCTCTGTCCTCGGGGAAGGCGTGTGCGGATGCGCTCGAGAATGAAGGCTATCAGGTCACCCGTGTCGATGTTTCGCGCGATGTTGGGTCTGTGCTTGCCGAGCTCAAGCCTGATGTCGCCTTCAATGCGCTGCATGGCCCGTTCGGCGAGGACGGCACCATCCAGGGAATTCTCGAATATCTCGGAATTCCCTACACCCATTCGGGTGTGCTCGCTTCGGCGCTGGCCATGAACAAGGAGCAGGCCAAGAAGGTCGCCAAGGCGTCCGGCATTCCGGTCGCGGAATCGAAGGTGGTCAACCGCTTCGCCGTCCAGAACAAGCATCCGATGAAGCCGCCTTATGTGGTCAAGCCTGTCAACGAAGGGTCGAGCTTCGGCGTCGTCATCGTGCATGAGGGGCAGTCGCATCCGCCGCAGGTGATCGGCTCCTCGGAGTGGAAGTATGGCGAGATCGTCATGGTCGAGCGTTACATCCATGGGCGCGAATTGACTTGCGCTGTGATGGGCGACGTGGCGCTCGGGGTCTGCGAGATCATCCCGACCGGCCATTCCTTCTACGACTACGATTCAAAGTACGTGCCCGGGGGATCAAAACACGAAACCCCTGCAAAAATTTCACCGAATATTTACCAAAAAATACAGACACTGGCCCTCAAGGCTCATCTTGCCATCGGTTGCCGGGGCGTCTCCCGGTCGGACTTCCGTTACGACGACCGTCACTCCGAAAACGGCGAGGTTGTCTGGCTCGAGATCAACACCCAGCCGGGCATGACGCCGACGTCTCTGGTGCCCGAAATCGCCGCGCAAGCGGGGCATTCGTTCGGCGATCTGTTGAGTTGGATGGTGGAGGACGCTTCGTGTCTGCGTTGAGGTGGGGACAGGGCAAGGGCGGCGGGGTAGGGCCTGCGCTGTTCGGCATGGCGCTGTCGTTCGACCATTTCGTGCTGCCGCGCCAGCTTCGGCGGCCGGTGCGCTTGCTCGCCCGGCTCTGCGGTGGCGAGTATGAGCCGCCGCGCTTTTCAGCCGCGATCCTCTCTGCTGCCTTGTTGGCTTCGTCCGGAGCCTATGGCGCCTATCTCGGCGGCTATGCCGACAGCATCGTGCAGGGCGTGACGGCTCGAACCGGTTTTGCCGTCGACCAGATCAAGGTCGTCGGCAACCGTCAGACTTCAGAGATCGACATACTGGACCGGCTCGGCCTCGACGGCTGGACGTCGCTGATCGGCTTTGACGCCGAGGCCGCGCGCGAGCGCATCGCGACGCTGCCCTGGGTCGAGGTGGCGGCGGTGCGCAAGATCTATCCGCATACGCTGGAAGTGCGCGTCGAGGAGCGCCAACCTTTCGCGCTCTGGCAGCAGGGCAGCTCGCTTTCGGTGATCGAGCGCTCGGGCGAGGTGATCGCGCCGTTCTCGGGCGGCAAGGAGGCCTTGCTGCCGCTGATCATCGGCACGGGCGCGCCGGCCAAGGCGCCGGCCTTCCTGGAGAAGATCAAGCGCTATCCCGAGCTGGCAGCGCGGGTCAAAGGCTATATCCGTGTCGGCGAGCGGCGCTGGGATCTCAAGCTCGAGAACGGCATCACGGTGAAGCTGCCGGAGGATGACGAGGATCGGGCGATCGCCGGGCTCGTCAAGCTCGATCGTGACAACGGACTTTTGACGCGCGACATCGCCGCCGTCGACATGCGGCTCACCGATCGGCTGGTGGTGGAGCTCTCGCCGGAGGCGGCGACGCAGCGCGAAGCTGCGCTCAGCGCAAAGCCGAAGAGCCTGTCGAAGCGCAAGCCGGAGACGAAGATATGAGCTGGCTTGGCGGCAGCGGTGATGCTTCCTCGCGGCGGTCGGGCACGCTGACGGTGCTCGACGTCGGCTCGAGCAAGGTTTGCTGCGTGGTGGCGAAGCTGAAGCCGCGCGAGGACGGCAAGCTGCTGCGCGGGCGCTCGCATCGCATCCAGGTGATCGGCATCGGCCATCAGAAGTCGCAGGGCGTGAAGTCGGGCGTCGTCGTGGATCTCGACCGCGCAGAGCATGCCATCCGTCTCGCCGTCGATGCGGCCGAGCGCATGGCCGGCCTCACCGTCGACTCCCTCATCGTCAACATGACGGCCGGCCGGCTGAAGAGCGAGGCCTTCTCGGCAACCATCAATCTCGGCGGCCACCAGGTCGAGGAAGCCGACATCAAGCGCGTGCTCGCCGCCGGCGCCAAGCAGGCATTGCGGGCTGAGCGGGAGGTGGTCCATTCGCTTCCCGTCGGCTTCTCGCTCGATGCCGAACGCGGCGTACGCGACCCGCGCGGCATGGTCGGCGACGCGCTCGGCGTCGACATGCATGTGCTGACCGGCGACGCCGCGCCGATGCGCAATCTGGAGCTCTGCATCAACCGCTCGCATCTTTCGGTCGAGCGCATGGTGGCGACGCCCTATGCCAGCGGCCTCGCGGCCCTGGTCGACGACGAGCTCGAAATGGGCGCCGCCTGCATCGACATGGGCGGCGGCACCACGACGATCTCGGTGTTCTCGGAAGGCAAGTTCGTGCATGGCGACGCCATCGCCATCGGCGGCAACCATGTGACGCTCGACATGGCCAAGGGCCTGTCGACCTCGCTCGACGCCGCCGAGCGGCTGAAGGTGATGCACGGCTCGGCGCTGCCGGGCAGCGCCGACGACCGCGACCTGGTCTCCATCCAGCCGATCGGCGAGGAGGGCGAGCTGCCGCTGCAGATCCCGCGCTCGGTGATGACGCGCATCATCCGCGCGCGCATCGACGAGACGCTCGAGCTTCTGCGCGACCGGTTGAACAAGTCGGGCTACGGCAACGCCGTCGGCAAGCGCGTCGTTCTCACCGGCGGCGCCAGCCAACTGGCCGGCCTGCCCGAAGCGGCCCGCCGCATCCTCGGACGCAATGTGCGCATCGGCCGGCCGCTCGGCGTGGCAGGCCTGCCGGAAGCGGCCAAGGGGCCGGCGTTCTCGACCCCGGTCGGGCTTCTGATCTATCCGCAGATGGCGAGCTTCGAGAGCCATTCGGCGAAAGGACTTTCCGGTTTCAGAATGACCGGAACTGGCGGAAAACTGCATCGCATGAGTCAGTGGTTGAGAGACAGTTTTTAATTTGACGGGGACAGCCCCATAGGCGGCCGCAGCGGCGAAGCGGCGGGAAAGGCAAAGGACGGAGACAATGACCATCAATCTGCAAAAGCCGGACATCACCGAGCTGAAGCCACGCATCACCGTGTTCGGTGTCGGCGGCGGCGGCGGCAATGCGGTCAACAACATGATCACCGCCGGCTTGCGCGGCGTCGAATTCGTGGTGGCCAACACCGACGCGCAGGCCCTGACGATGTCGAAGTCGGAACGGCTGATCCAGCTCGGCGCGCATGTCACCGAGGGGCTCGGGGCCGGCTCTCAGCCGGAAGTCGGCCGCGCCGCGGCTGAAGAATGCATCGACGAGATCATCGATCATCTGTCCAACACGCATATGTGCTTCGTCACCGCCGGCATGGGCGGCGGCACTGGCACGGGCGCCGCGCCGGTCGTTGCCCGCGCCGCCCGCGAGAAGGGCATCCTCACCGTCGGCGTCGTCACCAAGCCGTTCCATTTCGAAGGCCAGCGACGCATGAAGACGGCCGACATGGGCATCGAGGAATTGCAGAAATGCGTCGATACGCTCATCGTCATCCCCAACCAGAACCTGTTCCGGCTGGCCAATGACAAGACCACCTTCGCCGATGCCTTCGCCATGGCCGACCAGGTGCTCTACTCGGGCGTTGCCTGCATCACCGACCTGATGGTCAAGGAAGGCCTGATCAACCTCGACTTCGCCGACGTCCGTTCGGTGATGCGCGAGATGGGCAAGGCGATGATGGGCACCGGCGAGGCTTCGGGCGAGGGCCGCGCGATGGCCGCCGCGGAAGCCGCGATCGCCAACCCGCTGCTCGACGAAACCTCGATGAAGGGCGCCAAGGGCCTGCTGATCTCGATCACCGGCGGCCGCGACCTCACCCTGTTCGAGGTCGACGAGGCCGCGACCCGCATCCGCGAGGAGGTCGACCAGGACGCCAACATCATCCTGGGCGCGACCTTCGACGAGGAGCTGGAAGGCGTGATCCGCGTCTCCGTGGTCGCCACCGGCATCGACAAGTCGGCAGCCGAAATCGCCGCGGCGCCGATCTCGATCCGCGCGCCGCAGAAGCCGGTCACCCGCCCCGCGGCGCCTGCTCAGGAAAGCCGCCCGGCGCCGGTTCAGCAGCAGGCTTACGAGCCGCGCGCCGTCGATCCGGTCGCCGAGGCGATCCAGCTTGCCGAGGCGAACGCCGCAGCGATGGCACAGCCGCGGCCGGCGCCGGTCGACGACTTCCAGCCGCAGAGCAAGATCTTCCAGGCTCCCCCGGCCCAGCCGCGTCCGCAGCCGGTGATGCCGCAGCAGGCCATGCAGCCCGCGCCGCAACGCGAGATGCCGCAGCCGGTTGCCGCGGCGCCGCAGCGCATGCCGCGCGTGGAGGATTTTCCGCCGGTGGTGAGGGCGGAAGTGGAAGCGAAGACCCGTCCCGCCGACCATGAGAACAGCGGGCCGATGGGGCTGATCAAGCGGCTGACGAACGGCCTGACCCGCCGCGAGGAAGAGCCGGCCCGACTGCAGCCGGCGCAGCCGCGCGAGCCGAAACTGCGCCAGGCGGCACCGGAAATGCGCCGCCTCGCCAGCCAGGATCCGCAGCTCTACGCGCCGCGCCGCGGCCAGCTCGACGACCAGGGGCGCCTCGCGCCGCAGAGCCGCACGGTGCAGGAAGACGACCAGCTGGAGATTCCGGCATTCCTGCGCCGCCAGGCCAATTGATCGTTGAAGCGCGCCGCGACAGGCGGCGCGATTCAAACCTTGTTTGATGCGATGTCGTTTCTCTCAAAACCGCTGCGCGTTTTTGGGCGACATGCACCAACGATATATAACAGCCGTTAACAGGCAGGCGAGGAATCGTCTGCCTGTTGATGTTAAAAGTTTATCTAAAACAAGGCGTTACGGACGCTTTCTCAATCGATGTCGCGGTTACATGGGGTAAGAAACCGTGATTTGGAGTCTCCCAGACGGACCATTATCTTCGCGTCGGACTTAAGTCGGTTTGCCGGGATTCGGGGAGTTGGCCCTGCCTGCCGATCACATCAGAGCCGCATGCCCTGTTCATTTGCCGCATTGCGCGGACGCCGGATGATCGATCTGGTTGAAAATGCTCAAAGGGGCGACAAAGCGGACGCTGGCAGCTAGGGCTTATGGGGTTTGTCTTGCACGACTATCAGACGACAGTTAAAGCGCGCGCGACGTTGACCGGCACGGGCGTCCACAGCGGCAAGCCCGTCACCGTTCATTTCCTGCCCGCCGACGCCGATACCGGCATCGTGTTCCACCTTTCCAATGGCGGCGAGGGGCGCGAGTTTCGCGCACTGGTCTCCGAGGTTGGCGCCACCGACCTTTGCACCATGCTCGGCGACCCGTCCGGCGAGCACATCGGAACCGTCGAGCACCTCATGGCGACGGTGTTCGGACTCGGCATCGACAACCTCATCATCGAGATCGACGGTCCGGAAGTTCCCATCCTCGACGGCAGCGCCGTGGCCTTTGTCGAAGCCTTCGACCAGGCGGGCATCGAGACGCTGGCGGTCAAGCGCCGCTATATTCGCGTAGTCAAGCCGGTTCGTATCGAAGCCGGCGCGTCCTGGGCGGAGTTCCGCCCTTATGACGGCACGCGATTCGAGGTGGAGATCGATTTCGAGAGCCCGGCCATCGGCCGCCAGCTCTTTGCCTCCGACATCAACCCCGATATCTTCCGCCGCGACATCGCGCGGGCGCGCACCTTCGGCTTCATGAAGGATGTCGAGCGGCTGTGGGCCGCCGGCTACGCGCTCGGCTCGTCGCTTGAGAACTCGCTGGTCATCGGCGACGACAACCGCGTCATCAATGTCGGCGGACTGCGCTATCCCAACGAATTCGCCCGGCACAAGACGCTCGACGCCATGGGCGACCTGGCGCTTGCCGGCGCGCGCTTCATCGGCTGCTTCCGCTCCTATCGCGGCGGCCATCGCATGAACGCGGCGGCGCTGCGCCGCCTGCTGTCCGACCGCACGGCTTTCGAGATTGTCGAGACACGGCGCCGCGAGCGCGGCCGCGTCGCCGAGATGATCGCCGTCAGCGGACCGGTCTACGCGCCCTGGGTGATCTGATTTTTAACCGTTTTCTGGCTTTGTATCTCGAGCTTGTGTTGCACAATTGCATCATAGGTCGGTGAAATTGCGCGGCCGGGGGCGCAACGCGAGACCGCCACAAAAATGCGCGATTGGCCGGACATAGCGTTGCCGGGCAAGGGGATAATGGTTTATGGCTGCGGCCCGGACCGAAACGACGCCGAAAGGGCGGAATCCAAACATGTTTTTCTCGCGAGTTGATCAATCGAGTACGCCATATCGGGCCGTGTTCCTGGCGTTTTCGTTGGTCGTCCCGTCGCTGCTGCTGTCGGCCTGCATGTCGTCCGAGAAGGACGTCAATCTGGCGACCTATGTCGACCAGACCGAACCCGCGGACGTCCTCTACAACCAGGGTCTCGCCAACCTGAATGCCGGCCGCCTCGATGAGGCCAGCAAGAAGTTCGACGCCGTCGACCGCCAGCATCCCTATTCGGAATTCGCCCGCAAATCGATGGTGATGGGCGCCTTCGCCGACTATCGCGCCGGCAACTACGACGAGGCGATCGGTTCCGCCAAGCGCTACCTGACGCTTTATCCGTCGACCGACGACGCGCCTTACGCGCAGTACATCATCGGCTTGAGCTACTACCGTCAGATCAAGGATGTCACCCAGGACCAGAAGGAAGCGCGCCAGACTGTGCAGACCATGCAGGACCTGGTGACGCGCTGGCCGACCTCCGAATATGTCGACGACGCCAAGGACAAGATCCGCTTCGCCACCGACCAGCTCGCCGGCAAGGAGATGCAGATCGGCCGCTACTATCTCGAACGCCGCGAGTATATCGCCGCCGTCAAGCGCTTTCGCACCGTGGTCGAGACCTACTCCAACACGCGCCATGTCGAGGAAGCGCTCGCGCGCCTGACCGAAGCCTACTATGCGATGGGCCTGACCTCGGAGGCGCAGACCGCCGCGGCGGTGCTCGGCAACAACTATCCGGACAGCCAGTGGTACAAGGATTCCTACAAGCTCCTGCAAAGCAACGGGCTTCAGCCGCGTGAAAATGCCGGATCGTGGATATCCAAGGCCGGGAAGCTGATCACCGGCGCCTGACACTCCTCATGCTGTCCAGACTGTCGATCCGCGATATCGTCCTGATCGAGAAGCTGGACATCGACTTCTTGCCCGGACTCTCAGTGCTGACCGGCGAGACCGGCGCCGGCAAGTCCATCCTGCTCGATGCGTTGTCGCTGGCGCTTGGTGCGCGCGGCGACGCTTCGCTCGTCCGCCATGGCGCGGCGCAGGGCCAGGTCATCGCGGTGTTCGATGTGCCGCGCAACCATCCGGCGCGCACGCTGCTTTCCGACAACGACATAGAGGACGACGGCGACATCATCCTGCGTCGCGTGCAGACGGCCGATGGCCGCACGCGCGTCTTCGTCAACGACCAGCCATCCAGCGTCACCCTGATGCGCGACGTCGGCCGCGCGCTGGTCGAGATCCACGGCCAGCACGACGAGCGCGCGCTCGTCGATCCCGGCGCCCATCGCGAATTGCTGGACAGTTTCGGCGGCCATCTCGGCGCCGTGCGCGGCGCGGGCGAGGCTTGGCGCTACTGGCGGAACTGCGAGCAGGAGCTTTCCCGCCACCGCGCCAAGGTCGAGGCGGCGGCGCGCGAAGCCGACTATCTCAGGGCCTCCGTCGCCGAGCTGGCGAAGCTCGACCCGCAGCCCGGCGAGGAGACCGAGCTGGCCGAACTGCGCGCCCGGATGATGCGGGCCGAGAAGATCGCGTCCGAGATCCACGATGCGCAGGACGTGCTGTCGGGGCCGTCCTCGCCGCTGCCGCAGCTTGCCAGCCTGCTGCGTCGGCTGCAGCGCAAGGCGGGCGAAGTGCCGGGGCTGCTCGACGAGATGGTGAAATCGCTGGACGAGGCGATGATTTCGCTCGACGCGGCGCAGTCCGGCGTGGAATTGGCGCTACGCGCCACCGAATACGATCCGCAGCGCCTGGAAAAGGCCGAGGAGCGGCTGTTTGCGCTGCGCGCGGCCTCGCGCAAGCACAATGTCGCGGTCGACGATCTGGCGCAGCTGCGCGACACGATGGCGGCCGACCTTGCCGATCTCGATGCCGGCGAGGAGCGGCTGCACGGGCTGGAGAAGCAAGCCGCCGCCGCAAGCGAGGCTTACGACATATCCGCGGCGCAGCTCTCATCGCTCCGTCACGCCGCCGCAGCCGGCCTGACCAAGGCGGTGATGGCCGAATTGCCGGCCCTCAAGCTCGAACGGGCCGAGTTCATCGTCGAGATGGTGAGCGATGCCGAAAACCGGATGGAAGAGGGTATCGACCAGGTCGAATTCTGGGTGCGCACCAATCCGGGCACCAGGCCTGGGCCGATGATGAAGGTCGCCTCGGGCGGCGAGCTGTCGCGCTTCCTCCTGGCGCTGAAGGTGGCGCTGGCCGACCGAGGCTCGGCGCCGACCCTGGTCTTCGACGAGATCGACACCGGCGTCGGCGGCGCGGTGGCCGACGCCATCGGCCAGCGGCTGGCGCGACTCTCGAAGCGGGTGCAGGTGCTTTCGGTCACCCATGCGCCGCAGGTGGCGGCACGCGCCGCCACGCATTTCCTGATTTCCAAGTCCGGCGGCAAGGACCGCGTCGCTACCGGCATCGCCGAGATGGACCGCGCGGCGCGCCAGGAAGAGATCGCGCGCATGCTGGCCGGCGCCACCATCACCGACGAGGCGCGCGCGGCGGCCGAGCGGCTGCTGCGCGAGAATACTGCAGCAGCTTAGAGGCTGATCTCTCCGCTTGAAGGATGAGTCAGCAGATGGCTGCATCCCGCTGTTCAGGAATGATTTTTGCGCGAGCCGACTCCCCCATGCCGAATCCTGATTTATAGTGGCGCGCCATTAATCGAGGACCGCGCTTCATGTCGGAAAAACCAGTCGAATCGCTGAGCGAAAGCGAGGCCGCGGATGAGCTGAAGCGGCTGGCGACGGAGATCGCCGAACACGACCGGCGCTATCATACGGAAGACGCGCCGACGATCTCGGACGCCGAGTATGACGCGCTGGCGCGGCGCAACCTCGCCATAGAAGAACGCTTTCCCGATCTCGTGCGCGAGGATTCGCCGTCGCGCCGGGTCGGCGCGCCGCCGGCGGAAGGCTTTGCCAAGGTGCGGCACGCGGTGCCGATGCTCAGCCTCGCCAAGGCCTATACCGACCAGGACGTCGCCGATTTCATCGAGCGCGGCCGGCGCTTTTTCGATCGCGACAAGGATCTCGACATCGCCTTCACCGCCGAACCGAAGATCGATGGGCTGTCGGCATCGCTGCGCTATGAAAACGGCGTGTTCGTGCAAGGCGCGACGCGCGGCGACGGCGCCGTCGGCGAGGACATCACCGCCAATCTGAAGACGATCGCCGACATTCCGAAGGTGCTGAAGGGCTCGGGCTGGCCGGAGGTCATCGAAGTCCGGGGCGAGGTCTACATGACCTATGCCGAATTCGAGGCGCTGAAGCAGCGCTCGGCGGCGGTCGGCGGCCAGGACTACGTCAATCCGCGCAACACGGCGGCCGGATCGCTGCGCCAGAAGGACCCATCGGTCACCGCCAGCCGCAACCTCAAATTCTTCGCCTATGCCTGGGGCTACACGACCGCTGATCCGGCACCGACACAGTATGATTCGGTGCAGAAATTCAGCGAGTGGGGCTTCAAGGTCAGCCCGCTGATGGTGCGGGCGAAGTCGATCGAGGAGCTCATCGCGCAGTATCATCAAATCGAGGAGATGCGCTCGTCGCTCGGCTACGACATCGACGGCGTCGTCTACAAGGTCGATCAGCTTGAGCTGCAGCGCCGCTGGGGTTTCGTAACCGGCGAGCCGCGCTGGGCGGTCGCCCACAAATTCCCGGCTGAGCAGGCGATGACGACGGTCGAGAGGATCGACATCCAGGTCGGCCGCACTGGCACGCTGGCGCCGGTGGCGCGGCTGGCGCCGGTTACGGTCGGTGGTGTGGTAGTCGAGAACGTCACGCTGCACAACGAAGACTACATCAAGGGTCTCGACAGCAATGGCCAGCCGATCCGCGACGGCATCGACGTCCGCATCGGCGATACGGTGGTGATCCAGCGGGCAGGGGACGTCATTCCGCAGATCGTCAGCGTCGTCATCGACAAGCGTCCTGCCAATGCCGTGCCTTACGAATTCCCGCACACCTGCCCGGTCTGCGGCTCGCCGGCGACGCGTGAGATCAACGAGAAGACCGGCAAGGAGGATTCGCGGCGGCGCTGCACCGGCGAACTGATCTGCGCCGCGCAAGCCGTGGAGGGGCTGCGCCACTTCGTGTCGCGCGGCGCGCTCGATATCGAGGGCCTGGGCGCCGAAAACATCGACCTCTTCTTCAATTCGGGGCTGGTCAAGACGGCCGCCGACATCTTCACGCTGAAGGACCGCAGGCCGGCCGTCACCAAGGCGCTGGCCGAGCGGCGCGAGGAGCAGGCGAGGCTGCGCGAAGAGGCATCGGGCAAGACGCGCAAGAATGTGCGCAGCGTCGAGGATCGCAACTACGAGGGTCTCGACAAGCTGTTCGCGGCCATCGACGCGCGCCGCGAGCCGGAGCTCGACCGTTTCATCTTCGCGCTCGGCATCCGCCATATCGGCGAGACGACGGCGGCCGTCCTTGCCCGCCAGTTCTCGACCATCGAGGAGCTGATCCGTATCGGCAAGGAGACGGCAAAGGCCGAGGATCCGCACGCCGTCTTCCCATCGATCAACGGCATCGGCGACACCGTGATCAACGCGCTGCGCGACTTCTTCGGCAACGAGCGCAACGACGACGTGCTCGACGCGCTGTTGGCGCAGGTCCATCCAAAGCCGTATGTCGTCGAGATTTCGGCCGGCAGCGAGGTCTCCGGCAAGACGGTGGTGTTCACCGGCACGCTGGAGAAGATGACGCGCTCCGAGGCCAAGGCGATGGCGGAGCGCCTGGGCGCCAAGGTTGCCGGTTCGGTTTCGGCCAAGACCGATCTCGTCGTGGCCGGCCCGGGCGCCGGCTCCAAGCTCAAGGACGCCACCGCGCTCGGCATCGAGGTGATCGACGAGGACACCTGGCTGCAGCGGATCGGCAGGGGCGCCTGATGGCCGGCGCGTTCAAGGGGTTTGGCCAAAAGGCCATTCCGTTCCTCAAGGCGCTCGACTTCCACCAGAACCGCGAGTGGTTCCAGGAGAACCGCGACCTGTACGAGAGCGAGCTGCACGAGCCGTTCTGCGATCTCGTCCAGACGCTGACCGAGCGTTTCGCCGCGGCCGGACTTGGCCTGCGCGGCGACCGCAAGAAGTCGCTGTTCCGCATCAACCGCGACGTGCGTTTCTCCAAGGACAAGCGGCCCTACAACCGGCATCTGTCGGCGATCCTGTCGCCCGACGGCACCAAGATGGAGCAGGGCGTGTTCTACGTGCATATCGGGCTCGAGCGCTGTTTCTCCGGCGTCGCCTGGTGGCAGCCCGGCCCTGAACTGCTGCTCGCCATGCGCAATGCCATCGCGGCAAGGCCGGAGAAGTATCGCGCGCTGGTGGCGGCATTGAAGAAGAACCGTCTCGAATTCGAGACCGAGGATCGCATGAAGCGCACGCCGCGCGGCTTCGAGCATGTCACTGACAGCGAGTTGGCCGAAGCCATCCGCAACCGGCACTTTTACGTCCAGCAGGCAATTGACCCGGCCGGCATCCACTCGCCGGCGCTGGTCGACGAGCTCGTCGATTTCACCTTGCGGGCCAAGCCGCTGCTCGACTGGGGCAGGGCGATACAGGGCAAGACCGGATAACCGGAAATCCGTTTCGCGATCAGTTCCGCTGATCGTCGGCTCAAGCGAATTGGTGTGACAAGGAAGGCGACGTTCCCTACATCAAGCCGCCTGACGCGCGTCGCCTGAAACGGGTTCAGGCGACGCGCTTCAAGTCCTTGTTTTGATGCATGTCGTTATCCCAGAACCGCGGCGCACTTCTGGGCGACATGCAAAAGGGGAGCAGTTGGATGTCAGCGGAAGCAATCTCCGAAGACCGCGCCAAGAGCGAGTTCTGGGACGGTGTACGGTTGTCGATGCCGGTGGTCGTCGCTTCGGCGCCGTTCGCCGTGCTGTTTGGCGCTCTAGCTGTCGACAACGGCTTTTCCGTCCTTGAAGCTTTCCTGATGAGCGCGCTGATTTTCGGCGGCGCCAGCCAGATGGTCGGCATCGAACTGTTCGGCCAGCATGTCGCGCCGTGGCTGATCGTGCTGTCGATCTTCGCCGTGAATTTCCGCCACGTGCTCTATTCCGCCGGCCTCGGACGGCGCATCGCGCACTGGCCGGTGGTGCAGCAGGCGCTCGGCTTCTTCATCATGACCGATCCGCAATACGCCGTGTCGGAGGCGAGGGCGCAATCCGGCGAGACCGTCGGCTTTGCCTGGTATCTCGGGCTCGGCCTGCCGGTCTATGTGTTCTGGGTGATCGAAAGCGCGCTTGGCGCGGTGTTCGGCAAGATGATCCCTGACACCCATGCGCTGGGCATCGATTTCCTGCTGCCGATCTATTTTCTTGGCCTGGTGGTTGGCTTCCGCAAACGGCCGCTGTGGCTGCCTGTGGTCGCGGCGAGCGCGGCCGCCTCGATCATCGCCTACAAGAATGTCGGCTCGCCCTGGCACGTTTCGATCGGCGCCGTCGCCGGCGTGCTGCTCGCCGTCATACTGCCGCCGCATCACAGCGGCGTGGGGGAACGGCCATGAGCACCACTTTCTGGATCATCATCGCTGGTGCTGTCGCCACCTATCTCACCCGCGTCGGCGGGCATCTCGTCATCTCGCGCTTCGACAACATCCATCCACGGGTCGAGGCAGGCTTGAACGCCGTGCCGGCCGCGGTGCTGACGACGCTGGTGGCGCCGGCCGTGCTCGGCGCCGGACCGGCCGAATGGGCGGCACTGATCGTCACCGCAATAGTGTCGCTGCGCGGCGGCCTGATGGCGATGTTCCTGGCCGGCGCTGCAGTCTTGATTCTGGCCAGGCAGTTCGTCGGGTAGAAATCAGATTTTCGCGTCGTGCGGCAGCGGCGCTGTCGCCTTCTCCAGCCAGGCCAGCGTTTCGCCTTCCACCATCGGACCGATCTCCGCCAAGACCCGTGCGTGGTACTGATCGAGCCAGTGCAGCTCGTCGCGCGTCAGAAGGTCGGTGCGGATGAGGCGCTTGTCGATCGGCGCCAGCGTCAGCGTCTCGAGGCCATGCACGGCGATGTCGCCGCCCTCGATCTGTTCGGCGGGCGTGACGAGGATCAGGTTCTCGATGCGAATGCCGTAGGCGCCCTCCTTGTAGTAGCCCGGTTCGTTGGACAGCATCATGCCGCCAAGCAGCTTCTCGGTGCCGGTGCGGGCGATGCGCTGCGGTCCTTCGTGCACGGCAAGATAGGAGCCGACGCCGTGGCCGGTGCCATGGGCGAAGTCGCAGCCATGCTTCCACAGCGCCATGCGGGCGACCGCATCGATCTCCGAGCCGCGCGTGCCGGCCGGAAAGCGCAGCATCGAGATGCCGATCATGCCTTTCAGCACCAGCGTGAAGCGCTCGCGCATCTCCTCGGTCGGCTGGCCGATCGGCACGGTGCGGGTGATGTCGGTGGTGCCGTCCTGGTACTGTCCGCCGGAATCGAGCAGGAACAGCTCGCCGCTCTGAAGCTTGCGGCTGGTGGCGCGTGACACGCGATAATGCATGATGGCGCCGTTCGGGCCGGCTCCGGAAATCGTGTCGAAGGAGACGTCGCGCAGCGGCATCTGCGTTTCCTCGCCGGTCTGCCGGCGCACCTCTTCGAGCCTGGTGACGACGTCGATCTCGTCGAGCTTGCCCGGCTCCTGCCGGTCGAGCCAGCAGAGCAGCTTCGCGACAGCCGCGCCGTCGCGGCGGTGCGCGGCGCGGCTGCCGGCGATCTCGGCCTGGTTCTTGGTCGCGCGCGGGATGCGGGCGGGATCGGCGGCCGAAATGACCTTGCCGCCATTGTCCTCGACCAGCATCTTGAGCTTTTCCGCCGCCAGCACGGGATCGAGCGCGATCCTTGCGCCATCGTCGGCAAGCCCAGCGATGGCTGCTTCGAACTCGCCCGGATCGTGCAGGTCGGCAAGCTGGGTGAGATAGGCCGCGACCTGGCGCGAGAATTTGCGCGGGTCCATGAAGAGCTGGTGCTTGCCGTCAGCGGCGAGGATGGCGAAGCCGAGCGCCAGCGGCGTGTGCGCCACGTCACCGCCACGGATGTTGAAGGCCCAGGCTATTGAAGAGGGGTCCGTGAGCACGGCGTGCGTCGCGCCATCCTTTTCGATCGCACCCGCCAGGCGCGCCAGCTTGTCCTTGGCGAGTTCGCCGGCAAAGGCGATCGGATGGAGCTCCACCGGTGCGCGCGGCGGCTCCGGCTGGTCTTTCCAGATGATGTCGATCGGGTTCCTGTCGAGCGGCACCAGCGTCGCGCCGGACTGCTCGGCCGAAGCTTTCAGCGCCTTGACCTCGCCGATCGTATGCAGCCAGGGGTCGAAGCCGAGCCTGGCGCCCTTGCCGAGATTGTCGTTGATCCAGGAGGCCGGCGGATTGTCGACGAGGCTTTCGACGGTGAAGATCGAAAGGTCGACCTCGCCGCGCACCTGCAGCGTGTAGCGGCCGTCAACGAAGATGAAGGCGCGGTCGCGCAGGATGATGGCGACGCCGGCCGAGCCGGAAAAGCCGGTCAGCCATTTCAGCCGCGCCGAGCGGTCGGCGACATATTCGCCCTGATGTTCGTCGGCGCGCGTCACCATGAAGCCGTCCAGGCCGTTCTCCGCCAGCCATTGGCGCAGCATCGCCACGCGCGGCTTGCCGACAGCCGGGTCACCGGCGGAATCAAAGGTCTGGAACATGGTCGTCTCCCTCGAATGGCGGCGCATGACCCCGAAAATCGGAGTCGATTTTCGGAAAGGATCATGCGCGAAATCAAAGTGCTACAGCGTCCTTTGCGCGTCCAAAGGACGCGCGGCGCTGTAGCCGCGACCGTAACGCATACACCTGCAAACCGGAATCAGTTTCGGCAGGCCAGGCGGGATTGAATCGAGTCTGATTCACCGCTTGAGGTGGATCGTCACCCAGCCCTCGCGGTGCAAGGTGCGGACGTGGCGGAAAGCCTGGCCGACATAGGCCGAGATCACCGCATCGCGCTGGCGGTCGAGGATGCCGGAGAGCACCAGCGAGCCGCCCAGCTTAATGTGCCTGGCCATCTGTGGCGCCAGCCGCATCAGCGGCCGCGCCAGGATGTTGGCGACGATCAGGTCGAAGGGGGCGCGCCTGGCGAAGATCGGATGATGGAAACCCCGCGCCGTCACCGTCTCGACCAGCGCCTTGATGTGGTTGAGGCGCGCATTGGCGGCAGCGACGCGGACCGCGACTGGGTCGATGTCGGTTGCCAGCACCGGAATATGCGCGAGCTTCGCCAGCGCAATCGCCAGCACCGCGCTTCCCGTGCCGAGATCCAGCGCGTTGCGCGGGCGCTCGCGTCGCACCACCTGGTCCAGCATTACGAGGCAGCCGGCGGTGGTGCCGTGATGGCCGGTGCCGAAGGCGAGGCCCGCCTCGATCTCGATGGCGAGATCGCTGCTGTGGCGCTTGCCGCGATCATGCGCGCCATGGACGAAGAAGCGCCCGGCGCGGACCGGCTTCAGACCTTCGAGCGAGCGCGCCACCCAGTCGATGTCGGGCAGCGCTTCGCGTTCGACCTGCTTCGACAAGGCGAGGCCCGCGAGGATGTCGTTGATCCGGGCTTCGATGGCATCGACATCGCCGTCGGCGTAAAGCGAGATTTCGTGGATGTCGTTGGACTCGTCGACCTCCAGCACGGCAAGCGGCAGGCCTTCATCCTCGAAGGCGGCGTCGAGCGCGGCGAAGATGCGGTCGGCTTCGGCCTTGCCGGCGGTGAAATGCAGCCTGGTCTGCGCCATCAGGCTAGTTCTCGTCTGAGCATGATCTTTTCCGAAAACCGGACGCCACTTTTCGGGATCATGCTCTAGCCCGCCGCCAATCGCTTCAGCTTGGCAATGGCGGTATCGGCGCTTTCGCCATAGGCGATGGTGCCGGCGAACTCGCCCCTGGCGTTGAGCAGCAGCACGGAGGCCGTGTGGTCCATGGTGTAGTCGCCGTCGCCGGTGTCGACCTTCTTCCAGTAGATGCCGAAGGCCTTGGCCATGGCATGGACCTTGTCCGGATCGCCGGTGATGCCGGTGATGCGGTCGGAGAAATTGCTGACGTAGGAATTGATGATCTCGGGCGTGTCGCGCTCCGGATCCACCGTGACGAAGTAGGCGTTGAGGTTCTTGCCGTCATCGCCCATCGTCTTCAGCCAGCCGGCCAGTTCGAACAGCGTGGTCGGACAGACCTCGGGGCAGTGGGTGAAGCCGAAGAATACAACGGTCGGGTGACCTCGGAACGCGGCCTCGGTGATCGGCGCGCCTTTCTGGTCGGTCAACGCGAACGCGGCGCCGTAGGGCTCGCCGCCATAATGGCCGCGGTACCAGTCGAAGGTGAGCCAGCCGATGCCCGCCGCCATCAGGACGAGAATGCCGACCAGGATTGAGCGCATCATCAGAAACTATCCGTCGTGATCGTCGCGGCCCAGCGGATCGTGCGCGGGCCTGTTTTGGCGACAGTCTTAACGGTTTGGCGGCGCACGCGCAAAGATGTCGCGTTGCCGCAACCGCGAGACCGGCCGCCCACGGAGAGGGGCCGAGCCCGACGGCATCGAACGGCTTGCAAATGCCATGGTCCTATCCCACCTGACATCGGCTGAACGCGAACCCGAGGAGGCTTCCTTGCGAAAACTGATCGGCTTGATGGCCGCATGCCTTGCCCTGAGCGCCGGCGCCGCGTTGGCGGACGAGGTCGGCAAGGTCGGCGTCGACTGGGTCGGCAACGACATCATGATCGACGCGATCAAGGATCCGAAAGTCGACGGCGTCACCTGCCACGTCGCCTATTTCGACCGCAGCATCATCGACCGGCTGCACAAGGGCAATTGGTTCGAGGATCCATCGGATTCCTCGATCTCCTGTCGCCAGACCGGACCGATCACCATCGGCGACATCGACATGAGCGAGGGCGGTGAGGAGGTGTTCAAGCAAGGCCTCAGCCTGATCTGGAAGAAGCAGGTGGTGAACCGCATCTACGACAAGAACAACGAGACGCTGATCTATCTGTCGCATTCGCGCCAGGTGCAGAACGGCTCGGCGAAGATGTCGGTCACCACCGTGCCGCTCTACGGCCAAAACGTCGTGTGGACGAAGGGCAAGCCGCAATAGGCACCCAAAGCATGTCTCCCGAAAGTAGGAACCGGTTTCGGGACAAAGACATGGGTAAAATCAAAAACCTTAAGCGCATGGAGCGAATCTGGAAGATCGCGACGCACTTTCGGCTTGCCGAACGGACGATTGGTGCCGCTTGCGGGACCAATCGCGCGGGCGTAAAGCCGCGCCATGGACCGTCCTGAACACCTCGTGCTCAAAGATCCCGAGCCGCGCATCCATCCGACCGCGGAACTGAAGGGGTGCAAGCTCGGCCGCTACGCCTCGATCGGCGAGCGGGTGATCCTGCGCGAGGTGACGGTCGGCGACTTTTCCTATTTCGAGCGGCATTCGGAAGCGATCTACACGACGATCGGCAAATTCTGCTCGATCGCCGCCAACAGCCGCATCAACGCGCTCGAGCATCCGATCGAGCGGCTGACCCAGCACAAGGTCAGCTACCGCCCGAACGAATATTTCCGTTGGCTCGGCGTCGACGGGGCCTTTCGCGAGCGGCGGCAGGCAAAGCCGGTCGGCATCGGGCACGATGTCTGGATCGGCCATGGCGCCGTCGTCATGCCAGGGGTTACGATCGGCAACGGCGCCGTCATCGGCGCCAATGCAGTGGTGACGAGTGACGTGCCGCCTTACGCAATCGTCGCCGGCGTCCCCGCGAAGCCGCTGCGGCAGCGGTTCGCCGCCGATGTCGCGGCGCGCATCGAGAAGCTTGCCTGGTGGGATTGGGCGCCGGAGAAATTGGCAAAGGCCATTCCCGACATGCAGTCATTGCCGATCGAAGCCTTCCTCGATCGTTGGGAAAACGAGCCTTTCTGACATTTTGCGGGGGGTCGGTGCCCCTTCCGCCATGCGGGGGTGGCGCAGCGGAAGGGGCTGGAGGCAAACCGCCGTGAAGCGGAAGGAGCAGGCTTTTTTGGCCTGCACCGGGCACTATGGCAAAAAACGGATAAGTTGTTTCTTCATGTCCGCACGCCTTTCGCGTGTATCCGATTGCAAGCGTCTGCGTCGGAAAACTCCAACGGCGGGAACCGGAGGTGCCGCCGCCTTGTTTCTATCTCGAAATGCCGCGCGATGGCGGCTCGTCGAGGGATCGATGATCGAGAAACTTTTTACCCGGATTGCCAATTGGGTGGCTCACCTGGCCGGTATGCCGCCGACCTTCGCCTTCTGCATTCTGATCGTCGTCGCCTGGGCGTTGAGCGGTCCAATCTTCGGCTTCTCCGATACTTGGCAACTGGTCATCAACACCGGCACAACCATCGTCACCTTCCTGATGGTGTTCCTCATCCAGAACACGCAAAATCGCGACAGCGCGGCCATCCAGACCAAACTCGACGAGCTGATCCGGGTGAGCCGGGCCCACAACACCTTCATCGGTATCGAGCATCTGACCGAATCCGAGGTCGAGGAGATTCGCGACAAATGCGAAGAGGCCGCAAAGCGGCATGACCGGGAGGTCGCCCAGGCTGCTGTCAAGAAGGCCGTGGCGAGGAAGAACGGTTCCAAGAAGAAAGCAGCTTGAGCGGCCCGTCAGCGGTTCATGAAGGCGGCGAAAGCGTCGTTGTGATCCGGGTGCCAGCGCGACAGGGCGGGGCGGTTCTCGATGATGTCGCCGATCGCCCAGGCCATGCGCTTTTCATCCGTCGGCCGCGCGACCTCGTTGTCGGGGCAGAGGATGTAGAAGTCGTCGTCGATCAGCGATCCGAGCATGAAATCGATCACCTGCTCGCCTGTCCAGGCGCCGGCCGGCTTTTCCGTCGCGCCCTCGGTCAGGCCGGTATAGGTGAAACCCGGTATCAAGAGGTGCGCGGAAACCTTTGCTCCCGGCTCGTTGCGCAGCGCATGCGCCAGACCCTCGGTGAAAGTCTTCACGCCGGCCTTGGAGACGTTGTAGGCGAGATTGCCGGGCGGCGTGGTGATGCCTTGCTTGGACCCGGTGTTGATGATCAGCCCGGACCTGCCTGCGGCCAGCATGCGCGGCGCGAAGGCCTCGACACCGTGCACGACGCCCCAGAAATTGATGTCCAGCAGCCGCTTCCAGGCGTCACGGTTTTCCCACGGCTTGCCCGGATTGTTGCCGACGCCGGCATTGTTCATCAGCACCGACACCGCGCCGAATGCACCGTAGGCGAGTTCCGCCAGGCGGTCGACTTCGTCGGCCTTGGAGACGTCGGTGGGTATCGGGAGAACGGCATCGTCCCCGGCAATGGCGGCGACCGCCTGTCGCGCCTGGTCGAGACGCACGCTGCCGAAATCGGCAATCACTGTCTTCATGCCCATGGCAGCGAACCGTTTCGCGGCGGCAAGGCCGATACCGCTGGCGCCGCCGGTGATGACGGCGACATTGCCGGAGGCGAAAGCGGGCAGGGCGGTCTGGATTTCGGCGTCGCTGGTCATGGTCGATGTCCTTGTTCTGGGTCGAGCCGAACTTAACGCCGGCGAGAGCCGAGACAAGCCTTGATGGCGGCAACGTTGACCGCCATAGCGGCAACTGGTTGACCGCCATAGCGGCAACTGGTTGACCGCGACGGCGGCAACGGGTTGACCGCGATGGCTCGCGCCGCGCATGCTGCCCAGAAAAGGAGTTCGGTTTTGACCGACTGGATCGGCATCCTGAAGGAGCAGACTGCAACCGGCGACCAGATGGGTCGCGAGGTGCCGAAGATGCTCGCCAATCCCGATATCAGCGAGACGCAGGTCAAGACCCTGTTCGCGGCGCTGGAGAAACAGGCCGATTTCGCCGAGAAGCTGCGCCTGGCGCTGGATAAGTTCGGCCACGATTTTCCCGTCATCAAGGCGGCCGAGCGGCTGGAGGAGCGCTATGCCGACCTTGCCGCCTCGGTGGCCGAGAAGCTGAAGGCGATGCGGCGGTAGGGCGCTACTTTTCGATCAGACGTTCGAAACGCTTGTCCGGCACGAACCAGATCATCGCAACCGTTACATAGAGCGCGACGCCAATCCACTGGTTGACGAAAGTGAGCAGCACGCCTGCGATATAGATCGCCAGCGAAATCTTGCCCTTGCGGTCTTGGCCCACAGCCTTGGCGAATGTCGTGTCCGCGCCGTGCAAATGGCGCAGCCTGATGACGAGAATGTAGTAAGCGAACGCGCAGAGCACGAGATCGACGCCATAGACGGCGACGGGCACTGGCGCGAAATGGTTCTCGCCCATGAAGGCGGTCGTCACCGGCATCAGCGACAGCCAGAACAGCAAGTGCAAGTTCGCCCACAATACGCGGCCGTCAACCCGCTGCACGGTATGGAACATGTTGTGCAGATTGTTCCAGTAGATGCCGACATTAATGAAAGACAGCACATAGCTGAAGAAAACCGGCCAGAGCGGCGCCAGCGCTGCGAAGTCCTCGCCATGCGGCACCTTCAGCTCCAGCACCATAATGGTGATGATGATGGCGACGACGCCATCGGTGAATGCTTCGACCCGTCCCTTGCCCATGATTCCTCCCTCGTCGGCCGGCAGACGTTACGGGGGGACAGTGCGCAAGGCCATACTGCCACAATTGTCAGGAGGGCGTTCGGCAAGCGGGTGGGCCGCTCCTACATGGGGGCCAGGGGTTTGCAAACTGGCCGGAGGTTCCGATGACCAGCTACGCTCAGACCATCGCACGCGACAAAGAACTTGGCGGCGGTATCGCAATGGCAGTCGTTGCGGCCATGATCGCTGCGCTCTTTGCCGGCAGCACCGCGCTGACGCCGCTCTATGTGATCTACAAACAGGCTTTCGGCTTCTCGCAGATCACGCTGACGCTGGTCTACGCGGTCTATGTGGTCGGCAATCTGGCGGCGCTGCTGTTTTTCGGCCGGTTGTCGGACAGTGTCGGCCGCCGCCCGGCGGCCATGGCGGCGATGGGCGTCGCCGTTGTCAGCGCGCTGTTTTTCCTCTTCGCCGAAAATCTGGCGTGGCTCGACGCCGCCCGCATCCTCAGCGGGCTCGGCATCGGGATCGGCGCGGGAACCGGCACCGCCTGGCTCGCCGAACTGATCGAAGGCGAGGACAAGTCGCGCGCCGCCGTCATTGCCACCAGCACCAATTTCGTCGGCCTCGGCCTCGGCGCCCTGACATCGGGGCTGCTCGCCGAATATGCGCCCTGGCCGCTCAGGCTGACATTCGCCGTCTATCTCGTTCTGCTGGTGCTGGTCACGCTGCTGATCTGGCGCACCCGCGAGACCGTGTCCGAGCGGAAGCGGCTCTCCGACGTCCCGATGCGACCGCGGCTCTCGGTTCCCGACGGCATCCGCGCGCGGTTCGTGGCGCCGGCGGTGACCGGCTTCGGCGCGATGGCGCTCGTCGGTTTCTATGCTGCGCTGGCGCCGAGCGTTCTGGCCCAGCAACTGCATGTCACCAACCACGCCGAGGCCGGCGCGCTGTTTTTCGAGCTTGCGGTCGTGACCGCCGCGACAATCCTGGCGACGGCACGGCTCGCCAGCCGCACCGTCATGCTGGCGGCACTTGTGCTGATGATCCCGACGGTGGCGCTGGTCGTCGCTGCGCAGGTCTTTGCGTCGATGGCGTTGATGATCGTCGCCACGGCCTTCTGCGGCGTGGCGGCGGCGTTCGGCTATCGTGGCGGCCTGCAGGTGGTGAACCATATCGCGCCGGTCGACCGGCGCGCCGAGGTGGTCTCGGCCTTCTTCGTCTGCTGCTTCTGCGGCAATGCGTTGCCGGTGATCGGCATCGGCGTCTTGTCGAGTCTGACGAGCGCGACCGTCGCCAGCCTGGCCTTCGCCGGCATGATCACGACCTTTTCGCTCGTGGCGCTGGGGTTTGGCGCCAAATACGCCCGATAGTTTGCCTATTCCAACACGATGTCAGCCGTTCGGCGTTTCGGGCGAGAGGTGCGCGCGCTGGCGCGGCACGCCGAGCGTGTCGGGCGGCTCGCCGGCAGCCGGACGGTCCTCGATCATATGCAGGGTACGCCAGCGGCCGAAACGATAATAGGCGGCGGCGAGCACCAGAGAGGCGATCGAGCCGGCCGGAAAGCTCCACCACAGCGCTTCCTGGCCGATGACGCTTCGCATGGAATAGGCAAAGCCGGTCCGCACGATCAGCACCGAGACGATCAGGATGATCAGCGGCGGCATGACGGCGCCGGTAGCACGCACCGTGGCGAAGAGCACGATGGTGACGCCGAACAGGATGAAGGACCAGGACGCCGACTTGTTTATGTGGGCGGCGATATCGATCGCCGTGCTGTCGCCGCTCAGGAAAAGTCCGAGCACCGGGCGGTCGAAGAGGAAGATCAGCGCCACCAGCGCGCCGGTGAGCACGAGGTTGAAGCCGACGCCAGAAGCGGCGACCTTGCCGATGCGATCCCAGCGCCCGGCGCCGACATTCTGCGCCGCCATCGAGGAGACGGCAGCGCCGATGGCCAGAGCCGGCATCTGGATATAGGTCCAGAGCTGTGCGGCGATGCCATAGGCTGCCGCGACCTGCGAGCCATAGGTGTTGACGATGCCCTCACCGTCAGAGCCGCGGCCGAGATGACGATCATCTGCAAACCCATCGGAATGCCCTTGAAGACGACGATGTGCAAAAGCGCCGGATCGGGCTTGAGCAGAGCGAGGTCGCTGTCCGCCAGCCGCAGCGGGTGCCTGCGCGCATAAAGCACGATCAGGATGGCGATCACGCTCACCATCTGTCCGATCAGCGTCGAGGCGGCCGACCCGGCGATGCCAAGCTCGGGGAAGGGGCCGATGCCGCGGATGAGCAGCGGGTTCAGGACGACGTCGAGCACGACCGCCAGCACCATGAAGACAAACGGCGTGCGCGAATCACCGGCGCCGCGCAGCACCGTCATGACGAAGGACAGAAGGTTCATCATCGGCACGGCGACGAAGATGATGCGCAGATAGGCGCGCGCCAGCGGCAAGGCGTCCGCCGGCGTGCCGAGCCCGGCGAGGATGGCGTCGACCCAGATCCAGCCACAGACCGCGAACACCACCGAGACCAGGAAGAAGAAAGTGGCGCTGGTGCCGACGATGCGGCGCGCTTCGGGCAGGTCGCGGGCGCCGACCGATTGCGCGACCAGGATGGTTGCCGCCATGCCGATGCCGAACACTGTGCCGAGGATCAGGAACAGCACCAGATTGGCGTTGGAGGTCGCCGTCAGCGCCGCCTCGCCGAGGAAGCGGGCGACCCAGACGGCATTGATCGAACCGTTGAGCGACTGCAGCACGTTGGAGCCGAGCACCGGCAGGGCGAACAACAGCAACGTGCGCGGGATCGGGCCGCTGGTCAGGTCGCCGGTCCGTCGCCGAGCGGGCTTGTCGTCATCCATGTTGTTATCCATGGTTGGGCGGGCACCGAAAATGAATCAGGCCCGCGATGCTATCGCGGACCTGATGGTGATGCATCCCTGGCGGGCTGGATCGGTGCCTGCGGTGCCCGCCCGCAGCGTGAGCATATTGAAAGGGCCAGGCGCGAAATTCCACGCCTGACAGAGATATCTTCACCATCTATTGTCGATAGAGGATCATGCCGGCGTGGTGCAGGATGCCGTCGATGAACTCGCCGTCTGCGGTGAAGCCGGTGTCGTCCCAATAGTCGATATGGCTCGCGTCTATTTCGTAGCGCCCCTCGTAGGCCCGCTCACGATTGCCGCGTGCCTCGACATAACGCCCGGTCGGCAGGAGTTCATGCCGGATGTGGCCGTCTGCCGTAACCCACACGCCGATGTAAGGATGGGTAGCGCTCATTTACCTTGCGCCTTCTGCCGATAGTAGTGCGCAATATCCTCCGGCTTGACCACCCGAGCGTAGTTCAGCTCCTGACGGATCTTCCACGCGCCGTCGATGCAGGCCCAACCGAGTTGCGATCGTCCGTCGAATGCGACGACCTTTCCGTCGAGGCGGCTGATCCGCCCGACAAAACCGATCGTCGTGGAGGCGACATTGTCTCCGGCAATCTGGTCATCGCCGCCGGTGAGCGCGTGGAGAACGGAGCGTGCGCCATTTTGCAGATCTTCCCAGTTCGCTCCGTAGACAGCGGCGTTGTCGAAGAGCTGTGACGCGCCGGGTGCGAAATTGTCGTAGAAAACGCCGCGCGGCGCGTTCACATCATAGTAGCGGCTCATCTTCTCAGCGAAGACGAAAGTCGGATCGCCTTGACGGCGTTCCCATCCGTCCATGATCCACGACTTGTGAAGGGCAAGTGGAGCGTCGTCTCCGCCCTGCGGACAGGGTTGAGCCGCGACTGGTTCAGCCAAGGCCAGCAGGCAGGTTGTGAGAAGTAGCGCTTTCATGTCGATGTTCCTTCTGGTTGTCGAATGCTCAGAAGGTTGGACGAGAATCGATGTTGCGTGTATCTGTCGAATGCTCGACCAGGTGGTTAGTGAAATTTGACAATGCAGCTAGACTACAATCTTCTTCCCCTCTTTCTCGCCGTGGCCGAGGAGGACAATTTTCGCGCCGCCGCCGATCGTCTAGGTGTCACCCGCTCTGCCGTCAGCCAGGGAATACGACGGTTTGAAGATGGTTTCGGTGCTACGCTGGTGACGCGAACCACCAGAGCCGTGCGCCTGACCGAGGCGGGACAGCGGCTCTATGATGCGCTCTGTCAGCCGATGTCCGATATCGTGCAGGCGCTTGAAAGTGTCGACGGCGATCAATCCCCGTGGGGGAGACTGAGGATCGCGGTCACCTCGATTGCCGAGCCGTTTCTTTCCGGCCCTTTGTTGGCGGCCTTTGCCGAAGCGCATCCGCACGTGATTGTCGATGTCACCGTAACGGATGAGGAATTCGACATCGTTGCCGCCGGGTTCGATGCCGGGGTTCGGTTGGGCGAGGTCATAGAGCAGGACATGATCGCCGTAGCCATCGGTGGACAAGTGAGAGAGGCTGTCATCGCTTCTCCTGAATACCTCTTGGCGAACGGCATGCCGGAACATCCCCGCGATCTGGTCCGCCACCGCTGCATTGGTTGGCGCCGCTCGCCGGAAATCGCGCCCCACCGATGGGAATTCGAGGAGAACGGCACTTCCTTCGCTGTCTCGGTTGAGCCGCAGATCACCACCAATGATCTGCGCCTTATGCTGCGCAGCGCTCTGGCCGGCGCCGGTATCACCTTCGCTACCGAGGAGACTTTCCGCCCCTATATCGAGAGCGGCGCGCTCGTCTCCTTGGTCGAAGAATATCTGCCGTCATTTCCGGGCTTTTTCCTGTATTTCCCAAACAGAAGGAATATGGCTCCGAAACTGCGGGCCCTGGTCGATCACATCAAGGCCAGCCACTCGGGTGGACGTCGCGCTCGATCGCGCTGACCGCCACCGACCGTATGCCGCCGCGAGCACGGCAAAGTCACTTTGTTATCCCGCGCTCGGAAGGGAAATCGAGATCATTCCAGGCCCGCGTGTCATCGCGGGCCTGTTTCATATGCACCCGCCCAGATCAGTGCCTGCGCTGGCCGCCCGCAGCGCGGGCTAGTTCGCGGCGAGGCTGTTTCCCGACAGGCCGGGAAGCGTTACCTGATAGACGAGGAAGGTGGTGTCGACATCGGCGCCGTCCTCGGCCTTGTAGGCCGCGCCGACCTGGAACCCGTCCTGGGTGAGAAAATCGTCGTCGTTGGCGACGAACAGGAAATAGTCGTCGGGCAGCTTCGGATCGAGCACGCTGACCAGCGACATCGCTTCCCACTTCTCCGAGAGGTTGTTCCTGTCGTTCGGTGCGCCATTGTGCAGGCCGAAGCGGCCGAGCTCGCCCTTGTCGTTGATATCGATGAACGAGGTGAGCTTGGCCGGCGTCACCGACGGGTCGAGCACGCCTTTCGGCGCCACAGGCTTGTCGGCAGCGTCGAACGGGCCGTTGGCGATATCGGTCGCGGCGGAGAGATCGACGATCTCGATCTTGCGATAGAGCGACTCGTCGCCCTTCACGCCCTGGCCGTTGCCCGAGTCGCGCACCAGCATCAGGAAGCTCTTGTCGGACAGAGCCACGATCTCGCTCTGCGCGGCGACCTTGGTCTTGCCCTTGGCGTCCTTGAACACCGGCAGCGGCACGACATATTCGTGCGCCAGCTTGAGGTGGGCGAGGTCGGAGGCGTCGTAGACCAGCGCGCGGGTGTTCTGGCGCGTCGAGCCGGAATCGCCGCCATCCTGGCGCGGCGCCGACTGCAGCACGGCGATCAGGAACTTGCCGTCCGGCGTCATCGACATGCCCTCGAGGCCCTGGTTGTTCTGGCGGCCGGTCTCGGGATCCTTTGGATCGGGGTCGGCGGCGCCGGGGCCGGGATTGTCCGAAGCGAAATTCGGCTTGCCGTGGCGCATCGGCACCAGCGCCGCCGGCGGCTGGGTTGCCGACATCAGATGGCCGTCGGCCGAGAAGCGGTAGATGTTGGGGCCATACTCGTCGGAGATGAATATGGTGCCGTCGGGCAGCCGCACGATCGCCTCGTCGTCGAGCGAGAGCTTGCCGTTGTCCGCCTGCGGCAGGATCGGCATGTCGCCGGCGGCGGGACGCACGCCGTTCAACGGATCGAGGCCGGTGGCATCGGTGCCCTTGTCGTCGGTCAAGAGCATGGTGTCGGCGAGCGTCGCTTTCACGCCCGACTGTTCCTGCCCGGCGGCGGGCGCGGCGCCCGGAGCGGTCGGGGTCAGCTCGATCGAGATGGTGTTGAGGCGCGGACGGTAGTCGGTGGTGCCGGCGACGTTGTAGCCGCGATCCGGCAACAGCCAAAGCGACCCCTTGTAGCCGGCGCCGTCATGTGTCCAGGACTTGGTGTCGATCGCCATGCCGGAGCCCGAACCAAAGGTCTCGCCGAACTTGTCCTTCTGGCTGGCAGGGATGCGGCCGACGCCGACAAGCCCTTTGTTGACATAGGCGACGCCTTCGGCGAGCGCCGGGGTGAGGGCGGTGAACAGAGCAAGTGCCGCGCCGAGCGCGACGGTTCGGTTCAAATGTTTCATGGATATCCCCTTCTTGACGAACAAAGCGGCCAATGCCTGGAAGGACGCGGCATCGAAGATGCGGCGAGCCGGTTTCCGTCGAGCGGTCTAGGACGTGAACGTGATGGTTGCGTGACAGGCGGAACTAGTCACATTCCCAACCGTGGTATCTGTCATCAGCGAACCGTATCTAAAAGAATAACAATTCATCGACCTGCTCTTGCCAGCGCATTTTCGGCGATTGGAGCGGTGAGCACTAGCCCAAAGCTATATCGTGGGTTATTTTCGCTGTGGTTTCAGGGGGTAAAAGTAGATGCTTCGCCAGATAAAGGTTACAAATTTTAGACGGTTCGACAACTTTACCATAAATTTAAAGGAGGGAAATATTTTAGCCGGACCAAATAACTGCGGTAAAAGCTCTATAATAGACTCAATAAGAATACTTGTATCGTGTCTAAAATCTACAAAGCGGCAAACTCCAGAAATCTTGCAATTAGAAGACGGCCGTATCGTCGATGCCCACATCGTGCCAGAGCATAGGATCGGTATCAATCTCGCGAATAGCATCCACAATTATAACGACGAGGATGCGGTAATAGAAGCCACCCTCCAAGATGGCTCCAAAGGCACTGTGCTCTTGAGTCGAATTCGGCCAATCCGTTTTTTCGTTGAGCAGGATGGCAAGCGCCTAAACTCCGCTAGCCGGTTCAACGCCGCATTTCCTTTAAACTGCTCGATAGTTCCAACTTTAGGCCCGCTTGAGCAAGACGAGCATTGGGTTGAAGACGAAACGATTCAGAAGGGCGAAACTACAAGAATTTCCAGCCGGCACCTTCGAAATGTCTGGTACCGCAAGTCCGAGTTGCAGTTTGCGGCCTTCGCCGCTGACGTAGCCCAGGCTTGGAAAGGCATAGAAATTCAAAAACCGGAGCGCCAGCTCGGGCATCCAAAATTTCTGGAAATGTACTTTAGCGAAAACAGACTTGACAGAGAGGTTCATTGGGCAGGGTTTGGTTTTCAGATTTGGCTGCAGATACTTACGCACTTAAGTCGCGCAAATACAAATAATACTGTCGTTATCGACGAACCGGACGTATATCTCCATCCGGATATCCAGAAAAGACTTCTGAAGATTTTGAGAGAGCGATATGCTCAGTTTATTGTTGCCACGCATTCCGTGGAAATCATAAACGACGCTAGTACTCTTGAGATAGTATCGATACATCCTGATTTGAAAAACGCCAAGCGCATTCGCAGTGACGAAGAGTATAGCAGATTGTATCAATACATTGGATCGTCTCAAAACGCGGAATTGGCGCGCGTAGCAAAGGCCCGAAAAGTTATCTTTGTAGAAGGTAAAGATAGAAAGATTCTTGCTGCGTTTGCCCGACGTTTCGGATTTCACAACCTCCATAGTGGTGCTGTGCCTTTTGTGGAGTTAGGTGGGTTTGGCGGCTGGCAAAAGGCTAAACACGCAATCTGGGCATTCAAGGAGATACTCGATTTAGACGTTTCCATGTTTTGTCTGTTCGACAAGGATTTTCGATCCGATGTTGAGGTTAGCGCTTTCGAAACGAAATTCCGAACCGAGGGGTTGAATTGCATAGTTCTGCGGAGAAAAGAAATTGAGAATTATCTGCTTGATATAGGAGCGATTGAGCGGGCAATCAGGAAGCGCGTAGCCGAAAAAGATGTCAAAAGTCCAGATATGCAGACAGTGGTTGGGTGGTTAGACGAGATCACAACTACGATGAAAGATAGAGTTTTTGCGCAGGTTCTTGAAAAGACGGAATTGTTCTACAAGCGAGAACAAAATAGAGATGGCAACGGAAACAAAAATGACATTTCAGCTAAGTTTCAAAAGAAGTGGGAACTTTTCGAAGGGCGAGTGGAGCTTTCCCCGGGAAAAGAGCTCCTTTCCAGATTGAATGAGAGATTGCAGGACGAGGGCATCGGCCACCTGACATTGAGCATGATTCTGCAAGAGATGAAGGACGATGATCTCGATCCTTTTTTCCGTGACACACTATCCTCGTTAGACAGGTTTTGCGAGTAGCCAGCATGAATCACTGGCTGAACAGCTCGGCAACCGTCTTCAGCTAACCACTTTCTCTTGCGATCAGCTCCAGCGGCCAGACCTCGCGGATGGTTCGTGGTCCCTCCGGGCCGGCGAAGGCGGGAAGTGAGGCGAGCAGCATCTCGGCCAGCCGCCGGCCCATGGGCTCCAGCGACGGACGGAAGGCGGTCAGCGCCGGCGAGAAGTAGCGACAAAGCGGGGTGTCGACGATGACGATCACCGCGATGTCGTGGCCGGGCCTGATGCCCATCTCGGCCAGTGCCTTGCAGCCGCCGAGCGCCATGGCGTCATTGTTGAAGATGATGGCTGTCGGCCGGTCCTTGGACAACATCACGCGCGGCGTCACCTGGTAGCCGCCGGCCTCGTTGATGAAGCCGTCGGCGATCAGGCCGGGGTCGACTTCGATGCCATGCCTCTTCAGCGCCTTGCGGTAGCCGTCGAGGAACAGGTAGCCGAAGTTGAGATCAAGCGAAGGGCGGATGGCGGCAATGCGGCGGTGGCCGCGCGCGACCAGCCGGCCGACAGCTTCATCACCCGCCCTCTCGAAATCGATATCGAGCGAAGGATAGGTGTCGCCGCCGGATTGACTTCGGCCAAGCGTGGCGAAGGGAAAGCCGGCCTTGCTGAGATAGTCGATCCGATCGTCTTCCCGCCGTGTATTGGCCAACACGACCGCGTCGGCCCGGCGCGTCTCAACCACGCGGCGCAGCCTCTCCTGCTGATATTGGCCGGGCTCACCCATGACGACCATCAGATCTAGGTCATGCTCGGCGAGCCGCGCCTGCAGACCGATCAGGAAGGGAATGAAGAACGGTTCGCCATATTGCTGGTCGCCCGGATGGGGCTGCAGCATGAAGGCGATTGAACGGGTGGCGCCCTGGCGCAGGCTGCGGCCCGACTGGTTGGGCGAATAGTTCAGCTTCCTGGCCGCCTCGAGCACGCGCTGGCGCGTCTCCGCATTGACATCGGCGCGGCCGTTCAGCGCGCGGGACACGGTGCCGATCGAAATGTTCAGATGACGCGCAAGGTCGTGAATGCTGGACGCCAAGAGCCACTCTCCCCTGTCTTCGCTAGCACCGGCCGCCCTTCAGGCCAAGACTTCGGGCGATTTTTCGCTGACAGCCAGTTGACATTCTACGTCATCGGGTGTGTTCTCGTAAACGTTTACGGAAAAACGTTTACGGTGATGCCGTGGATGCCGTGACACTCGGCCTGGAGGGGTCGAGCGGAGGAGGAGCGCTGGATGATGAAGGTCGTCCTGGTCGGGTGCGGAGCCATGAGCAGGCAATGGCTCGATGCCGCAAGGCAGATCCACGGGCTCGCTATTGTCGGCCTTGTCGACCTCGACGCCGAGCGGGCGCAGGCGAGGGCGCGCGAATATAACCTAACCAATGCCGTCATCGGCACCAGCCTCGACGCCGTCCTCGAGCAGACCAGGCCCGACGCCGTGTTCGACGTCGTGGTTCCTGCTGCCCGGCGCGACGTGGCCTTTTCCGCCTTCGCCCATCATTGCCATCTGCTGACCGAAAAACCGCTGGCCGACAGTCCGGACAATGCGCGCGCCATCATCGAAGCGGCGCGCCGGGCAGGGCGCATCCACGCCGTCGTCCAGAACCGCCGCTATGTCGCCCAAGTCAGGCGCATCCGCCGCTTTCTCGACTCCGGCGCCATCGGCGCGCCGACCAGCATCCATGCCGACTTCTTCATCGCGCCGCATTTCGGCGGTTTTCGCGAGGAGATGGCCCACGTGCTGCTGCTCGACATGGCGATCCACACCTTCGACGCCGCCCGCTACATGGTCGCAGGGGAGCCGGCCAGCGTCTCCTGCCAGGAATGGGAGCCGGCCAATTCCTGGTACCGGCAAGGGTCGTCTGCCAGCGCCGTCTTCGATTTCGGCGGCGGCAAGGTCTTCACCTATGCCGGCTCCTGGTGCGCCGACGGCTTCCGCACCAGCTGGGAAGGCAGCTGGCGCATCGTCGCCGAGCGCGGCAGCCTGCTGTGGGACGGCCATGACGGGCTGAAGGCTGAGGTGGTTGCGTCCGGCCGCGACGGTATCATCGACAAGACCCAGCCGATCGAGGTGCCGCCGCTCGACCCTGCCGACAGGATAGACGGCCATCTCGGCATCATCCGGGACTTCATGCACGCGATCGAAACCGGAACGGAACCGGAGACGCGCGGCAGCGACAACATCAAGAGCCTGGCCATGGTCTTCGGCGCGATCGAAAGCGCCGAGACCGGCCGCCGCGTGGCGATTGCACAGGAAACGCAGTGATGCCAAACCCGCTTCTCGACATCAGGATCGGCACCATGGTGCGGGCCAATCTCGACGACCCGGCCGCCTATGTCAGACAGATCCTGGGGCTCGGCTTCGAGAGCATCCAGCCCTTCTTCTGGCAGACGCTGGGCGGCAAGGACCTGAAGCGCCTGGCGGGCGACATCCGCGAAGCGATCGGCGATGCCGACGTGACCGTGTCCTCGATCGGCGTGTTCGGCAATCCTCTCGAAAACGGCGATATCGATCGCGGCGTGCTCGCGGCCTGGGAGACCGTCATCGACCATGCGCATCTGTTCGGCGCCTCGACGGTCACTGGCTTCACCGGCCGCATCCGCGGCAAGCCGCTGACCGACAGCCTGCCGCGCTTCCGCGAAGTCTGGGGACCACTGGCGAAACGCGCCGCCGACAAGGGTGTGCGCATTGCCTTCGAGAATTGCGCCATGGACGGCAACTGGGCGAGCGGCGACTGGAACATCGCCCACAACCCCGATGCCTGGGAGCTGATGTTCAACGAATTGCCCAACGACAATCTCGGCCTGGAATGGGAGCCCTGCCATCAGCTCGTCTATCTGATCGACCCGATCCCGCAAATCCGCAAATGGGCGCCGCGCATCTTCCATGTCCACGGCAAGGACGCGACGGTGCGCTGGGACGTGATCCGCGAGCATGGCGTGTTCGGCCGGCTGCCTTTCGTGCAGATGCGCACGCCGGGCTTCGGCGACAGCGACTGGACGCGCGTGATCGGCGAATTGCGGCTGGCCGGCTACAAGGGGGCCATCGATATCGAAGGCTGGCATGACCCGGTCTATCGCGACGACCTCGAGATCACCGGCCAGGTGCGGGCGCTGGACTATCTGAAGCAATGCCGGGGAGGCGCCAGCTACCTGGCCAATCCGACTTGAGGCCAAATTGATGTGAGGACTGGCCGGCGGGAGGAGCCGGCCGACCAAAGCCGAAGCGATCATCGAAAACGCCCTCGGCTCGCGAGGGACAAAAAGGGAGGAACGTGCATGAGCATCACGACCAGAAGGACTGTTCTGCGCTCGACCGTCGTGGCGGCCGCCGCGGCGCTCTGCGCCTCGATCTCAACCTTGCCGGCGCACGCGCTCGACGCCCAATGGTGCAAGGACGTCCATATCCGCTTCTTCGTCGGCGGCGCCGAGGGCGACGCCTTCGGCACCATCGTCTATAATGGCGCCAAGCAGGCGGCGGCCGATCTCGGACCGAAGGTCGACTACATCTTCTCCCAGTGGGACGCCGAGAAGATGGTGCAGCAACTGCGCGAGGCGGTTGCGGTAAAGCCGAACGGCATTGCCATGATGGGCCATCCGGGCGACGCGGCGATCATGCCGCTGGCCGAACAGGCGCATAAGGACGGCATCAAGATGATGTACCAGAACGTACCGGTGCCGAAGGTGACCGCGGCGTTCGGCGGCGGCTATGTCGGCGCGCAGCAGGAGCAGCAAGGCCGCGCGCTCGGCGCCGAGGCATTCAAGCTGGGCAAGCTCAAGGCCGGCGACAAGGCGATCATGATCGGCCCGTTCGAGAACGAGAACCGCGGCGCGCGCGAGCGCGGCACCGTGGCTGCCTTGAAGGAGGCCGGCGTCGAGGTCATCCAGCTCTCCTCGCCACCGAGCGGCGAATGGGCGTCCGATCCGAACCTCGCCATTCCGGTCATCACGGCGGCACTCCTCAACCACCCCGATGTCAAGGCGGTCGGCTATCCGGGCGGGCAGATGCTAGGCAATGTCGCCACCTACATGCAGGCGGCGGGGCGCAAGCCGGGCGACATCTTCAACTTCGGCTTCGACACCAGCCCGCAGATCGTCGAGGCTTTCAAAGGCGGCTGGGTTCAGCTGACGGCGGACCAGCAGCCATTCCTGCAGGGCTATCTGCCGATCCTGAGCCTTTGCCAGCAGGTGGTGCTCGGCCTTGCGCCGATGAATGTCGACACCGGCGCCGGCTTCGTCACGCCGCAGAATTATGAGATCGTCTCAGAGCTCGCCAAGCAGGCGTTGCGCTGACCTCCCAGGCTGCCGGCCGGGTTCGACCCGGCCGGCAGGACCGCCGGCAACAGCCGGCAAGCGACAATAAGGCGAGGATTGCCATGGGCGAACGCATCATCGAACTGCGCGACATCAAGAAGTCCTATGGTCAGGTCTATGCGCTGGGCGGCGTCGATCTCAGCGTCGACCGCGGCGAGGTGGTCGGCCTGATCGGCGACAACGGCGCCGGCAAGTCGACGCTGATCAAGATCCTGTCGGGCGTCGTCAAGCCGACCAGCGGCGAGATCCTCGTGCGCGACAAGCTGGTCACCGGATGGAGCGCGGCACGCTCGCGCGAGGCCGGTATCGAGACGGTGTTCCAGGACCGGGCGCTGGCGGTGCAGCAGACCATCGTGCGCAACATCTTCATGGGCCGCGAGCTGACCGGCTTCATGGGCTGGCTGAAGGTCAACAAGGAGATCGAGGAGGCGAGCCGGCTGATGCGCGAGATCGGCTTCACCTCGAAAGTGTTCACGCCGCACTCGATCGTCGGCCAGCTTTCGGGCGGCGAGCGCCAGGGCGTGGCGATCGCGCGCGCCATCTACAAGCAGGCGGAGCTGATCATCCTCGACGAGCCGACGACGGCGCTGTCGCTGACCGAAACCGCCAAGGTCTTCCATTTCGTGCGCCAGGTGCGGGCGAGCGGCCGCTCGATCCTGTTCATCGGCCACAACATCCACCACGTCTTCGACATCGCCGACCGCTTCGTCGTGCTCGACCGCGGCAAGGTGGCGCTCGCCGCCGACCGCAGCGAGGTCAAGTCGGCCGAAGACCTGATCAACTTCATGGAAGACGTAGCACACCCGGGCGGCTTACCGGGGCTGCACGAGGCAGGCGGAGCGGAGCAGAGAGCGTGATGAGCAAGGCCATGGAACCCGATCTGCAAACGCCTCTCGGAAGGGCAAGCGGCCAGGCAGGCAAGGAATGGAGCCATCCCTCCGATCATTGGCTGCGCGGCTTCGTGCTTGACAACCGCGCATCGCTCGGCACGCTGGCCGTGTTCATCGTCATGATGGCGGTGTTCGTGATCGCCAACCCGACGGTCTTCACCACCTGGTATCTCTACAGGTCGGTGCTGACGACGCTTCCCGTCGCGCTGTTCGTGGTTGTGCCGCTGGTCTTCGTCGTCACCTGCGACGAGATCGATTTGTCGTTCCCGGCGACGATGGGTTTTGCGTCCTGGGTCTTCGCGCTTGTGGTGCAGGCCGGCTACGATCCTTTCCTCGGCATTGCCGCGGCGCTGGTCACCGGCACGCTGCTCGGCTTCCTCGTCGGCTCGCTGGTCGTCTATGGCGGGTTGTCGTCGCTGATCGCCACGCTCGGCATGAACTTCCTGCTGCGCGGCCTGATCCAGATCATCAACGAGGGCAAGTCGACGGCGCTGACCAGTCTGGCCGACAGCTGGGCCTACAAGATATTCTCGAGCCAGATCGGGGGCATCCCCGTGCAGATCTTCTGGGCCATCGCCTTCGTCGTGTTCGCCGCGCTGCTTTACAACCGCCATCGCTTCGGCGCGCAGGTGAAGGTCGTCGGCGACAATCCGGACAGCGCCAAGCAGATGGGCATCGACGTCAAGCGCGTCAAAGTCAAGGTGTTCGTCTTCACCGGCATCGGGGCGGCGATCGCCGGCACGTTCTCGGTGATGATCAACTTCACCTGGTGGCCGACGGCCGGCGACGGCTATCTGCTGCCGGTGCTGGCCTCGGTGTTCGTCGGCGGCACGCCGACCTGGGGCGGCATCGGCACGGTGGTCGGCGGCGCGATCGGCGCGGTGACCGTGTCGTTCATCCAGACCGGCGTGGTGGCGGCGGGGCTGAGCGGCTTCTACGTCCAGTTCTTCAACGGGCTGATCATCATCCTGTCGCTGCTCGGCCACAAATGGAACCAGGCGCGGTATCGGTGAGGGGACTGCTCAAACCCCGGTGACGAAGCCGTCCAGCACGCGTTTCTGGCCGGCCTTGTCGAAATCGATGGTGAGCTTGTTGCCATCGATCGCCGCAATGTTGCCGTTGCCGAATTTTTGATGGAACACGCGGTCGCCGACGCTGAAGGCCGACGGCGTGTCGGCGACGGATTTGGCGACCAATTCGCCATCGATGGTGCGGCCCTTGACCGAGGTGCGGCCGGCGCCATAGCCGCTATCGGTCTCGCCATAGCCGATGCGCTCGACCTGATGGCCGGAGCGCGTGCCCCAGTTGCGATCGGTCGCCTCGGTGCGGTTGGCCTGCGCGCGCTGCCAGCCGGGCGTCGCATAGGTGTTGGAGAAGCTGCCCGATTTCTCGGCGCCGATATTGTCGAAACGCGAGGCGCCGTAGGGGTTTTGCCGGCCGCCGCCGCGGCCCGAGGCGAATGAGCCGCCGCCGTAAGAGTTGCCATAGCCGCCATAGGAATTGCCGCTGTCGGCGACATCGACATGAGTCTCCGGCAATTCGTCGAGGAAGCGCGACGGGATCGTCGATTGCCACAGACCATGGATGAGGCGGTTGGAGACGAACCAGATGTGCAGGTTTTTCTTCGCCCGTGTCAGGCCGACATAGGCAAGCCGGCGTTCTTCCTCCAGGCCGGAGCGGCCGCCTTCATCCAGCGCGCGCTGGTGGGGAAAGAGGCCTTCCTCCCAGCCGGGGAGGAAGACTGTCTCGAATTCGAGACCCTTGGCCGAGTGCAGCGTCATGATCGAGACCGCGTCGAGCGACTCGCCCTGCTCCGCCTCCATGACCAGCGCGACATGCTCGAGGAAGGAGCGCAGCGACTCGTACTCCTCCATGGAACGGATTAGTTCCTTGAGGTTCTCCAACCGCCCTGGCGCCTCGGCCGAACGGTCGTTCTTCCACATGTCGGTGTACCCGCTCTCCTCTAAGATGGTCTCGGCGAGCTCCGTGTGGGGCGTGGTCTCCAGCGCCTTCTGCCACCGTTCGAAGTTGGCCGCGACCTCGCGGAGTGCTGCGCGCGGCTTCGGTTTCAGTTCGTCGCTTTCGGCCAGCGTCGCGGCGGCTTCCAGCATCGGGATACGCATGGCGCGCGCCGTATCGTGGATCTGGCGGATGGTGGCTTCGCCGAGCCCGCGCTTCGGCACGTTGACGATGCGCTCGAAGGCGAGGTCGTCGCCGCTGTTGGCGACGACGCGGAAGAAGGCCAGCGCGTCGCGGATCTCCAGCCGCTCGTAGAAACGCGGGCCGCCGATGACGCGATAGTTCAAGCCAAGCGTGATGAAGCGGTCTTCGAAGGCGCGCATCTGGAAGGACGCGCGGACGAGAATCGCCATGTCATTGAGGTTGTGCTTCTGCCGCTGATAAGCTTCGATCGCGTCGCCGACGGCACGCGCCTCTTCTTCCGAATCCCAGGCGGCATGGACATGCACCTTGTCGTCGTCGGGATCGTCGCGGTCGGTGAACAGCGTCTTGCCGAAACGGCCTTCATTGTAGGCGATCAGATGCGAGGCCGCGCCCAGGATGTGCGCGGTGGAGCGGTAGTTGCGCTCCAGCCGGATGATGGTGGCACCCGGAAAATCCTTGTCGAAGCGCAGGATGTTGTCGACCTCGGCGCCGCGCCAGCCGTAAATCGACTGGTCGTCGTCGCCGACGCAGCAGATGTTGACTTTGTTTTCGCTCGCGGCCGCTCGCTCGCTCCGCTCGCTGGCCTCCGCGGGGGCGGCCTGACCGGCCGACGCCCGGTCGGGCTTGCGGCCTTCGGCCGATGGCGCGCGCCCTGATTGAGGCCGCTGCGCCAGCAAGCGAAGCCACATGTATTGCGCGGTGTTGGTGTCCTGGTACTCGTCGACCAGGATGTATTTGAACTTGCGGTGATATTCCTTCAGCACGTCCGGATAGGCGCGGAAGATGCGGATCGGGTGATAGAGCAGATCGCCGAAGTCGCAGGAATTCAGCGTCTGCAGCCGTTCCTGATAGGCCTTGTAGAGCTGACGGCCCTTGCCGTTGCCGAAGCTGCGCGCGTCGCCTTCCGGAATCTCGTCCGGACCGAGGCCCTTGTTCTTCCAGTTGTCGATCATCTGCGCGAACTGCTTGGCCGGCCAGCGCTTGTCGTCCAGCCCTTCGGCCTGGATGATCTGCTTGATCAGCCGCACCACGTCGTCGGTGTCGAGGATGGTGAAATCGGATTTCAGTCCGGCAAGCTCGGCATGGCGGCGCAAGAGCTTGACGCCAATCGAGTGGAAGGTGCCGAGCCACGGCATGCCCTCGACATTGCCTTCGCCGATCAGGATGCCGATACGCTGCTTCATCTCGCGCGCGGCTTTGTTGGTGAAGGTGACGGCGAGAATCTGCGACGGGAAAGCCCTGCCGGTGGCAAGGATGTGGGCGATGCGCGTGGTCAGGACCCGCGTCTTGCCAGTGCCGGCGCCGGCCAGCACCAGAACCGGGCCTTCCGTCGTTTCGACAGCAAGCCGCTGCTCGGGATTGAGGCCTTTCAGATAGTCGGGCGCACTGTTTTGGGCGCTGCGGGCAGCCATGGCGCGCGCGGCAATACCGGACGGGGCCGCGGGCCGCGCATTCGGTTCGTCAAAGAAGGGTATGTCTTCGGAAAAGCCGGACATCGCCCCGAATGTAGTGATTCGGTAGCGAAAGGCCAGAAGTGTCTACGTTTTGTTCCATTTTTGCACCGCCCCGGTTCGCTTGACAGGCGCGGCCGGTGAGGAAAAGCTGCCGGCAGGGCAGGGACGGCATGCCGTTGCCTGGAGAGTCGCCTCAGGCGAGCAACAGTCGAAGGAGTATCGTCTTGGCTGTCACCATCACCTCCCTCGTCCTCTTCCTCATCGGTCTGGTTCTCGGCGGCGGCGGCATCTGGCTGGGGACATTGGGCGGCAGCTGGTACTACGCCATCGCCGGCCTGGTCTTCCTGATCACTGCCTGGCTGCTCGTCAGGCGCAGGTCGACATCCCTATGGCTCTACGCTGCGTTCGTGATCGCCACGCTGTGCTGGGCTGTGTGGGAGATCGGCTTCGACTGGTGGCAGCTCGGTCCGCGCGGCGGCGTCATCGTGCTGATCGCGCTGTGGCTGCTGACGCCATGGGCAAGGCGAGGATTCACCGGCCCCGACGGTCGCGCGCCGCTGATCCTGGCTGTGCTCGCCTCGCTCGCGGTGGCCGGCTATTCGATGACCGCCGACCCCAAGGATATCGGCGGCAGCCTCGGCACGGACAAGGTAACGCCGACGGCCAATCTCGGCGGCGACATGCCGGCCGGCGAATGGCATTTTTACGGCCGCACGCCGCACGGCCAGCGCTATTCGCCGCTCGGCCAGATCACGCCGGAAAACGTCGCCAAGCTGCAGCCGGCCTGGACCTATCGCACCGGCGATGTGAAAGGTCCCGACGACATCGGCGAGACGACCTACCAGGTGACGCCGCTGAAAGTGGGCGATGCGCTGTTCATCTGCACGCCGCACAATTTCGCCATCGCCATCGATGCCGCGAGCGGCAAGGAAAAATGGCGCTACGATCCGAAGATCAAGCTCGACCCCAACCGCCAGCACCAGACCTGCCGCGGCGTGTCCTACTACGCCGACGCCAAGATCGCGGCCGGGCAGCCCTGCGCCGCCCGTGTCTATCTGCCGACGTCCGACGCGCGCCTCATCGCGCTCGACGCGGCGAACGGGCAGGTGTGCCCGTCCTTCGCAGACGGCGGCACGCTGAACCTGATGGCCAATATGCCGTATCCGAAGTCGGGCTATTATTATTCGACCTCGGCGCCGCTTATCGTCGCCGGCAAGATCATCGTCGGCGGCGCGGTCAACGACAATTATTCGACCGAGGAGCCGTCGGGGGTCATCCGTGCCTACGATGCCGGCACAGGCGCCTTGCTGTGGAACTGGGATTCCGGCAATCCGGACCAGACGACGCCGCTGCCGGCCGGGCAAAGCTACACCCACAACTCGCCCAACATGTGGTCGACAGCGAGCGCCGACGAAAAGCTCGGCCTGCTCTACCTGCCGCTCGGCAACCAGACGCCGGACCAGCTCGGCATGGGCCGCAGCGCCAATGTCGAGAAATTCTCCTCCTCGATCACCGCGCTCGACCTCAACACCGGGCAGTTGCGCTGGGTTCGCCAGCTGGTGCATCACGATCTGTGGGACATGGACGTGCCGGCGCAGCCGACGCTCATCGACATCACCTCGGCCAGCGGCGCGGTCGTGCCGGCACTGGTCGGACCGACCAAGCAGGGCGATCTCTATGTGCTTGACCGGCGCACCGGCGAGCCGATCGTCCCGGTGAAGGAAATGCCGGCGCCGGGCGGCGCGATCGAGGGCGACCATACATCGCCGACGCAGCCGGAATCGGGGCTTTCGTTCAATCCCAAGCCGCTGACGGGCGCCGACATGTGGGGCATCACCATGTTCGACCAGCTGGCATGCCGGATCGCGCTCAGGAAATTGCGCTACGAGGGGCGCTACACGCCGCCCTCGCTGCAGGGCTCGCTGATCTATCCCGGCAATTTCGGCGTCTTCAACTGGGGCGGCGTCGCGGTCGACCCGGTGCGGCAGGTGATGTTCGGCATGCCGACCTATCTCGCCTTCACGTCGAAGCTCATCCCGCGCGCGGACGTGCCGCCGCCGGGCGACAACACCAAGGGCAGCGAACAGGGGCTCAACCGCAACGAGGGCGCGCCTTACGCCGTGGTGATGGGGCCGTTCCTGTCGCCGCTCGGCCTTCCCTGCCAGGCGCCGCCGTGGGGCTATGTCGCCGGCGTCGACCTCAGGACCGGCCAGATCGCCTACAAGCATCGCAACGGCACCGTCTACGACATGACGCCGCTGCCGCTGCCGTTCAAGGTCGGCGTGCCGGGCATCGGCGGGCCGATGATCACGGCCGGCGGAGTCGCCTTCCTCGGCGCCGCGGTCGACGACTATCTGCGCGCCTACGACCTCACCACAGGTAGGCAGCTCTGGCGGGCAAGGCTGCCGGCGGGCGGGCAGTCGACGCCGATGACCTACACGGTCGCCGACGGGCGCCAGTTCGTGGTCATCGTCGCCGGCGGCCACGGCTCGGTCGGCACCAAGCCGGGCGATTATGTGATGGCCTACACGCTGCCGAAGTAGCCGCGTCCGTTCGCAGACCGAGTTGGCTTCTCAGCCAGGCACCTGCCCGAGCACCTGATTGGTGAGGTCGGGTCCGGCGGCCATCACATCGTATTTCTGGACCAGCACCTTCGCCGACGGATGACTGGACCGCGCGCGTTCCAACCCTATCTTGCGCATCGGACAGCCGTCGAGGAGAGCCATGACCGAACCTCTCGCAAAGCCCGTCATCACCCAGGCGATGATCGATGCCTATGACGAATACACGCATCTGACGCTCGACCGGCGGCGTTTCATGGAGCAACTGACCACGCTCGCCGGATCGGGCGCCGCGGCCGCGGCGATCGCGCCGATACTGGCGGCGAATTCGGCCAAGGCGGCGATCGTCGCCGAGGACGATCCGCGCGTGAAGGGCGAGGACATCACCTTTCCCGGCAGCAGCGGCGAGATGAAGGCCTACCTGGTCAGGCCGGCAGATCGATCCGGCAAGGTTGGAACTGTCATCGTCATCCATGAGAACCGGGGTCTCAACCCGCATATCCGCGATGTCGCCCGGCGCGTGGCGCTGGAAGGCTTTGTCGCGCTGGCGCCGGATTTCCTGTCGCCGCTCGGCGGCACGCCCGCCGACGAGGACAAGGCGCGCGACATGTTCACCAAGCTCGACCCTGCCCAAGTCGTTGCCGATGGTGTCGCGACGGTCGCCTATCTCAAGGGCTATAAGGACGGCAACGGCAAGGTCGGCGCGGTCGGCTTCTGCTGGGGCGGCGGCACGGTGAACACGCTTGCCGTCAATGCGCCGGACCTCAGCGCCGGCGTCGCCTACTACGGCATGCAGCCGAAGGCCGAGGACGTGCCGAAGATCAAGGCGGCGCTGCTGTTGCACTATGCCGGGCTGGACGAGCGCATCGACGCCGGCATCGATGCCTACAAGAAGGCGCTCGATGCCGCGCATGTCGAGTACACCGTCTATGTCTATGACGGCGTCAACCATGCCTTCAACAACGACACCTCGGCCGCTCGCTACGACAAGAAGGCGGCGGATCTCGCCTGGGGAAGGACGATCGCGTTTCTGAAAGAGAAACTGGTGTGACTGAGCGACTTAGGCATCAGTCGCGGGCTTGTGCATGGCGACGCCCGCCACGACCAGCGCGATGCCGAGGCAATCGGTGAGGCTCGGAACCTGCCGCAATACGATGACGCCGATCAGCGTCGCGGTGAGCGGCAGGAGCGAGAGCATCAAGGCGAAGCTCGCGCGCGGCAGCCGCGCCATGGCGAGCTGGTCGCAGACATAGGGAATGACAGAGGAGCAGATGCCGACGCCGATGGCGGCGATCAGCAGTTGCGGGGCCGAAAAGGCCGGCAACGCCTCACTGAAGCCGATGGGCAACACGACCAGGAAGGCGATCGCCATGGCCGTGCCGAGGCCGGCAATGCCTATTCGGGTCTGGGCCATGCGGTGGCCCAGCACGATGTAGCCGACGAACAGCGCGCCGTTGAGAAAGGCCCAGAACAGGCCGATCGGATCGCTGGACCATTTGATGTCGATCAGCAGCAAGGTGCCGGCGACGGCGACGGCGAGCGCCGCGACATTGCGCCGGCTCCTGAGGCCGACGAGCGCGACGCCGATCGTGCCGACGAATTCGATCGCCGCGACCAGCGAGATCGGCAGCCGGTCGAGGGCCAGATAGAAGGCGCAGTTCATCACCGCCAGGCAGGCGCCGAGGGCCAACAGAAGCAGGCGGCTCGAGCGGTCGGCGCGGGCGAAGACCGTCCACGGCCTGGTGAGCGGCGCGAAGATGAGCGCGGCGGTGGCGATGCGCAGCCAAGCCATGCCGAGCACGCCGACCTGGGCGAACAGCAGCACGGCGAAGGCCGGCCCGAGATAATGGAAGATGGCGCTGATGGAGAACCAGACATGCGGCGGCAGCGTATTGGCCAGCCCGGCGAGGGCAGGGCGCGCGGCGTCGGCGTCGCCAGCGGTCCGGTTTGTCGTGCGAACTTGCGCTTTGGAGTTCATTTGATCATTATCGCAGGCGAACTTTACAGTTCATATGAGCGATAAATGGCTTTGATGGCCGTTCACTTTCTGAAGAAAGAGAATTCTCTTGAAACGCCTTCGAAACGAAAATCCGGCGCTGGATGCGGCGGACCTGAAAATCCTGCGGTTGCTGGAAAAGGATGCGCGTACCAGCACGGCTGAGCTGGCGCGTGCCGTCGGGCTCTCCGCGCCGAGCGTTGCCGAGCGCATCCGCAAGCTGCAGGAAAACCGTGTGATCGAGGCCTATACGATGAGGATCAATCCGGCGGCGCTCGGCATGAAGCTATCGGCATGGCTGCGGATCCGGCCGGTGCCCGGGCAACTCGCCGTCGTAACCGATGTCATCCGCGAGCTGCCGGAAATCGCGCAATGCGACCGGGTGACCGGCGAGGACTGCTTCATCGCGCTGGCGCATGTCGGCTCGGTCGCCGAACTGGAGCGGGTGATCGACAGGATCATTCCCTATGCGATGACCAACACCGCCATCATCCAGTCGTCGCCGGTAGAGCCGCGCTCGCCGCTTCGCGGTCTAAGGGAGCGCTGAGGGCTCGGTGTGACCGCGCTTCATGCGCGCCTGCTTGAGAATCGCGCGCCAGCGGATCATGTCGAAGGGAATGGGCTCGTTGTTGTTGGCGATGTGAAAAATCTCGTTGTTGACGTTCTTCAGCGATCGCCAGAAATCATAGTCGGTGATGCGTGGATCGGCCGCCAACCGCTCCACTTCGACCTTGATGTCGGTTTTCATGCACTGTCCTCGCACCGCATTCCGCCTGCCGCCCGCGCGTAAACCGGTGCGGCGGTTTTCGAACGCGCCACTGAGTCGTTCAACGGACTCAAGTGAGTTGTTCACGTTAAAACCTTGGTAAGGTTAACGCGGGCGTCCGGGTGCTTCAAGCGCCCTTGCGTTTGATGCCGATCGAACGGCCGGCACGCTCAGGCATCGGCAGCGCGGCGTGGACGGCGCGCATGGCTTCAACCTTTGCCATCACATCGGCCGGGAAGGGGGCGACCTTCGGCCCGGCCATATCGACATGCAGCGAGAGCTGCTCGGATGTGGCGGCCAGCCAGCCGTCGACGTGGCGGATTTCCTGATAGGCCCTCAGCCGCTTCTCGTCATGGTCGATGAGCTGGAACGAGACGTTCACTTTATGATCGAGATGAAGCTCCTGCACGTAGCAGACATGGACTTCCGCTGTGTAGATGGTGAGGCGGCGCTCCTTGGCATAGTTCGGGCCCATGCCCATCAATTCGAAGGCTTCGTCCGAGCAGCGGTCGAACAGCACGTTGTAGTAGGCCATGTTGAGATGGCCGTTATAGTCGATCCAGTCTTTCTCGATCGCCATCGGGCCGGAAATGATCGGTGCGGGAATTGGCATCTGGTCTTCCTTGATCGTCGCTGGACAGGGCGTGGCTGGTGGGGTTCTCTTGTTCCGGCGCAATTCCGGACGGAAAACCGCTTCACATTTTTCCCGGAATTGCTTTAGGCATCATCCATAGCTGCATGGCAAGAGTGGCCGCTGGTCCATTCGCGGAGGAATTCATGGCTTTGAGCGACCTCAATCCCATCGAGCGCAACGAGGAAGGGATCGCCACTGTGCTCGGCATCCTCAAGCAGCGCTTCGGCGAGCGCTTCCAGACCGGCGAGGCGATCCGCGGCCAACACGCGCATACCACCACCTATATCCCGACCCAGGCGCCGGACGGCGTGGTCTTTGCTGAAACCACACCGGAGGTGCAGGAGATCGTGCGCGCCTGCGCCGCGCATCGCGTGCCGGTGATCGCCTTTGGCGTCGGCTCCTCGCTCGAGGGCCATACCAATGCGCCGGGCGGCGGCATCTCGATCGACACCTCGCGGATGAACCGCATCCTTTCGGTCAATCCGCAGGATCTCGACTGCACGGTCGAGCCCGGCGTGACGCGCGAGGACCTTAACCGGCATCTGCGCGACACCGGCTTGTTCTTCCCGATCGATCCCGGCGCCAACGCCTCGCTCGGCGGCATGGCGGCGACACGCGCCTCCGGCACCAACGCCGTGCGCTATGGCACCATGCGCGAGAACGTGCTGTCGCTAACGGCGGTGATGGCCGATGGCGAAGCGGTGACGACTGGCAAGCGGGCGAAGAAAAGCTCCGCCGGCTATGACCTGACGCGACTGCTGGTCGGTTCGGAAGGCACGCTCGGCATCATCACTTCGCTGACGCTGAGGCTCCAGGGCATTCCGCAGGCGATCTCGGGCGGCGTCTGCCCGTTCCCCAGCCTGGAGGCCGCCTGCAACACGGTGATCGCGACCATCCAGATGGGCATCCCGGTGGCGCGCATCGAACTGGTCAACGCGTTGCAGATGCGGGCGATGAAGAACTATTCCAAGCTCGACTATCCGGAGAGCCCGTGCCTGTTCGTCGAATTCCACGGCAGCGATGCCGGCGTCGCCGAACAGGCCGAAACCTTCGGCATGATCGCCGAGGAACAGGGCGGGGGACCGTTCCTGTGGACCAGCGTCGCCGAGGAACGGACGAAGCTGTGGAAGGCACGGCACGACGCCTACTGGTCGTCGCTGACGCTTCGCCCCGGCGCCAAGGGGCTTTCGACCGATGTCTGCGTGCCGATCTCGCGGCTCGCCGAATGCGTCACCGAAACCGAGGCCGATATCGCCGAGATGGGCCTGATCGCGCCGATCGTCGGCCATGCCGGCGACGGCAATTTCCACGTGCTGGTGCTGATGGACGTCGACAACCCGCAAGAGATCGCGCTCGCCGAAAAATTCGTCGCCAGGCTCAACATGCGCGCCATCGCCATGGAAGGCACCTGCACCGGCGAGCACGGCATCGGCCAAGGCAAGGTCGGTTTCCTGCGCCACGAGCTCGGTCACGGTGTCGACGTCATGCGCACGATCAAGCAGGCGCTCGATCCGTTGAACATCATGAACCCCGGCAAGATCTTGCCCGGAGCCGGTCACTAAGTCATGTCCGCAACCGAAAGCCTTGCGCCGGTTGACCTACCGCTATCGTCGGCGGGCGCTCCGTTGCCACGCGTTTTCGCGGATGAAGAGCGGCTTTTGATCGCCTATCTTGTTAACGTCCCGGACCGGCATTTGACGGAAGCAATGCGCGTTCCGTTTCGCCCGCGACTGGTGATCAGTCCGTCGCGATCCTGGCGGCGGAGCCATATCTCGCTGTTCAATTGGTCCGCCCAACGATGAAGCCATCGCCGGGCATCGGCTGTATCGACTAGGCCTACGGCCCTATTCCGCATTCGAAGTTCGAAATTCCTCGTGGGTAGAATCCTTCGAGAAAGCGAACCGGGTTCATCCGTCCCACTTTCCCGAGCTGTTTTCAGGCTATCGGCATTTCATACTGACATTTCATGATTCAACGGTCGAATTCATCGCCGGGGATTTTTCGGTAAGCGTGCGCCAAGGAGCGGTCTTGGCCGCACTGGTACAAGCGATAGGCAATTCGTGCACCTCGGACGGAGGCTTGCGTACGAGCGAAGCCGTTCATTCCTGCGCGCCGTCGGCCAGCTTCTGCAGCATGGGTCGGGTGGGCGCGAAGAAGGTCGTGCCGGTGTGCGGCGTCGAGAAGTCGAGCAGCTTGTCGTAGGCGCCCGGCGGTTCGCCGACATACATGCGCTGCAGCATCTTTTCGATCACCCACAGATAGCGGGTATAGCCGATGAAGTATGTTCCGAACTCCTTCTGTCCCGGCCGGCCGAAGGGCATGTTGTCGCGCAGGATGTCGAATTCGTTGCCGGCGTCGTCCTCGATCGTGGCGAGCGACTTGTGGGACTTGCGCGGCTTGTCGTCATCATCGATCTCGATGTTGTCGATCTTGGTGCGGCCGATGATCTCCTCCTGGACATGCGTCGGCGTTTCCGCCCAGGCACCGAGATCGTGCAGATATTTCTGCACGACGACATAGCTGCCGCCGGCGAACTCGGCGTCCTCGTCGCCGACAAGGGCCGAAGCAGGCAGGTCGAGGCCGGTCGGATTGGCGGTGCCGTCGACGAAGCCCAGCAGGTCGCGCGCGTCGAAATAGCGAAAGCCGGTGACCTCGTCGACGACGGTGATGCTGCTGCCCTCCAGGCTGTCCAGCAGGATCCGCTCGAACTCGAAGCACATGTCGGAACGTTCAGCACGGATATGGAAGAGGAGGTCGCCCGGCGTCGAGGGCGCCGAATGCACCGGTCCCTTGATCGGCGCAAAGGCTTTCAGTTCGCGCGGCCGCCAGTCCGGGGAAAGACGCGCCCAGAGGTCGGCGCCGATGCCGGCGATGCATGATAACCGGCCCGACAGGTCGCGGAAGCCGACATTCTTGACGAGATCGTCAAGCCCGCCGAGCACCGAGGCCACCTTGGAGAGGACCGCCCGATCACTGCCGACCGGGACGACGAGGAAGACCGCAGCGAGCGACAGCGGGGCATCGACGCTCTGGGCGTCGATCGGCACCCTGTCCCAGTTCTTGCCTGACATCCGGAATGCTCCGCGTTTGACGATTTGGTTCGGACGATCGCGGCCGGCATGGCCGCAGAGATTGAGCGTGCCCCGAATGATATCGCGACCGCGAGCAGCGGCGCAATCGCGTACGCCGCCCCTTGATCGCATGCCGGCGCCGGCGAATTGCCTCTTTATCGACACGCGGATGCGGGTAGAGTGCGGCTGACTTCAATCCGGGGAGAAAATGCTCGCACGCCTGTTCGTGATCTTCGGTGGGCTGTTCGTGCTGGTGCTGTGCGCGGCGCTGGTGGTGCCGTATTTCGTCGACTGGACCGGCTACCGCGCCGATTTCGAGCGCGAGGCGAGCACTATCCTCGGCCGCAAGGTGATCGTGAAAGGCGATGCGACCGCGCGGCTTTTGCCGTTCCCCTCGGTGACCTTTTCCAACGTCGAGGTCGCCGGCGGCCCCGGCGGCCAGCCGGCGATGACGATGGAGACCTTCTCCATGGATGCGGAGCTTGCGCCTTTCCTGCGCGGCGAGTTGCTGATCTTCGACATGCGGCTGGTGCATCCGAAGGCGACGATCGACGTCGCCGGCGATGGCACGGTCGACTGGGCCATCCGGCCGTCGACGCCCTTCGATCCGGGCCAGATCGCGATCGAGAAGCTGACGGTGACAGGAGGGCAGATCGAACTGCGCCATGCCGCCGGCGGGCGCAGCCATCTTATCTCCGAGATCAACTCGACCGTTTCGGCCAAGTCGCTTGCCGGACCGTGGCGGATGGACGGCACGCTGCGCTTCGACGGCCTGCGCACGGACGTCTCGGCCTCCACCGGCAGGGTGGAAGCAAATGGCCGAATGCGCCTCAGGCTGAAGGCCGATCCGGATGCCTATCCGCTTATCATCGAGACCGACGGCAATGCCGGCATCGTCAGGGGCGCAGCGGTCTATTCCGGCCAGTTCAAGGTTTCGGCCTCTGACAAGAGCGGGGCCGACGGGAACACGGCCGAATTGCGGGGCACCGAGGGCGAGCCTGTGAAGGTCAGCACCGGCAGGCCCGATCCGGGGTTCCGTTTGAACGGCAAATTCGCTCTCGATCACCAGAAGCTCGGCGTCGACGAATTCCGCTTCGAGACCGGGCCGCTCGACAATCCCTACACCGCGGATGGCAAGGCCGCGGTCGATCTCGGCCTCAAGCCGCATTTCTCGATCGAAGCGAGCGGCGCGCAGGTGCAGTTCGACGAGGCGGTGGGCGCATCCGCCGGAGCCGGGCTGACGCTCGATCAGCGCATCGCGGCGTTCGAGCAGACGCTGCTGCACATGCCGAAGCCGACGATACCGGGCACGGTCGAGGTCAGGCTGCCGGCGGTGGTGGCGGGCGACACGACGGTGCGCGACGTGCGGCTTTCAGCAGAGCCGGTCGAGGGCGGCTGGTCGGTGAAGTCGCTTGCCGCGACGCTGCCGGGCCGCGCGACGCTCGAAGCCGACGGCATGCTGAGTGTCGAGGACCGTTTCGGCTTCACGGGCTCCCTGCTGCTTGCCGTCGGCCAGCCGTCCGGTTTCGCCGCCTGGCTGTCGAAGGATGTCGACGACGCGATCCGCCGTCTGCCGGCGGCGGGCTTCAAGGCCAAGGTCGATCTCAGCGCGAACCGGCAGTCCTTCAGCGATCTCGAGCTCATCCTCGGCAAGGCGAAATTCTCGGGCAGCATCGATTCCAGCCAGCCCGACGGCGCCAGGCCATCGGTGCTGATGCGGCTGGAGGGCGGCGAGCTCGACGTCGACGGGCTGGCGGCCTTCGCCTCGATCTTCGTCAGCGACAAGGGCGCCAACCGCTTCTCCGACCGCGATCTCGATTTCCAGATCAAGGCGGGCCCGGTCAGCGCCGGCGGCTTGAGCGCCGACACGGTGGATACGGCGTTGAGGCTGCGTGAGGGACTGCTCGAGATCGACCGGCTCTCGGTCGGCGGGCTTGCCGGCGCCTCGATCAGCGCCACAGGGCGGATCAAGGACTTTCCGGAAAGCCCGACCGGCAAGCTCGACGCATCCGTCGTGGCGGTGGATCTCAAGCCGCTCATCGATGTCGCGGCGCAGCATTATCCGGACAATCAGCTTCTGAAGGGTCTGGCCAGCCGCGTATCTGCTTATCCCGAATTGTTCCAGGACGCCCGCATCGACCTGGTGACGAGTGCGGCCGACAATGGCGACGGCACCACCGGGCTCGCGCTTTCCGCGCAAGGCAGGGCCGGCGGCTCCGCCTTCTCGGCTTCGCTCTCGGGCAAGGGTACCGCCGATCGGCTTCTGGATGCGCCGGTAGCGCTGACCTTCAACGCCAGGAACGAGAACGCCGCCACGCTGCTGGCGCTCTACGGCCTGCCGGCGCTGCCGCTCGGCATGCTTGGACAGGCAAGCACCGATCTCTCGGCGAAAGGCTCGCTCAGCGGCGGTCTGGCGACCAGCTTCAATCTCACGGCCGACGATTTCAGGGCGAGCTTCGACGGGACCGTCGCCGAGACGCAGCAAGGCGCCACCGCCAAGGGCAAGGTCAACCTCGACGCCGCCGACATCGAACCGTGGCTGATAACAACCGGCGTCGGGCTGCCCGGCATGGGCACCGGCACGTCGGCATCGCTTGCCGCCGATGCCGATTTCGGCAATGGGCTTCTGGTGCTGAGCGGGCTGACCGGCGCGATCAACAAGGCCGCGGTGTCGGGCGACGTCAACGTCGACAGCAAGGATGGGCTGCCGCATCTTGCCGGCGCGCTGGCGCTCGACGAACTCGACCTCGATCCGCTGGCCGTGTCGCTGTTCGGCGATCAGTCCTTCCTTGCCGCGAAAGGCGGCGGCTGGCCAACCACGCCGTTCAGCCAGAAGTCGACCCTGCCGTTCAGCGCCGATCTCGACCTCAACACGGCTGCGTTTGCCGCCGGACCGTTCGCCACCGCGCATGATGCGACGCTGTCGCTGAAGCTCGACCGGGAAGGCATCCATGTCTCGGACCTCAAGGCCAAGCTCTATGGCGGCGCGCTGACCGGCCTGTTCGAGCTGAAGAACACCGACGGCACGGGCCTGTTTTCGGGGCAGTTGAGACTGGCCGGCAGCGATCTTTCGGCAGTGCTGCCGGGTTCAGGGGTCAGCGGCAACGGCGACATTTCGGCGGCGCTGTCGACCAGCGGCAAGTCGGTCGACGCGATGATCGCCGCGCTGTCCGGGTCCGGCACGACAGCACTGAAGGGGCTGACCATCGCCGGCATCAATCCCGATGCCTTAGCCCCTATCATCGCCAAGGCGGATGCAGTTGGACGTGACATCGATGCCGCCAAGACCGAGAGCTTCGCGCCTGATATCACCGGCGCGGGCAGTTTCGCGGCCGGTGACACCGACATCGCCTTCACCGTTGCCAACGGCACGCTGCGGGCGCCGCCGATCAGCCTCGACAACCCGGCGGCGACACTGTCGGCGGACGTGATGGCTGACCTCAGCGCCAGCACCGTCACAGCAAAGGGCGCGATCACCTACCGGCCAGGCGACGAGGCGCTGGTCGGCTCCGAGCCGGCCGTGAATTTCAGCCTCGCCGGCCCGCTCGGGGCGATGGCGCGCCAGTTCGACAGCGCGCCGCTGGCGCAGTTCCTGACCCAGCGCGCGCTGGAGAAAGAGCAGCAGCGGGTTGAGGCGATGCAGGCGGCACTGCTCGAGAAGCAGAGGCTGCGGCGCGAGGTCCGCTACTACGCTGCCCTGCAGATGGAGCGCGACCGGGCGGCCGAGGAATTGCGCCGGCAAGAGGAGGAGGCGCGGCAGAAGGCCGAAGCTGAAGCCAGGGCGAAAGCCGAGGCGGAGGCTGAGGCTAAGGCGGAAGCGGAGGCTCAGGCCAAAGCGGAAGAAGAGGCGAAAGCCAAGGCCGAGGAAGAGGCGAGGGCCAAGGCGGAGGCCGACGCCAAGGCTAAGGCCGAGGTCGAGGCGCGCGCCAAGGCGGAAGCTGATGCAAAGGCTGAAGCGGAAGCCGCCGCCAAGGCAAAGGCTGAACAACGGGCTGCGGACGAGGCAAAGGCCCAGGCCGAGGCGCAACGCAGGAAGGCCGAGCAGGCGAGGCTGGAAGCAGAACGCAAGGCGGCCGAGCAGACGCCAAAAGTCGACCGGTCGCTTCCCGGCGTCAACGACAGTTCCGCCCCGGAGCCGCCCAAGCCGAAGGCCAATCCATTCACCATCGACAATCTCTTGAAATCGCTGGACGGCGGTTGACTTGTCCGCCAAATCGGCAGCCGGTTCGGCATTTGGCTTGTTGCCTTGTTGCTCAGACCGGCTCCTGCCGCGAAAGCAGGCGCTGCAGCATAGGCTCGATGCGCGAAAGCTCGTCGAGGTGAGCGGCCGACAATTCGGCGAGCCGGTCATCGGCAAGAGGCGTTAGCTGCAGCAGCACGCGGCGGTTGTCGGCCTTGTCCTGATCCCTTATGACCAGTCCGGCCTCGCTCAGCCGGTTCACCAACTCGACGGCGCTGTGGTGGCGGATGCGCAACCGCTCCGCCAGGTCACCGACCGCCACAGGTCCGCCGCCGGGATAGCCCTTGATCGCCAGCAGCGCCTGGTGCTGGCGCGGCGTCAAGCCCGCCTCATTCGCCTGAAGCTGGCTGAATTCAAGGAAGCGTCGGATGAGATAGCGGAACTGCGACAGCCGCTGATAGTCGACCTGGCTGATGGCGGGGCGTGATTTTTTCGGCGGCGTCATTCTCCGACTTATGGACCTTTCCGGCGAAAGCTCAACTCCTGCGAAGGCTCGAGAGCGGCCTGGTGAGATCCTTGTCCAAAATGACGCGGACCGACGATCGAGAAACGCCCTTGAAGATTTATATCGTGGTACGATATGTAATCGCCCGACAACCGGACGGTATCGCGCCACCAGAAAGCTCAGGTTCCAATGAAATCCGCTCATGCCGGAAACAGCCATCTCCGCGACTTCACCACCGATCCAAGAGTGCTGCTCATCGCCGCGATCGCGGTCGTGGTCGCGACCGCCGGGCTGTTTGCCGGCATCGTGCTGCTGAAGCTGATAAGGCTTGCCACCAACATTGCCTATTTCGGCCAGTTCTCGCTGGCGGAACTGAGACTCGAGGACACGCCGCTCGGCTATGCCGCCGTGATCGTTCCGGTGATCGGCGCGCTGATCATCGGGCTGATGGCGCGCTTCGGCAGCGAGAAGATCCGCGGCCACGGCATTCCCGAAGCGATCGAGGCGATCCTGCTCGGGCGCTCGCGGCTCGACGCCAAAGTGGCGGTATTGAAGCCGTTGTCGTCGGCGATCTCTATCGGTTCCGGCGGACCGTTCGGCGCCGAGGGTCCGATCATCATGACCGGCGGCGCGATCGGCTCGCTGATCGCGCAGATGCTGCCGGTCAGCGACAATGAGCGCAAGACGCTGCTGGTGGCGGGCGCCGCGGCCGGCATGACGACCGTCTTCGGCACGCCGATCGCAGCCATCATGCTCGCCGTCGAACTGCTCCTGTTCGAATGGACGCCGCGCAGTTTCATCCCGGTCGCCGTCGCCGCGATCGTTGCGGAAGTCGAACGCACCTTGCTGCACCTGCCGGGTCCGATCTTCCCGTTCTCGGGCAGCATGGAGGCGTCGATCGCCGTATTGGGCGGATGGGTACTGGTCGGCATTGCCGCTGGGCTTCTTTCGTGCCTGCTGACGCAGCTGGTCTATGCCTGCGAGGACGTCTTCCAGAAACTGCCGATACACTGGATGTGGTGGCCGATGATCGGCGGCCTCGTGGTCGGCATCGGCGGACTGATCGAACCGCAGGCGCTCGGCGTCGGCTACGACAACATCGCCAACATGTTGGATGGCCATATCCTCGCGGCGGCCGCGCTGACGCTTCTGGTGGTGAAGGCCATCATCTGGTCGGTGGCGCTGGGTTCGGGGACGTCGGGCGGCGTGCTGGCGCCGCTCTTGATCATGGGCGGCGCGATGGGCGCTGCGCTTACCGGCATCCTGCCCGAGGCGACGCCCGGCTTCTGGCCGCTGCTGGCGATGGCCGCGACCATGGGCGGCACCATGCGCGCGCCGCTGACCGCGACCTTTTTCGCGGTCGAGCTCACCGGCAACACCCATATGCTGGTGCCGCTGATCGCGGCTTGCGCGAGCGCCCATGCCGTCACCGTGCTGCTGATGAAGCGCTCGATCCTGACCGAAAAGGTAGCGCGGCGCGGACATCACCTCGTTCGCGAGTATCGGGTCGATCCCTTCGCCTTGACCAGAGTGCGCGAAGTGATGACGACCAAGGTCGAGAGCGTGCCGGCAACGATGACGCTGCATGGCGCGGCGGCATTCCTCACCGCGCCGGATACGCGGCATCCGAGCTTTCCGGTGATCGATGGGAAAGGGCATGTGCTCGGCCTCATCGATCCGCCGGCGATCCTGCGCTGGCGCCGCGCCGGCAAGCATCGCAAGGCGACGCTCGGCGAGCTTTTGACCGGCAGCAAGGTCACGCTCGCCTATCCGGACGAATATCTGGAAGGGCTGTCCGACAAGCTGCTCACGGCCAACGTCTCGCATCTTCCGGTCGTCTCGCGCGAGGATGCACGGCTCATCGGCTATATCGGCTGGAAGGACCTGATGCGGGTGCGGTCGAAAAAACAGGCGGAGGAACGCGACCGATCGGCCTTGCTCAGCTTCGGCGCCAGGCGCAAGGCGCCGCGGAGCGTCAGCGACCCGGCCTGAGACCTCTCAAAACGCCTTGCCGCCGCGCTTGGCCCAGGCCAGCACGTAGAGCCGCAGCGCCGAAGACAGGTTCGCATCGCGGGTTCGGGTCTCGTCGATCTCGGCAACAAGGGCCGCCAGCGAAATCGAGCGCTGCGCGGCGATCGTGACGAGGTCATCGTAGAAAGGTTGCTCCAGGGAAAAACTGGTGCGGTGGCCGCGGATCGTCACCGAGCGCTTTTCAACGGCAGCCATCGGGGCGCTCAGCGCCCGTCCGGATCGCCGGGCTTTTCGCGGCGATGGCCGTCCATGAATTTTTCCGTCCTGTCGGACGTCAGCCGGTCACGCTCTCGCTCGGCCTTGGAGCGGCCATGCAATGCCCGGTTCTCACCGGCCAGGCGTTGCTTCTCGATGCGCGCTTTCTGCTTGCGGGCCTGGCGGAGATTGATGACCTCGCCCATGTCCCCGGTTCACTTCTTGCGGAAGGCGTCGAGCGAAACCACGTCGGCGCTCTTGCCGCCGGTATCGGCGACGGCCGGCTTCTTCTCGGCCTCGGCGGTCTTTTTCTTCGATTCCGGTTTCTTTTCGGCGACGACGGCAACCGGCAGTTCGGAGGCAGGCGCGGCATCGTCATCTTCCGCCGCGCCTTCCGCCTTGACGTCGAATTCCAGTTCGAAATTCACCGATGGGTCGTAGAAACCGCGCACGGCGGAGAAGGGGATTTCGAGCTTTTCAGGCACGTCGGAGAAGGAGAGCCCCACCTCGAAACCGGTATCGGTCACCTTCAGATCCCAGTACTGGAACTGGATGACGATGGTCATCTGCTCCGGATAACGCTCGCGCAGCCGCGAGGAAATGCGCACGCCCGGCGCGCCGGTCAGGAAGGTGATGAAGAAATGATGGTTGCCCGGAAGACCGGTGCGCGCGACCTCGGCCAAGACCTTGCGCATGACGCCGCGCAATGCCTCCTGGGCCAGAATGTCATAGCGGATGTGGTCGTCGGCCATGTGACGGTCGGGTTCCGTTGAATCGTCCGCATAGCTGTAATCAAGCTTGAGCGCGGCGTAAACCGCATATAGGCGCCTAACGCCGAGGCCAAGAGGGGGTGGCGGCGATTTGATCGCTCAGGCGCGGGCGAGGGCGGCCTGCCTGACAGTTGTTTTCCGCGATCCGAAAGCGCGAAGGAAGGTGCGCACGCCATTGGTGGCGGAGCGCAGCACCTCCTCTTCGGTCGGCATGCCGCCGAGCATGAAGGTTGTCTGCAACTCGGCGTTGACGAGGGCAATGAACTGGCGGGCCGCCACGTCCGGATCGTCGATCGACAGGTGTCCGGCATAGGCAAGCCGCGCGAAGCGGGCGGCAAGCGCCGACCAGGTGCGGCCTGGTCCCTGTTCGCGCCACTCGGCAAAAAGCTCCGGATATCGCTCGCCCTCGGCCTGGATCAGCTTGCGCAGGAAGCGGCCGTCGCGGTTGCAGATGCAGTTGCGGTTCATGCGCACCGCAAAGGCGACAAGATCGGATTCGAGATCGGCAGGCTGGTCGGGAAAGGTTGCAAAGGTGGCGAAGATGCCGGCATTGCAGCGCTCCGTCAGGTCGCGCACGACGGCCATGAAGAGCTTTTCCTTGTCGCCATGGTGATTATAGACGGTCTGGCGCGAGACGCCGGCCTCGGCCGCGATCAGGTCGATATTGGCGCCGGCATAGCCTTCCCTGCAGAACACGGAAGCTGCGGCATCGACCACCGATATGCGCTTGGCCTCATGGCTGCGTGGCGGGAAAGTGTCAGGAGAAACGCCGGGCCTCATAAAAATCTATATAGCGGCGATTGACGAATTGGACAAGCCTGTCTAAATTTGTGGACATAACAAATGGAAATCCGCTCCGGGAGACGAATGATTTTGCTCTTGGGTGTCGGAATTCCGCGGGATCGAACGTCCTGGGGTTAGACGCCGATTTCGTGGCGCCAACCAGATCCGAAAGAAGCCCTATCATGAGTCCCAAATTCCTCCGCATCGCGGTCGTGCTCGGCTTGTTGTCCGCGATCGGCCCCTTCGCCATTGATATGTATCTTCCCGCGCTGCCGTCGATCGGCGAGGATCTGCACGCCGGAACTGCCGCCGTCCAGATGAGCCTCTTGATCTTCTTCCTGTCGATGGGTTTCGGCCAGATCGTCGTCGGCCCGATCTCCGACATGGTCGGGCGCAAGCTGCCGCTCTATGCCGGCCTCGCGCTGTTCATGGTCGGCGGCGTCGGCTCGGCCATGGCGCCGACCATCGAATGGCTGATCGCCTTCCGCTTCCTGCAAGGGCTCGGCGCCAGCGCCGGCATGGCCATTCCGCGCGCCATCGTGCGCGACCTGCACACCGGCAACGAGGCCGCCAAGCTGATGTCGCTGTTGATGCTGGTGTTTTCGGTGTCGCCCATCCTGGCGCCGCTAACCGGCAGCCAGATCATCGAGAGCTTCGGCTGGCGCGCCGTGTTCTGGACGGTCACGGGCGCCGCGGCTTTAGCCACCATCCTGCTCGCCACCTCGCTGAAAGAGACGCGGTCGGTCGAGGAGCGCGCCGGATCGTCTTTCGGCACGGCATTGGCTGGCTACCGCTACCTGATGGGCGACCGCAACTTCCTCGGACTGGTGGCGATCGCCGGCTTCGGCATTGCGAGCTTCTTCGTCTATCTGTCGAGCTCGTCCTTCATCCTGATCGACCACTACGGCCTGTCGCCGTCGGTCTACAGCGTCTTCTTCTCGATCAATGCGGTCGCCTTCATCGGCATGTCGCAGCTGACCGGGATGCTGGCGGACCGCTTTGGTCTGAAGCGCGTGGTCTGGGTGGCGGTGACCGGCTACGCCACGGTGATGGTGGCGCTGTTCGCCGTCATGGCATCCGGTGTCGACCGGCTCGACGTGATGGCGGCGCTGCTGTTCGTCGGCTACGGCTTCCTCGGCCTTGTCATCCCGACCACTTCCGTGCTGGCCATGGAAGAGCATGGCGAGATCGCCGGCACCGCCTCGGCGCTGATGGGCACGCTGCACTTCGCCATCGGCGCGCTGGCCATGGGCGTAGCGGGGCTCTTCTTCGACGGCACACCGCTGCCGATGGTTGCCGGCATCACGCTCTGCGCGGTGATTTCGTTCACGCTGGCCAAGGTCACGCTTGGCCGAGTGCGGGAGGCGGTCGAAGCGCCGGCGGAGTAAGAACGCACGAAAGATCGGGAAAGGCCGGGCATGCCCGGCCTTTTTCATGTCCGCGACAGACCGGGTGCATCGAGGGCAGGACGGCGCGTACGCTGCGCACCGGGCACCGCCGTTCAGGCGGGTTCGGATGAAAGAAAAGAGAGGGAGAAGGTGGAGGTTTCTGTTGCCAGGTACCTCCGAACCCCGCCTAGAAGTGCGAACCTCTAGGGCTTGATTTGAAGCGTTCGCACCGCATTAAGCGGCGAGACGAGCTTCCGCATAGTTGTCGTTGGCAACTATAAGTTTAGCCCGATGACGGTGGTACAATGCCGGGCAAAAGTACGATCTTTACACCTTCGTCGATCCTATTTCGCCCCCAGCAAAAGCCGCTCCGTCACCCAGAGCGGTTTTTGGTGGAGGCGCCGGGTACCGCCCCCGGGTCCGAACGGCTTATTTCATCGCCTGTTTATCGCCATAGTCGGTCAAGCCGACGAAGCGAATATAGGGACCGATCATGGAAAATGAAAGGCCAAACCGGCACTTGTCCCCGGCGCCAAACGCGACAGCCGAGGGTTGACTTGCGTGCTCACTCAATCGAAGCTCCGCCGGTGATGAGGAGTCTCTGACCTAGCGCACAGGTTGCGCGGCGCGCCACAAGCCTCATCCATCGGATCAGTGGCGCCGACGAGGGGAAGTTCGATGGCCGACTATCTTGCGGATGTGAAGAAATACGATGCCGGCGCCAGCGCCGACGCGGTCGATAAGATCGTCAAGCATCTGGGCATAGCGCTCAGGAACCGCGATTCCTCGCTGGTCTCCTGCACGGACCCGAACGAGCTAGAGCGGGTCCGGGAGAACTGGGCCGGCAAGAAGCTCGGTGTCGCCGACGCCAAGAAGGCCGACGCCTCGATCGAGAAGGTCTGCAAGGCGATGGCGGCCGACAACACCAAGAGTCGCGTGACCTTCTACTATCTGGTGGCCAAGGATCTGGGCAAACTCGGTTCCCTCTGAGGCATAGCCGTCCGCAGCCGGCACGATATCGTGCCGGCATCCTGGACTTTCTGGCGTATCATCCACATCAGTGACCGGCTTTACAGTGTTCGACCGACAGCCAGTCGGCTATGATCATCTGCCATCCGAATCGAGGCGGAGCCGATGCGCCAATATCTTGACCTGCTAAAGCATGTGCTGGAAAACGGCACCGACCGCGGCGACCGCACCGGTACCGGCACGCGCTCGGTGTTCGGCTACCAGATGCGCTTCGACCTTTCGCGCGGCTTCCCGGTCACCACCACCAAGAAGCTGCACCTGAAGTCGATCATCCATGAGCTGCTGTGGTTCCTGGCCGGCGACACCAACATCAGATATCTCAACGACAACGGCGTCACCATCTGGGACGAATGGGCCGACGAGAATGGCGATCTCGGGCCTGTCTACGGCAAGCAGTGGCGCTCGTGGCCTGACGGGCATGGCGGCGAGACCGACCAGATCGCGGGCCTTCTCAAGGAGATTCGCAAGAATCCCAATTCGCGGCGGCTGATCGTTTCGGCCTGGAACCCGGCCGAGGTGGAAGCGATGGCGCTGCCGCCCTGCCACTGCCTGTTCCAGTTCTACGTCTCGGAGGGCCGGCTCTCCTGCCAGCTCTACCAGCGCTCTGGCGATATCTTCCTCGGCGTGCCGTTCAACATTGCGTCCTATGCATTGCTGACGCTGATGGTTGCACAGGTGACCGGTCTGAAGCCAGGCGACTTCGTCCATACGCTCGGCGACGCGCATCTTTACTCGAACCATTTCGAGCAGGCGCGCGAGCAGCTGCGGCGCACGCCGAAGCCGCTGCCGACGATGTGGATCAACCCGGACGTGCAGGATCTTTTTGCCTTCCGTTTCGAGGATTTCCGCCTCGAAAACTATTTTGCGGACGCAACCATCAAGGCGCCGATCGCGGTATAAGGCCGGTCCGGCCGCGGCCAGCGCGCTCCAGTATCGTCAATCGGTGCCGACCATGACGCCCGAAGCCTTGATCACGTCATAAGCCTGCTTGCCTTTTTCGAGCTGCAGATCGGCGACCGCTTCATTCGTGATCGAAGCGGTGACGATGGCGCCGCCGCCAATGTCGATCCTGACATGCGAGGTGGTCGCTCCCTTGGCGATTTCGGTGACGTTGCCCTTCAGGATATTGCGGGCGCTGATCTTCATCTGCCTCTCCTTGGCCATCGCTGTATCGAACGGGCTCCATCGTAGGCTGGGAACACCCTGTCATACAATGGCGAGGAGGGTAAAAGGCCTTTTCTTGTTATGTTCATCCGGATATATCGATCAAAGGCATTGGGCCGAACGGATTTTCAAAACAGGGAGAGATTTCATGACGGGGAAGGGTTTTGGATTGAGGGCAATTGCCATCGGCGGGCTCACGGCGGCGCTGATGGCGGCGGTGCCTGCAGCCCATGCCGACGACAAGGTGGTCGTGTTCGCCGCGGCGAGCCTCAAGGACGCGCTCGATGCGGTCAACAAGGCCTGCGAGCCCGAGGTCGGCGAAGCGGCGACCATCTCCTACGCGGCGAGCTCGGCGCTGGCCAAGCAGATCGAGCGCGGCGCGCCGGCAGACGTGTTCGTCTCGGCCGACCTCGACTGGATGAAATATCTCTCCGACAAGAAGCTGACCAAGCCGGACACCGAAGTGAAGCTGCTCGGCAACCAGATCGTGCTGGTGGCGCCGAAAGATTCCAAGGTCGAAACCAAGGTGGAAAAGGGTTTCGACCTCGCCAGGCTCATCGGCGACGGCAGGCTCGCCATGGGCGACTTCAAGGCGGTGCCGGCCGGCAAGTACGGCAAGGCGGCGCTGGAATCGCTGGGCGTCTGGTCCTCGGTAGAAAGCAAGGTCGCGCAGGCCGAGAATGTCCGCGCCGCGCTCAAGCTGGTGTCGACGGGCGAGGCCGCGCTCGGCATCGTGTACGCCACCGACGCCCATGCCGAAAAGGGCGTGAAGGTCGTCGGTACCTTCCCCGAGGATTCGCACCCGCCGATCATCTACCCGATTGCCCAGACGGCGGATTCGAAGGACAACGATACGGCTGCCTTCCTGAAATGCGTCGAGTCGGCCAAGGCCGCCGCGCTCTTCAAGGAACAGGGTTTTACGGTGCTCGCGCCGAGCAACTGAGAGAGACCTTACACCGCATATGAACTGGCTGCTGGACCTCACTCCCGACGAATGGAATGCGGTCCGGCTGTCGATCAGGGTGGCGACGGTGGCGATGATCGCAAGCCTGCCGCCGGGCATACTGATCGCGCTGCTGCTGGCCCGGGGCCGGTTCTGGGGCAAGACCCTGCTCAACGGGCTGGTGCATCTGCCGTTGATCCTGCCGCCGGTGGTGACCGGCTATCTGCTCCTGCTCAGCTTCGGCCGTCGCGGACCTGCCGGTGCTTTCCTCGCCGAGCATTTCGGCATTGTCTTTTCGTTCCGCTGGACGGGTGCGGCGCTCGCGTGCGGCGTCATGGGCTTTCCGCTGATGGTGCGGGCAATAAGGCTGTCGATCGAGGCAGTCGACCGCAAGATGGAGGCTGCGGCCGGCACGCTCGGCGCCAATCCGCTGTGGGTCTTTGCCACCATCACGCTGCCGTTGACCCTGCCGGGGCTGATCGCCGGGGGGATACTCTCCTTCGCCAAGGCGATGGGCGAGTTCGGCGCCACCATCACCTTCGTCTCCAACATCCCCAACGAGACGCAGACGCTGCCCTCGGCGATCTACACCTTCACGCAGGTGCCGGGCGGTGATGCGGGCGCGCTCAGGCTGACGCTGATCTCGGTCGTCATTTCCATGGTCGCACTGGTGGCTTCCGAGGTCCTTGCGCGGCGGGTCGGCCGGCGGATGGACATCGAATGACGCTTTCGGTCGACATCATGCATCGCCTCGGCGATTTCGCCGTCGAGGCGAATTTCGAAAGCGCCGGCCGGCTGACGGCGCTGTTCGGGCCTTCGGGGTCGGGCAAGTCGACCCTGATCAACCTGATTGCCGGGTTGATCCGGCCGCAGAAGGGGCGGATTGCGATCGACGGCCGCGTGCTGGTCGACACCGCCGCCGGCGTGTTCGTGCCGATGCACAAACGGCGGATCGGCACGGTTTTCCAGGATGCTCGACTCTTCCCGCATATGAGCGTCGCCGGCAACCTGCGCTATGGCCGCTGGTTCACGCCGCCTTCCGAGCGCTACGCCAATATGGACGCGGTGGTTGAACTCCTCGGCATCGGCCATCTGCTCGACCGGCGGCCGGCGAAACTGTCGGGGGGCGAAAAGCAGCGCGTGGCGATCGGGCGTGCGCTGCTTGCCAGCCCGAAACTGCTGTTGATGGACGAGCCGCTTGCCTCGCTCGACGAAGCGCGCAAGGCCGAGATCCTGCCCTATATCGAGCGGCTGCGCGACGAGACGAAAATCCCCATCGCCTATGTCAGCCATTCCGTCGCCGAGGTGGCGCGGCTGGCGAGCGACGTGGTGGTTCTCTCGCAAGGCAAGGTCGCGGCTTTCGGCCCGACCGAGGCGATCATGCAGCGGCTCGACCTTTTGCCGGCGGAGGAGCGCGGCGAGGGTGGCGCGGTGCTCGACACCAGGGTGCTGCGTCACGACGAGGCTTTCGGCATGACTGTGCTCGGCTCGCCGGCGGGCGATATCCGCGTGCCGCGCCTGCCACGGCAAGCGGGGGCTCTGGTGCGGCTCCGCATCCGCGCTCGCGACGTCATGATCGCGACCGAACAGCCGGCGGGCCTCAGCGCGCTCAACATCTTGGGGGGAACGATCGCCGCGGTCAGGCCGGGCGTTGGCCCGACGGTGGAGATTGCCATCGATTGCAATGGTGCGATCGTTCTGGCGCGCATCACCGAACAGTCGAAACACACCCTTCGCCTCGCGCTCGGCCGCAAGGTCTTCGCGGTAATCAAGACGGTGAGCTTCGACAGTGCGACGACCGTTCCCGGATTGCCGGAAGAGGCTGATGGTTGACGAAAGGGCAATATCGCTATGTTGCTTTGGAATAGCGATATTGCGGCAGAGGGGGTAATCTCGACATGATCGCGGAGAACGAGAGATGCCATCGCTGAGCCTGCGAATAAATCTCGACCCCGACGGGCGAATTGGTCCGGGCAAGATCGAGTTGCTGGAGCAAATCGCCGCCTTTGGCTCGATCTCGGCCGCGGCGCGCGGCATGGAGATGTCCTACAAGCATGCCTGGGATCTGGTCGAGGACATGAACCGGGTGTTCGGCAAGCCGCTGGTCGCGGCGCAGACCGGCGGCAGGAAAGGCGGCGGCGCGCAGTTGACCGCGGTCGGCCTCGCCGTCGTCAGCCGCTTCAGGGCCATTGAGCGCGCGGCGGCTTCTGCGGCCGCGGTTCATATGCAGGCGTTGCAGGCCGAGATCGACGCCGGCTGACCGTGGCCTTTTGGAGCGCCTATTCTTCCGGTTCGCCGGGCTTGCGCAGCAGATAGGTGTCCATGATCCAGCCCTTTTTCCGCCGGGCTTCCTCACGGACCCTTTCGATCTCGGGGCCGACATCGCCTAAGCGTCCGGAAATGATGATCTCGTCCGGCGTGCCGAGATAGGCGCCCCACTGGATGAAGACATCCGGGTCGGCCAGCGTGTTGAAGGCGCACTTGCCGTCGAGCATGACCACCGCGCTCCCGGCGTTGGCCGGCAGCCCTTCTTCGGTCAGCCGCCGGCCGGTGGTGACGAGAATGGAATCGCCGATGCGGTTGAGCGCCGTCGCGTGGGAGGCTGCCAGCGCCTGGATGGCGGTGATGCCTGGAATGACTTCGAGCTCGAAACCGACATTGCCTCTGTGGCGCACGCGCTCCAGGATACGCAGCGCGCTGTCATAGAGCGAAGGATCGCCCCAGATCAGGAAGGCGCCGCAGCCGTCTTCGGTCAGCTCATCGCGGATCAACCCCTCATAGATCTCGGCGATCGCTTCGTGCCAGTCGTCGACCGTCACGCGATAGGACGATGTCGGCTCCGCGCGAACCGGCACATCGAACTCGACGCGGCGCGATTGCGGGTTGGAGACGAAACGGTCGCAGATCTGCCGGCGGAGCTTGGCGAGATCGTTCTTCTTGGCGCCCTTGTCGGGAATGAACAGCACGTCGGCCCGGTTCAGGCCGTTGATCGCCTGTACGGTCATGTGTTCGGGATTGCCGGCGCCGATGCCGATGACGAGAAGCTTGCGCATGAAAGCTTTTCCTGCCCGATCGGGCAGCCGGTGTCCAGACGGGCGCAGGCAGCCAGAACGCAAAGGACTTTGAAACGCAGTCCATCGTTTGGCAGAAACGCTGAACTGCCCTAGCTAGTTTTCGTGGAATTGCTCTAGATGGAAGCGCGCATCGGGGTGGTCCCGGTATTGCCGTCGAGAGGGGGATTCATGTTCCGCACTATCCTCACCGCAGCGTTGGCTTTTTTGGCCGCGCCGGCCTTCGCCAACGATTCCGTCGCCGAACTGGGTACCGGCGGGCTGATCCTGTCGCGCAGCGACGCCGTCGCCATGGAAAGCGAGAACCTTTTCATCTCGCCGGAGAAGGTGACCGTCGACTACGTCTTCCGCAACAACACCGACAAGGACGTCAGCGCCATCGTCGCCTTCCCGATGCCGGATATCGAGGGCGATCCGAACGAGATGCCAGCGATTCCGGAAGCGCAGAGCGACAATTTCCTCGGCTTCGAGGTGACGATCGACGGCGTCGACGCAAAGCCGCAGCTCGAACAGAAGGCTTTTGCGCTGGGCATCGACATCACCGCCGAGCTCAAGGCGCAGGGCGTGCCGCTCTATCCCTTCGGCGACGCGGCCAAGGCGGCGCTGGCCAAACTGCCCAAGGATGTCGCCGAGGACTGGGAAAACCGCGGCATCGTCATCGAGGACACCGCCGATGACGGCTCGGGCATGCAAACCGCCTACGCGCCGTTCTGGCAGTTGCGCTCGACCTATTGGTGGCGCTCGACCTTCCCGGCCAACAAGGAAGTCCATGTCTCGCACCGCTATAAGCCCAGCGTCGGCGGCACGTCATCGGTCAGCTTCTACTACGCCGGCAAGTTCCAGGGGCAGTACGACAGCTACAAGACCCGCTACTGCATGGACCAGGCGTTCGAGAATGCGGTGCGCAAGACAGCAAAGGAAAATCCCGACGGCTATCCGAAATATTTCGAAAGCCGCATCGCTTACGTCCTGACCACGGGCGGCAACTGGGCGTCCGGCAGCATCGGCAATTTCAAGCTCACGATCGACAAGGGCAACGCCAGGAATCTGGTTTCCTTCTGCGGCGATAACGTCCGCAAGGTCGGCCCGACGACGTTCGAGATGACGGCCAAGGATTTTTATCCGGAGCGCAACATCGACATCTTGCTGCTCGAGCCGTCGGACAATGGCGGGAACGGCGGCTGATGGAAATCGCGATCTATGTCGCCATTGCCGAGAATGGCGTGATCGGACGCGAAGGCGGGCTGCCGTGGCGGCTGTCCAGCGACCTGAAGCGCTTCAAGGCCGACACGATGGGCAAGCCGATCATCATGGGCCGCAAGACCTACGAGGGCATCGGCCGGCCGTTGCCCGGCAGGCTCAACATCGTGGTGACGCGCGCCAGGGACTGGCGCGCCGAGGGCATCGAGGTCGCCCACTCGCTGGACGAGGCGATCGCGCTGGCCAAGGTGCGCGGGCGCTGCATGGCGGGTGCCGAGGAGATCTGCGTGGTTGGCGGCGGCGAGATTTATGCCCAGGCCTTGCCGGTCGCCGATCGTCTCCATGTCACCCATGTGCTGGCCGCGGTCGATGGCGACGCTCATTTTCCGCCGATCGACCCGGCGATCTGGCGGATCATGCGATCCGAGGATTTCCCTGCGGGCGAAAAGGACAGCCACGCGACGCGCTACACGGTCTACGAGCGTCGAGGCGACGGTCGGTGACGAGGACAAAGGGTCGCTGCCGGGCCAAATCGGACGGCGCGTGCGGCGGACCGCGTTGAAAGCGCGTCACGGCGTCCCTATAGAAGAACGACAGTACAGCGCCGCGCGCCCAACCGGACCCGCAAAAGGCCGCTGTAAAACTTTGATTTGGCGCATGATTCCTTTCCGAAAACCGATACCGGATTTCGGGGTCATGCGTTAGGATTGCGCCGCAAGGCCCGAGGGAACCGAAGCGAAAGGACATTCATGCCCTGGAACGACAAGAGCGGTGGCGGCGGCCCATGGGGCGGCGGCGGCAATCAGGGACCCTGGGGGCAGGGGCCGAGGGGGCCGAGCGGCCCGCAGGGTTCGCCTCCCGATCTCGAGGACATCATCCGCCGCGGCCAGGACAGGCTGCGGCGCGCGCTTCCGGGCGGCGGCGGCGCGAGCCCCGCGGTCCTCGGGCTGATCGCGCTCGCGCTCGTCGCGCTTTGGGCCTTCAAGGCGATCTATACCGTGCAGCCTGACGAGGTTGCCGTCGAATTGCGCTTCGGCAAGCCCAAGCCGGAACTCTCGCAGCCCGGCCTGCATTTCCACTGGTGGCCGATCGAAACTGTCGAAACGGCAAAGATCTCCGAGCAACTCGTCAGCATCGGCGGCGGATCGAGCAGCGGTTCCGGGCTGATGCTCTCCGGTGACCAGAATATCGTCAACGTGCAGTTCTCGGTCGCCTATCAGGTTTCCGATCCACGGGCCTATCTGTTCGATGTCTCCGATCCCGACGGCATGCTGACGCAGGTGGCCGAGAGCGCCATGCGCGAGGTCGTCGGCCGGCGCCCGGCGCAGGATATTTTCCGCGACGATCGGCAGGGTATCGCCACTTCGGTGCGCGAGATCGTCCAGAACACGCTCGACGGCTACAAGACCGGTCTGCAAGTCAACGCGATCTCCATTGAGGACGCGGCACCCCCGCGCGAGGTCGCCGACGCCTTCGACGAGGTGCAGCGCGCCGAACAGGACGAGGACAAGTTCGTCGAGCAGGCCAATCAGTATTCCAACCAGAAGCTCGGCCAGGCGCGCGGCCAGGCGGCACAGATCCGCGAGGATGCCGCCGCCTACAAGAACCGCGTCGTGCAGGAAGCCGAAGGTGAGGCGCAGCGCTTCATCTCCGTCTACAACGAATACGCCAAGGCGCCCGACGTGACGCGCAAGCGCCTTTATCTGGAAACGATGGAGAGGATCCTGAAGGACTCGAACAAGGTCGTCGTCGAGCAGGGAAACGGGCAAGGTGTGCTTCCGTATCTGCCGCTGCCGGCACTGCAGCCGAAGGCGCCGCCGGCGCCGGTGCTGGGAGGTAACCAGTGATGGCCAACCGTCTTCCCATCATCGCGGTCATCGCGGCCGTCCTTCTGTTCCTGCTCTATTCGTCGGTTTTCGTCGTCAAGGCGGGCGAGCAGGCGATCGTGCTCAGGTTCGGCGAGATCATCGACGTCAAGACCGAGCCGGGCATCTACTTCAAGGCGCCATTCGCCTTTTTCGACGCCGACAGCGTTCAGACAATCGAGAAAAAAGTGATGCGCTTCGACCTCGACAACATCCGCGTCCAGGTCTCCGGCGGCAAGTTCTACGAGGTCGACGCCTTCATCGCCTACCGCATTTCGGATCCGCGCACCTTCCGTGCGGCGGTGTCGGGGCAGGTGGAACTCGCCGAAGCCCGGCTGAAGACGCGTCTCGATGCGGCGCTGCGCCGGGTCTACGGTCTGCGCGACTTCGAGGCCGCACTTTCCGAGGAACGTGGCGTCATGATGCGCGAGGTGCGCGACCAGCTCCGTCCGGATGCGACGTCGCTCGGTCTCGACATCGAGGATGTGCGCATCCGCCGGACGGATCTGACGGCGGAAGTCTCGCAGCAGACCTACGACCGCATGAAGGCCGAGCGTCTGGCTGAAGCCGAGCGGCTGAGAGCGCGCGGCAACGAGGCGGCGCAACGCATCAGGGCTCGGGCCGATCGCGAAGTCGTCGAGATCGTCGCCGAGGCGCAGAAGGAATCGGAAATCCTGCGCGGCGAAGGCGAGGCGCAGCGCAGCGCCACCTTCGCGGATGCCTACAAGAGGGACCCGGCCTTCTTCGATTTCTATCGCTCGATGAATGCCTATGGCACCGCGCTGGACAACAGCGGGACCACCATGGTGCTGTCGCCCGAGTCGGAGTTTTTCCGCTACTTCCGCAATCCGGACAGCAAGCCCGCCCCCGGACCGGCACCGGCCGCGCCTGCGACAGCACCTGCGGCGCCTGCGACACAACCCGGCATCGTCCAGTAGCGGGCGGTGCAGGATTTCCTGGCAGCGGTCGGCCTGGTCCTCGTCATCGAGGGCTTGGTCTATGGCGGGTTTCCGGCCCTGGCCCGGAAACTCGCCACGGAAGTGCTGTCGATGCCTGAGAATGTGCTGCGGATCGGCGGACTGGTAGCGATCGGCGTCGGCGTCGGCATCGTCTGGCTGGTCCGGGGCTGATGAAATTCCTTGGTGGCGAAGCGATTGACGATTTATCCTCCGCCGATAGCTATGGCCGCAAACGTGCCTTAATTCTTGCCAACATGACTTGGACTGGCGCCGTTGCGGATGCGCTTTTCCTTTTCAGAACCACCGGGAGGCCACGATGATATCCGACACTCTGTTGCGCGCGGCGCGGCGTACGCTTTTCGCCGGCGCCACCGCATTCGTCGTCGGCATGGTTGCCGTCCCGTCTTTCGTCACGCCCACCGTCGCTTCCGACGGGCCGCCTTCCGTCGCCGATCTTGCCCAACGCCTGCTCGGCGCAGTGGTCAACATCTCGACCTCGCAAACGGTGAAAGGCACCGAGGGGCCGGGCGCGGTGCCGATGCCGCAACTTCCCGAAGGCTCGCCCTTCCAGGACTTTTTCGACGACTTCTTCAAGAACCGCGGCGGTGACAAGGGCGGCGGCGGGCAGAAGGTGCAGTCGCTGGGCTCCGGCTTTGTCATCGACGCCGAGCAGGGCATCGTGGTGACCAACAACCATGTGATTGCCGACGCCGACGACATCGAGGTCAATTTCTCCGACGGCGTGACGCTGAAGGCGACGCTTGTCGGCACCGACACCAAGACCGACGTCGCGGTGCTGAAGGTCGATCCGAAGGGCCACAAGCTGACGGCGGTGAAATTTGGCGATTCCACCAAGATGCGCGTGGGCGACTGGGTGATGGCGATCGGCAACCCGTTCGGCCTCGGCGGCACGGTCACGGTCGGCATCGTCTCGGCGCGCAACCGCGACATCAATTCCGGCCCCTATGACGACTTCATCCAGACCGACGCCGCCATCAACCGCGGCAATTCCGGCGGCCCGCTGTTCAATGCCGAGGGCGAGGTCATCGGCATCAACACGGCGATCATCTCGCCCTCGGGCGGCTCGATCGGCATCGGTTTCTCCATTCCCTCGCAGCTCGCGGCGGGCGTGGTCGACCAGCTCCGTCAATATGGCGAGACGCGGCGCGGCTGGCTTGGCGTTCGCATCCAGCCGGTGACGGACGACATCGCCGAGAGCCTCGGCATGGCGACCGCCAAGGGCGCGCTGGTGGCCGGCGTCATCAAGGGCGGTCCGGTCGACAATGGTTCGGTGCAGGCGGGCGACGTCATCATCAAGTTCGACGGCAAGGACATCCACGAAATGCGCGACCTGCCGCGCGTGGTGGCCGAAAGCCCGGTCGGCAAGGCGGTCGACGTGGTGATCGTGCGCAAGGGTGTCGAGCAGACTGTGAAGGTGACGCTCGGCCGGCTCGAGGACGGCGAGAAGCTGGCCAGCGGCGAGAACGGCACCACCGACCAGGAAAAGGGCGACAAGGCGGCTCCGGTGTCCACGGCTTCGGTGCTCGGCATGACCGTCGGCGAGCTCAATGACCAGACCAGGCAGAAGTTCGGTATCGCGGCCGACGTTTCGGGCGTGGTCATCACCGACGTCGCCAAGGATTCGGCGGCAGCCGAGCGCGGCATCCAGCCGGGCGAGGTGATCACCGAGATCGCGCAGGAATCGGTCGGAACGCCGAAGGACGTCATGGACCGGATCGGCGCGCTCAAGGAGCAGGGCCGCAAGAACGCGCTGCTGATGCTGGCTTCGAAGACAGGCGAACTCCGCTTCGTGACGATCCGGATGGACTGAGTCCGGAAAATCGCCTAGCTGACTGAGTTGCAAGAAAAAGGGCGGCTAAAGAGCCGCCCTTTTTCGCGCCTGCCAGTCCTCGCGCGACAGCCTGTACAGCACATGCCGCTTGAGATGCGGGTGGCCGTCCGGAACCGCGGGGTGGTCGAAGTCGCCGGCCGGGTCGACGCGCATGCCGAGGCGTTTCATGACGGCGATGGAGCGATGGTTTTCGGCGACGGCGAAGGAGACGATCTCCTCCACCTTCAGCGTTTCGAAGCCGTAGGCAAACCAGGCTTCCGCTGCCTCGGTGACATAGCCATTGCCCCAGAATTCGGGCGCCAGCCGCCAGCCGATCTCGATCGTGCCGTCCGGCAGCGATGGCACATCATCCGTATCCAGGAGACCGACGAAGCCGATGCACTCGCCGGTGGCGGCGATCTCGGCCGCGGCGAAGCCATAGCCGTCGTCGTCGATCCAGACGCGGAACTCATCCATCTTGGCGTCGGCCGCGGCGCGGTCGCGGCGGAACGGGAAGAACTCCATCACGCGCTCATCGGAATTGATGCGATGGAACAGCGCGCGGTCGCGCTCTTCCCAGTTGCGCAGGATGAGACGCCCGGTGCGGATCGGCTTCATTGCGTGAAATCCTCCTGGCGATAGCCCTGGAGGTAGAGCAGCGCAGTCAGGTCGCCATGATCGATGCGGATCCGCGCCTGTTCCGCCACCGCCGGCTTGGCGTGGAGGGCGACACCTGTACCGGCAAGGCGGATCATGTCGAGGTCGTTGGCGCCGTCGCCGACGGCAATCGCGTCGGCCGTCGCCAAGCCAAGCCTTGCCGCGATGTCGAGCAGCGCCTCCGCCTTGGCGGCGCGGCCGAGGATCGGCTCGGCCACCGTGCCGGTGAACTTGCCGTCTTCCTCGATCAGCCGGTTGGCGCGGTTCTCCTGGAAGCCGAGCAAGGCGGCAATGCGGCTGGTGAAGACGTCGAAACCACCGGAGACGAGTGCCGTCCAGGCGCCGTTGGCGCGCATCGTCTGCACCAGCGCGCGGCCGCCGGCGGCCAGCGTCAGCCGCTTGGCGATGATGCGGTCGACCACTGCCGTGTCGAGGCCCTTTAGCAAGGCGACGCGCTCGCGCAGGGCGGGCTCGAAGGCGATCTCGCCATTCATCGACCGCGCGGTGATCGCCGCGACATGCGCCTTGACGCCGATCTCGTCGGCGAGCTCGTCGATGCATTCCTGGTCGATCATGGTCGAATCCATGTCGGCAAGCAGGATCTTCTTTCTCCTGCCCTCAGCCGGCTGGACGATGATGTCGACCGGTTCGGAGGCCAGTGCCGCGCGCAGGTTGGCCGTCAATTCGCCGACATCGGGCGTCTCCGGCAAAACCAGATCGCAGGCGACATCTTCGGCCAGCCAGTGAAGGGCGCTTGCGCCGGCCGCATGCGAGGCCATACTCGCAAGCGAGGCCGACACAGCGCGGTCTTTGGGACGGGAAACAAGCGTGGCGATCAGCGGCATCGAAAATTCCGGCAGGCAGGCGGGCGAAGGCCGCGTGAAGAACGCGATCCTGATAGCCGGGCCGACCGCCAGCGGCAAGTCGGCGCTGGCGCTCGATCTCGCCGAACGCCAGGGCGGCGTCATCGTCAACACCGATTCCATGCAGGGCTATTCGGTGCTCGACGTGCTGACGGCGCGTCCAAGCGTCGAGGAGATGGCACGCGTGCCGCATTTCCTCTACGGCCATGTGCATCCTTCGACAGCCTACTCCACCGGCGCCTGGCTGCGCGACGTTACCCGGCTTATCGAGGAAGGCGCTTTGTCCGGGCGGCCGGCCGTCTTCGTCGGCGGCACCGGGCTCTATTTCCGCGCTTTGGCCGAAGGCATCTCGGACATGCCCGACATTCCGCCATCGGTGCGCGAGCGCTGGCGCTACGAGCTCAAGGAACAAGGGGCCGAACGGCTGCATCGCATTCTGATGCACGAGGACTCGGCCGTCGCCATGCAGCTCAGGCCAACCGACGGCCAGCGCATCGTGAGGGCGCTCGAGGTGCTCGACGCCTCGGGACGATCGATCCTCGACTGGCAGGCGGCGCGCGGCCAGCCGCTTGTCGACCGCGACAGCGCGCGCTTCCTGGTGATCGAACCGGATCGCGGCGAGCTCGTCGCGCGCATCGAGGCACGCTTCGACGATATGCTCGACAAAGGCGCGCTCGACGAGGTCAGGCAGCTGATGGCGCTCGACCTCGCTCCGAACCTGCCGGCAATGAAGGCCATCGGGGTCCGAGAGCTGCAGGGCGCCTTGGCCGGGCAGATCAGCTTTCCCGAAGCGATCGAGCGGGCCAAGATCGCAACGCGCCAATATGCCAAACGTCAGACGACCTGGTTCAGGCACCAGCTGGGACCGGAGTGGAAAAGGCTCCGCCCGGGCGATGGCCCGCCAGTCTCGGACTGACAGGTTGCTAATTCAATCAGAGGCTTAAAGTGTCGAGCGCAGCTTCCCGTCGCGGTTGCTCCGGTTAACGGTCCGTAAGGCGGCGCATGCCATAACGACTATGGGTCGCAGTCCCGCGGGGAGTTATGCGTTTTCACAAGGCGGAATCCGCATTCTTTGTCTTTATTTTCGTCATCCTGGCCGCGGGCCTCGTGACCTTCCACGCCTATGGCCAGTTGCAGGACATCGCGACCGATCTCGACACCGCGTCGCGTCTCGAAAGAATAGTCTATCTCAATAAACTGCTGTTCGTGACCGGCGCGCTGCTGGCCGCCGCCTTGTTCTTCGGGATCTTCTTCATTTACCCGCTGATCCGCGGCCAGGTGCGGGAAGAGGGCAAGCTGCGCGCCATGACCGTGTCGCTGAGCGCCCGTTCGCAGACGCTGGAGCAGGCGGCGCTCACCGACGGCCTGACCGGCATGCAGAACCGCCGCTACTTCGACGACGCCCTGCGGGAATATCTCGACGAGTTCGGCCGCATCGACAAGCCGGTGGGCCTGATGATCCTCGACCTCGATCATTTCAAGCAAGTCAACGACACGCATGGTCACGATGTCGGCGACGAGGTCCTGCGTGCCGTCGCGCAATGCGTGCGCGGCATGACGCGCTATCACGATGTGGTGGCGAGGCTTGGCGGCGAGGAGTTTGCCGTCGTCACGCCCAACATGGACGCGGAACTGCTCGCCCGGTTCGCCGAGCGCATCCGCAAGGCTATCGCCAACATGTCCATCCTGTCGGGCAATGTGCGGCTGAAAGTCACCACCAGCGTCGGCCTTGCGGTCTGGGACCGCAAGGAGAGCGCCGAGGACTTCTACCGCCGCGCCGACCGGCAGCTCTATGAGGCGAAGAAGCAGGGCCGCAACCGCGTCTGCGCCTAAAATCCCATCACTGAATTCGTGATGCCGGCCGTATGCCGCCGTTTTCTGCGCTTCCGGCCTTCGCCGGCCGAAGCACTCATGGTGGTCGTGGCAGTTAAGGCTACGGCCGGCGTAGACCGGTGCTCATGGACTTTATGTCCGCTTCGCTCCGGTTCTCGAAAGCGGCACCATCCGGCTCGGCCTGACGAGTTCCGTGACGGGATTTACCCACGTTGGCCGACAAGCAGAGAGGCAATTCTGCCGTGGTTTCGACCGGGACGACGGCAAAGTCTGGGGATCAGTCGTTCTGCTGGCGCATGCCGAAGGTCGAGGGCTTCAGGCCATAGCGCAGGTCGAAATCATCGTCCGGCTGTGCACGCGGCGCGGGTGGCTTGCGATAGTCCGGGTCGCCAGCCTGACGGGCGGAATCCACCACCTCGGCAAAGGCCATCGCCTGCTGCGGCTTCGGCACGTTGCGCAGCCGTTCGACAATTCCCGCGAGATCGACATCGTCGCCGGCTTCCGCGGGCAGGGTCTGCTCGCGCTTGGCCGTTCCAGGTATGAATTCGCGGGACAATTTCTCGAATTTGAGCCGCATGGTCGTCGCCACGCCTTCGCCGAAGGCGATTGCCTCGCGCTGGCCCATGGAGGACAGGAACGCCAGCGTCGAGGCCGAGGAATCAGCGATCGCCGAGCGTATGATCGCCTGGTCCTGCTCGTTGGCGAGCCGCATGGCGAAGAAGGTCGAGCATTGCGACAGGATGGTCGGATCGAGCTCGCCCGGACGCTGGGTGACGACGCCGAGGTAGCAGCCATATTTGCGGCCTTCCTTGGCGATGCGCGACAAGGCGTGCCTGGTCGGCGCGAAGCCGAGGCGCGGATCGGCGGGCATGTAGCGGTGCGCCTCCTCGCACAGCAGAAGTAGCCGCAGCCGGCCCTCGCTCCAGAGCGCAAGGTCGAAGGCGAGACGCGCCAGCACCGAGCAGACGGAGTTGACGACCTCGGACGGCATGCCCGCCATCTCGAAACAGGTCACCGGACGCCCATGGTTCGGCACGCGGAAGATGTTGCCGATGGTCTCGTGGATGGTGTCCTCGATCAGCCGCGAATTGAACATGAAACGGTAGCGCGGGTCGGCCGCGGCCGATTCGATGCGCGTCCTCAGCGACTTCAACGTCGGGCGATCGTTCTTGCTCTCCAGGAGACCCATGCGCTCGTCGATCTGCTTGAGGAGATCGGCGATGCGGTAAGGTACCGGTGTGTCCGCCGTCAGCGCATCGCTGCCGCGCCTGACGTACGAGCCGGAACTCGGGTTGCGGTAGAGATTCTTGGCGGCGGGGATGAGGTCGCGCAGGACGTCGACTTCCTCCGGCACGGTCTCGCGCCCACGAAACAGAACCTCGGCGAATTCCTCCAGCCTGAACATCCAGAACGGCAGGTCGAGCGTCTTGGAATCGACCTTCACGCAATGTTCCGGAAGCGAGGCGGCAAACTCGTTGTGCGGATCGAGGATCAGCACGCGCAGATCGGGCCGGGCCTCGATCGACTTGCGCAGAAGCAGCGAGACAGCCGTGGATTTGCCGACGCCGGTCGTGCCGACAACGGCGAAATGGCGCGCCAGCGTGTCGTCGATGGCGATGTTGGCGTCGATCGCCTCGTCCTGGGACAGCGTGCCGATGGTGATCGAATGGCGGCCGGCGAGATCGTAGACGGCCTGCAGGTCGCGGCTGCGGATGCGATGGGCAACGGCGCCGATATGCGGATAGGTGGTGATGCCGCGATCGAAGACGGGCTTGGCGCCAGGCTCGGCGCCGTCGCGTACCTCGCCGATCAGTTCGATGCTGACCTCGATCGCGTTCTGGCCCTCGTTGCTCCAGACGCGGTCAGACTTGCCGATCGCATAGACAAGGCCAACGGTGCGGGTCCCGCCGAGATTGATGGAGATCATCTTGCCGACGGTCCAAAGGCCGGTGACCGTGCCTTCGGCATCCTCGGCATAGGCACTGATGGTGGCACGCGCGCCGTCGCATTGCACGACATTGCCAAGAATGCGCTTGTCGCTCTGCTGGGCGTCGCGGCGCTCCTGCGAGGTCGGCTCTCCAACGGAGGCTTCGCGTTCAACAAACATCGGTGACCTGTCCCATTCCCCTCGAGGCCAAACCTATCCAATCGGGGTTAAAGTCGGGTGAGGTCGGATGGTGTAGGGCCTGTTAAGGCCGTCGCGAAAATTCGATCGAATAGCACCTTTCGCTATTGCTGATTTTCGATATATTGGACGAATGGCTGATATATCGAATGACATCACATCCACGATCGGCAGGCGGATACGCTCCGAACGGGACTTGCGGGGATGGTCGCTGGCGGAGCTGGCCGAGCGGTCGGCTGTTTCCAAGGCGATGCTGAGCGCGATCGAGCGCGGCATGACAAGTCCAACCGCGGCGCTCCTCGTGCGCATCGCGTCGGCTTTCGGCATGACGCTGTCGACATTGATCGCCCGTGCCGAAATGCAGGGTGGCGGTGTCTGCCGCAAGGATGAGCAGCCGGTCTGGCAGGATCCGGCGACGGGCTATGTGAGGCGGCACCTGTCGCCGGCGACGCAAATGCCGCTCGAACTGATCCGGGTCAGCTTGCCGGCAGGCGCCAAGGTCGATTTCCCGGCAGCGTCCTATGCCTTCATCAAGCAGCAGATATGGCTTATCGGCGGCCGCCTCGACTTCACCGAAGGCGATGTCGTGCATAGGCTGGAACCCGGCGATTGCCTGGCGCTCGGCGCTCCGTCGGACTGCACATTCCATGCCCCGGGACCGGAAGCCGCCGAGTATCTGGTGGCGCTTGTCAGGGGCTGATCGCATGGCGCGCCGACCGAGACGCTCGCACAATGGCGGGCCGCCTATCGACGACTATCAAGGCCCACCCTGGGGCAAGGGCGACGCCTACATCTTCCTCGCCTGGCGCGCCGCTCATGACAAGGCCTGGAAGGCACCCAGCCAGACCATCATGCTGATGCGGCTGGAAAGGGCCGAGCGGCTTGGCCTCACCTATGAGGAATACACGCTCGAGATCCTGGAGCGCGGGCGCCACCTCGGCGAGGACGATGCCGAGCGCATCGCGGAAATCCGCAGGATCCGCCGCCGAAGGCCGAGCAGTCATTTCGAATGACCCCGGCCCGGCACCTCATCCACCTGGAGAGCATGGACATGAACACCCTTGAAATCAGGGCGCTGGACGACGACGCGCGAACCAGCGGGATGCTGGCCGACCTGCTGATCGAGACGGTCGCCGCCGGCGGATCGGTGAGCTTCATGCATCCGCTGTCGCCCGACGCAGCCTATGGTTTCTGGCGCAAAGCACTGGCCGCCGCCGCGCGGGGAGAACGGGCGGTGCTGGCCGCATGGCACGGCGAGACGCTTGTCGGCACCGTCACGCTGCTTCTCGACTGCCCGCCCAACCAGCCGCACCGCGCCGAGATCGCCAAGCTGATGACCCGGCTCGACCGCCGCGGCCAAGGCATCGCGACCCGGCTGATGCGGGCGGCGGAGGAACTGGCCGTCGAGAAGGGGCGCACCCTGCTGGTGCTGGATACCGCGGCCGAGGAAGGGGCTGCCGGCCTTTACGAGAAACTCGGCTTCACGCTGACCGGCGAGATTCCGGACTATGCGCTCAAGCCGCATGGCGGGCTGACCGGCACGCTCATCTACTGGAAGCGGATAGGGAAAGACCGATAGCCCATGAAGGGTCTGCTCGAGGCTCAACGCAGGATGGAAGCCCGCGGTCGGCCTTCCATCCTGTGGACAGCGTCCGGCCTCAAGCCTTGTGGTGCACCTCCTGCAGCCCATAGACGGGCGTTGGCAAGCCGACTTGCCTGGCCTTCAGCTGCAGCGACAGATACTGCGAGTAGTGGCGGGACTGGTGCAGGTTGCCGCCGTGGAACCACAACGCTTCCTGCTGCGTCGGCTTCCACATGTTGCGCTGCTCGCCTTCCCACGGGCCAGGATCCTTGGTGGTATTGGAGCCGAGGCCCCAGACCTTGCCGACCTTGTCCGCCACTTGCTGCGAGATGAGGTCCGCGGCCCAGCCGTTCATCGAGCCGTAGCCGGTGGCATAAATCACCAGATCGGCCGGCAGTTCGGTGCCGTCGACGAATTTGACGCCGGTTTCGGTAAGTTCCTGCACCGCAGCGCCCGGGCCGCTCTTCAGCTTGATCGAGCCGTCGATGACAAGATCGCAGGCGCCGACATCGATGTAATAGCCGGAACCGCGGCGCAAATACTTCATGAACAGCCCCGAGCCGTCGTCGCCCCAATCGAGCATGAAGCCGGCCTTTTCCAGATCCTCGTAGAACTTAGCGTCGCGCTCCTTCATCTGCTCGTAGAGCGGAATCTGGAACTCGTGCAGGATGCGGTAGGGGAGCGAAGCGAAGATCATGTCCGCTTTTCGCGTCGTCATGCCGTTCTCGACCGCCTGCTCGGAATAGAGGGCGCCGAGGCCGATATCCATCAGCGTGTCGGACTTGACGATATGGGTGGACGAGCGCTGCACCATGGTCACGTCCGCGCCGGCTTCCCACAGCGCCGCGCAGATGTCGTGCGCGGAGTTGTTCGAGCCGATGACGACGACCTTCTTGCCGGCATATTTGTCCGGACCGGGATGCGTCGAGGAATGCTGCTGCTCGCCCTTGAAGACGTCCTGGCCTTTGTATTTCGGCCAGTTCGCCTTGCCGGACATGCCGGTCGCCAGCACCAGCTGCTTCGGCTTCAGCACGATCTCCTTGCCGTCGCGTTCGACGACAACGGTCCATTCCTTGGCCTTCTCGTCATATGTGGTGGATTTCGCGGTGGTGGAGCTCCAATAGTTCAGCTCCATCACCCTGGTGTACATCTCCAGCCAGTCGCCGATCTTGTCCTTCGGCGAGAAGACCGGCCAGTTCTTCGGAAAATCGATATAGGGCAGGTGATCGTACCAGACCGGATCGTGCAGGCAGAGCGACTTGTAGCGCTTGCGCCAGGAGTCGCCTGGACGCTCGTTCTTCTCGACGATGATGGTCGGCACGCCGAGCTGTTTCAGCCGGGCTCCAAGCGCAATGCCGCCCTGGCCACCACCGATGATGACGACATAGGGCTGCCGCGAGTGGCCGAGTTCCGCGATCTCGTCGTCGCGCTCCTCGCGCCATGTCTTGCGGCCCTTGCCGTGGCCGTGCTTGGCGCCGAGCGGGCGGGTGAAGCCGGCTTTCTCTTCGTGACCCTTTAGTTCGGCAATGGTGGTCAGCAGCGTCCAGATCATCTCGCCGTTGAACCGCACGAGGCCAAAGCCGCGCGCCGCGCCGGTCTCGAAAGTGATCCAGGCGGTGATGATGCCGCCGTCCTCTGTCGCTTCCTCGCCCTCGGCCACCGTCCAGCCGGTCGGCTTGGTGTTGCTGAGCGTCGCCTGCAGCATGTCGCGGATTTGGTCGCGGCCCTCCATGGTCTTCAAGTTCCAGGTGAAGGCCACGAGGTCGCGCCAGTAGCAGTCAGCCTGGAAACAATTGACGGCGGTATCGATGTCGCCGGCTTCCAGCGCCTTGCCGAATTTGTCGAGCAGCGCCTGCGCCTTGGTGGTGGGTGTCCTCTCGAGCATGTGTTCTCCTCCGCTTGCTAGAGTCCGATCAGAATGGGGTCGATCAGGATTTTCAGTTGGGTTCCGGCAGGATCCAAACGGCGTCGAAGCTGGCCGTCGCGACGAGGTTCGCCGGCCATGCGTCCTCCTCGCAGGCAACGTCCTTTGCCGGGCAATAGTGGTGCTTCAGCCCCGTGTGCTCAACTGTACTATGGTAGCGCGAGGGGCGCCGATCTCACAGGCGGGTGAATTCGCGCGGCACCCCATTGACGAGCCCGCGCTTTGGCCCTTATTGTCCGCGGCCATGAAAACAGCACTCATTCTCGTAGGCTGGCGCGTGGGCAAGGTGGTGTAACCGCCGGGCGAAAACCTCCCATGCGCATCCCACAGGCTCCCTCGGGGGCCTTTTTTATTGCCCAAAATCCAACTAAACGACCAGCAAATCGCCAGGCGGCGAACAGTACGGGACCAGACCGATGAGCAATGGACAGAACGAGCGGCGCGAAATGACGGGCGCCGAAATGGTGGTGCAGGCGCTGAAGGACAACGGCGTCAAGCATGTCTTCGGCTATCCGGGCGGCGCCGTTCTCCCGATCTACGATGAAATTTTTCAACAAGACGAGGTCGAGCACATTCTGGTCAGACACGAGCAGGGCGCCGGCCATGCCGCCGAAGGCTATGCGCGCTCGACCGGCAAGGCCGGCGTGCTTTTGGTCACATCCGGCCCCGGCGCCACCAATGCGGTGACGCCGCTGCAGGACGCGCTGATGGATTCCATTCCCCTGGTGTGTCTCACCGGCCAGGTGCCGACCTCGCTGATCGGCTCCGACGCCTTCCAGGAATGCGATACGGTCGGCATCACGCGCCCCTGCACCAAGCACAACTGGCTGGTGAAGGACGTCAACGATCTCGCCGCCACGATCCATGAAGCCTTCCATGTCGCAACCACCGGGCGCCCCGGCCCGGTCGTGGTCGACATTCCGAAGGACGTGCAGTTCGCCAAGGGCATCTACGTGCCGCCGCAGACGGCACCGCGCACCAGCTACCAGCCAAAGGTCCAGGGCGATCTGGAAAAGGTCAAGGCAGCGGTCGAGCTGATGGCCGGCGCCAGGAAGCCGATCATCTATTCGGGCGGCGGCGTCATCAATTCCGGTTCGGAAGCCAGCCACCTGCTGCGCGAGCTGGTCGACCTCACCGGCTTTCCTATCACCTCGACGCTGATGGGGCTCGGCGCCTATCCGGCTTCAGGCAAGAACTGGATCGGCATGCTCGGCATGCACGGCACCTATGAAGCCAACATGGCCATGCATGATTGCGACGTGATGATCTGCATCGGCGCGCGCTTCGACGACCGTATCACCGGCCGGCTCACCGCATTCTCGCCGAACTCGAAGAAGATCCACATCGATATCGATCCGTCCTCGATCAACAAGAACGTCCATGCGGACGTGCCGATCCTGGGCGATGTCGGGCGGGTTCTGGAGGATCTGGTGCGGCTGTGGCGGGCGACCGCCAAGGCCGACAAGAAGGCGCTCTACCCGTGGTGGGAGCAGATCGCGAAATGGCGCGCACGGGATTCGCTCGCCTACAAGATGAACAGCGACGTGATCATGCCGCAATATGCGATCCAGCGGCTCTATGCGCTGACCAAGGATATGGATACCTACATCACCACCGAGGTCGGCCAGCACCAGATGTGGGCGGCGCAGCACTACCATTTCGACAAACCGAACCGTTGGATGACATCCGGCGGGCTGGGCACGATGGGCTATGGCCTGCCGGCGGCGCTCGGCGTGCAGATCGCGCACCCGGATGCGCTCGTCATCGACATCGCCGGCGACGCATCGGTGCAGATGACGATGCAGGAGATGAGCTCGGCGGTGCAGTATGAGGCGCCGATCAAGATCTTCATCCTCAACAACCAGTATATGGGCATGGTGCGCCAGTGGCAGCAGCTGCTGCACGGCAACCGGCTGTCGCATTCCTACACCGAGGCGATGCCGGACTTCGTCAAGCTGGCGGAAGCCTATGGCGGTCACGGCATCCGCTGCGACAAGCCGGACGAGCTGGACGACGCGATCCGGGAGATGATCTCGGTGAAGAAGCCGGTGCTGTTCGACTGCCGCGTGGCGACTTTGGCCAACTGCTTCCCGATGATCCCGTCCGGCAAGGCGCATAATGAGATGCTCCTGCCCGACGAGGCGACCGACGAGGCGGTGGCCAACGCCATCGACGCCAAGGGCAGGGAACTGGTGTAGCCGCGAGCCGGGCTTGCGGCGGGAAGCCGTGTGGAAACAGAGAATTAGATCCAACAGTTTGAAGTCGAGATTCACGTCATGAACGCACAGCTCCAGCCGACCGGCTCCGCCTATTTCATCGCCAAGGAAACGGAAAAGCCAGAGAACCACACGCTGTCCGTGCTGGTCGACAACGAGCCGGGCGTGCTTGCCCGCGTCATCGGTCTTTTCTCGGGGCGCGGCTACAACATCGAGAGCCTGACCGTCTCCGAGACGGAGCACGAGAAGCACCTGTCGCGCATCACCATCGTGACGCGCGGCACGCCGCATGTGCTGGAGCAGATCAAGCATCAGCTCGAGCGAATCGTGCCGGTGCACCGCGTGGTCGATCTCACCGTGCGCTCGCACGAGCTTGGCCAGGAGCGGCCGCTGGAGCGCGAGCTGGCGCTGGTCAAGGTCGCCGGGACCGGCGACAGCCGGGTCGAAGCGCTCAGGCTGGCAGACGCCTTCCGCGCCAGCGTCATCGACGCCAACACCGAGCATTTCATCTTCGAGATCACCGGCAAGGGTTCGAAGCTCGATCAGTTCATCGCCATCATGAAGCCGCTCGGCCTGGTCGAGATCTGCCGCACCGGCGTGGCGGCGATGAACCGCGGCCCGCAGGGCATGTAGTCGGCGAGCATCGCTCGCACCCTCTCAATCTTCTCTCTGGTCCGGCAGTCGCCCGTCGGTGGCTTTTGCGCATCTGCCAAAAAAGGACAATAAGACTGACATATCCGGGAGGATAACATGTCACTCGACGCATTCCTTGCCCTGTTGGTCTATGCCCTCGTGACTTCGATCACGCCGGGGCCGAACAACCTCATGCTGCTCGCCTCCGGCGTCAATTTCGGTATCGCCAGGACGGTTCCGCACATGCTCGGCATCAGCATCGGCTTTCTGGTCCTGCTGCTGGCCGTGGGCTTCGGGCTCGGCGCGGTGCTGATGGCGTTTCCGGCGCTGCATACGGCGCTGAAAATCGCGGGCGCCGCCTACCTGCTCTACCTTGCCTGGAAGATCGCCATGTCACGCTCGATGAGCGATAGAAAAGGCGCGGAGGCGCGACCGATGCGCTTCATCGACGCTGCGGCGTTCCAATGGGTCAATCCCAAGGCATGGGTGATGGCGATAACCGCCATGGCCGTCTACACCAACCCCGACCATCCGTTCGTCTCGGTGGCGCTGATCTCGATCGCCTTCACCATCGTCAACCTGCCCAGCGTGTCCGTCTGGGCCGGGTTCGGCACCGCGCTGCGCGGCTTCCTGTCGGATCCCGTGCGCCTGAAATGGTTCAACATCGCCATGGGTTTGCTGCTCGCAGCGACGCTCTGGCCGATGCTGCGCTAGGCTCAGTTTCGGGCTGATGCGAGGGGCCGTCGCGGCACGTTGGCCGGCTGCACAGCGATTGTGCAGTGCACATTAAATCTTCGTAATCCCGCGTTTTGGCCCTTTTCCGCCAAGGCCTTGTCCTATCTATTCGGCGAAAATCGCGGCAAGGCGCCGTGAATCGAGCTAGAATAAGGCCACCGGGTTCGGCGTGTCTGGTAGAGGGCATGGTGTCGATGCGCGGAAAAATCGCTCTTGCAGTCGTTGCGCTGGCCTGCCTCGCAGGCGCCGGCCTCTACTTCTCGCCAGCGACGCTGGGCAAGGTCCAGCAGCTGATGTCGGGCCAGCAGGCCGGCACGGCTACTGCGGACAAGACGGCGAAGGCTTCGGACAATCCGAAGGGCGGCGGCGGTGGTGGCCCGCGGTCGGCCTCCATCGTCTCGGCAGCCGCGACGACCGCCGATTTTCCGATCCGCCGCTACGCCATCGGCTTCGTTTCGTCGCCGTCGGTGGTCAGTGTGAACGCCCGCGTCTCCAGCCAGATCGTGTCTATCGCGGTGAAGGACGGACAAATGGTCAAGGCCGGCGATCTCCTCTTTTCGCTCGACGATCGCGCGCTGAAAGCCCAGCTCGCCAAGGACCAGGCGATGCTCGTGAAGGACCAAGCGCTTCTGGTGAGCGCCCAGGCCGACCTGCAGCGCGCCAAGGATCTTGTCGCCCGGCAGGCAGGCACGCAGCAGACCTACGACCAGGCGCTGGCGGCGCAAAAGGCCGCGGCCGCCACCATCGATGCCGACAAGGCGACGATGGACGCCGATACGGTCCAGTTGAGCTACGCGACCATCACCGCGCCCATCTCGGGCAGGCTGGGAGCGGTCAACGTCTCCGTCGGCGACCTCGTCACCACCAGCAACGGCAACTTGAGCAGCTCGACGCCGCTTGTCACCATCACGCAGATGGACCCGCTGCAGGTGAATTTCTCCTTGCCGGAAAGCAACCTCGCCTTGCTGCACAAGGAGCTGGCGAACCAGCAGCAAGGGGACGTGACGCTTACCAAGGACGGCGATCCGACGCCGATCGGCAAGGGCACGCTCGACTTCGTCGATTCCAGCGTCGATACCGCCTCCGGTACCATCGCCACGCGCGCGAGCATACCGAACGCCGACCTTTCGCTTTGGCCGGGCCAGTATGTGAACGTCGTGATCGACGCCGGCACGATGCCGCAAATGACCTCGGTGCCGACGGTCGCGGTGCAGCCCAGCCAGAAGGGTCCGTTTGTCTACGTCGTCAAGCCTGACAACACCGTGGAGATGCGGCCGGTGCAGGTGGCGCTGACGGAAGGCGAGAACAGCGCCATCAGCCAGGGGCTGAAGAGCGGCGAGAAGGTCGTCGTCGAAGGCCAGACCAGGCTGAAGGACGGCGCCGCCGTGCACGAAGGCAAGCCCGCCACCAGCGGCGCCGATCGGGCCGCCCCCAAGGTCGCTGAAGCGGACAAGGCGAGTGGTGGCGACAAGGCTGGCGAGGCGCGCCCATGATTTCCGAATTCTGCATACGCAGACCCGTCGCCACATTGCTGATGTCGTTCGCCCTCGTGCTGGGCGGAATCTTTGCCTACAAGTTCCTGCCGGTCGCGGCGCTGCCGAGCGCCGAATTTCCGGTGGTCAACGTCTCTGCCAGCCTGCCCGGCGCTTCGCCGGAGACGATGGCGACGTCGGTGGCGACGCCGCTGATCAAGCAGTTCGCCACCATTGCCGGCATCGATTCGATCTCGACCACCAACTCGCTCGGCCAGACTTCGATCGCCATCCAGTTCGTGCTCAACCGCGATATCGATGCTGCCGCGGCCGACGTCCAGGCGGCGATAGCGCGCACGCAGCGGCAACTGCCGCCGGAGATGACCTCGCCGCCTAGCTATCGGAAGGTCAATCCCGCCGATGCGCCGATCCTTTTGATGTCGCTGGTCAGCGACACGGTTCCGCTCACCGATCTCGACGCCTTCGCCGAAAACGTCATCTCGCCGTCGCTGTCGACCATCGACGGCGTGGCACAGGTCTCGATCTTCGGCCAGCAGAAATATGCGGTGCGCATCCAGATCGATCCGACCGCGCTTGCCGCGCGCGGCATCTCGATCGATCAGCTGCAGGCGGCGATCGCGTCGGCCAACAGCAACACGCCGCTCGGCGTGCTGCAGAACGACAAGCAGCAGCTCACCATTACCGCCAACACCCAGCTCGTCAACGCCGCCAAGTTCTCCAACCTGATCATCGCCGCCAAGAACGGCCGCCCGGTGCGGCTGGGCGAGGTGACCCGCGTCGTCGATTCGGTGCAGACCACGACGACCGCAAGCTGGTACGACGGCACACGTGCCATCATCATGGCCGTGCAGCGCCAGCCGGACGCCAACACCGTCGACGTCGTCGACAAGGTCAAGGCGATGCTGCCCTCCTTCCAGGACCAGATACCGGCGGCGGCCAGCATCAAGCTGCTCAACGACCGCTCGACCTCGATCCGTCAGGCCGTCGACGACGTGCAGTTCACGCTGCTCTTGACCATCGCCCTGGTGGTGATGGTGATCTTCGTGTTCCTGCGCAGGATAACCGCGACGGTCATCCCGGCGGTGGCGGTGCCGATCTCGCTGATCGCCACCCTTGGCGCGATGTTCCTGTTCGGCTTCTCGATCGACAACATCTCGCTGATGGGCCTCACGCTCGCGGTCGGCCTGGTCGTCGACGACGCCATCGTCATGCTGGAGAACATCTTCCGCCACATGGAGGAGGATGGGCTGTCGGCATTCGACGCCTCGCTGAAGGGCGCCCGCGAAATCGGCTTCACCATCATATCGATCTCGATTTCGCTGGTGGCGGTGTTCATTCCCGTGCTTTTGATGGGCGGCGTGATCGGCCGCATCTTCAACGAATTCGCGGTCGTGGTGACGGTCGCCATCCTGGCGTCGATGTTCGTGTCGCTGACGCTGACGCCGATGCTGTGCTCGCGGCTGCTGTCCGTCACGAAAGCCGATCGCGAGGCGCATGGCGATGGCCGCAGACATGACATCGTGACTCGTGGATATGACTGGCTGCTGAGCTTCTGCCTGCGCCACACCTTCCTGGTGTTCCTGGTCTTCGTTGGAACGGCGGCTGCGTCGGTGTGGCTGATCCAGGCCTCGCCGAAGGGCTTCTTCCCGCAGGAGGACATCGGCCAGATCTCGGTGACCACCATCGCGCGCCAGGACATCTCGTTCGACGCCATGGCGAAGCTGCAGGGACAAGTGGCCAGCGTCTTCTCGCACTCGCCCTATGTCGACCATGTCGCGTGGTCGGCGGGGAGCGGCAACAACGCGCTCAACCAGGGGCAACTTTTCGTCCAGCTCAAGGGCAAGGATCAGCGTCCCAATATCGAGAAGGTGCTTGCGGATCTGAGACGACAGCTGGCCGGCGTTGCGGGCATCGAGACCTATATGCAGCCGGTGCAGAATCTGCGGCTCGGCTCGCGCTCGTCCGCCAGCGCCTACCAACTCGTGGTCCAGGGCTTGGATACCGGCCAAACCGATATCTGGGCGCAGAAGCTGAATGACGCGATGGCGGCGGACCACACGACCTTCACCGACGTCACAAGCGATCTGCAGAACAATGCCCTGCAGGCGTCGCTGGTGGTCGACCGCGACAAGGCCGCCCAACTCGGTATCGACACCAGCACGCTGCGCTCGGCCCTCTATGGCGGGTTCGGCACCGACCAGGTCTCGACGATCTTCGGTTCGGCCGACAGCTATCAGGTCATCACCGAGCTCGATCCCAATATCGAGTGGTCGCCGGAGCGGATGCTGGCCATCGAGGTCAGGACAGCGAACGGCAGCCTGGTGCCGCTCGGCGCCTTCGCCCATGTCGATCGCACGGCAGGCGCGCTGACCGTCAGCCAGCTCGGCCAGCTGCCGGCGGTGACGATCTCCTACAATCTGCCGCAGGGCGTGTCGCTTGGCGACACGGTGACCCGCATCGACCAGCTGAAAGAGCAGATCGGCATGCCGAAGGCGATCTCGACCAGCTTCGCCGGCACGGCCAAGACCTTCCAGGACTCGCTCGCCAACCAGGGCCTTTTGATCGGCGGCGCAATCCTGACGATCTACATCGTCCTCGGCATGCTCTATGAGAGCTTCATCCATCCGCTCACCATCCTCACCGGTCTGCCGTCGGCGGTGCTTGGGGCGGTGGTCGCGCTCAGTCTCGCCGGCATGGATCTGTCGGTGATCGCGGTGATCGGCATCCTGATGCTGATCGGCATCGTCAAGAAGAACGGCATCATGATGGTCGACGTCGCGCTGGAGCTCAGGCGTCAGGGCTTGTCGGCCAAGGAGTCCATCCACAAGGCCTGCCTGATGCGTTTCCGGCCGATCATGATGACGACGCTGGCGGCGTTGATGGGCACGTTCCCGATCGCGCTCGGGACCGGCGCCAGCGCCGAACTGCGCCAGCCGCTCGGCGTCGCCGTGGTCGGCGGCCTGCTCGCCTCGCAGGCGCTCACGCTGTTCGTCACGCCGGTGATCTATGTCTATTTCGAGAACTTCTCCGGCTGGCTGCTCAGCTCCTCGTCGAAGAAGAGCCGGCCGGCACTGCATGCGGTCGAAAGCAGCGAGCAGCCTTCGCTGTTCGAGGAAGAGGCCGAACCGAAAAAGGTGGCTGCCGAGTAGGCTACGATCCTGGCCCAAGGCGTGGTGCTTGCGGCAACGCAGCGGCGATCCTAGTCTGGCGTCATGTCCCACGATCATGACCACGACAACGAGCTCGATCCGTTCGCCGCCCGCGTGCGCGCGCTGGAGACGATCCTTGCCGAAAAAGGGCTGATCGATCCGGCGGCCATCGATGTCATCGTCGACACCTACGAGACGAAGATCGGCCCGCGCAACGGCGCCCAGGTGGTGGCCAAGGCCTGGAGCGACCCGCCCTATGCCGACTGGCTAAAGCGCGACGCGACGGCGGCGATCGCCTCGCTCAGCTACACCGGCCGCCAGGGCGAGCACATGCAGGCCGTGTTCAACACCGAGGAGACGCACAACCTCGTCGTCTGCACGCTCTGCTCCTGCTATCCATGGTCGGTGCTCGGCCTGCCGCCGGTCTGGTACAAGGCGCCGCCTTACCGCTCGAGGGCGGTGATCGATCCGCGCGGCGTGCTGGAAGAATTCGGGCTGACGCTGCCGAGGACCAAGAAGATCCGCGTTTGGGATTCAACGGCCGAGCTTCGCTATCTGGTGGTGCCGATGCGACCTGAGGGCACCGACGGCTGGAGCGAGGAACAGCTTGCGGGGCTGGTCAGCCGCGACGCGATGATCGGCACGGCGCTGGCCAAGGAGCCGGCATGAACGGGCCGCAGGATCTCGGCGGGCAGATGGGTTTCGGGCCGATCGCGCCCGAAAGGGACGAGCCCTATTTCCATTCCGGATGGGAAAAACGGGCATTGGGCGTGACGCTGACCGCCGGTTCAATGGGCGCCTGGAACATCGATGAAAGCCGGCATGCGCGGGAATCGCTGCATCCGGCCGATTACTATTCATCGAGCTACTACCAGATCTGGATCAAGGCGCTGGAGACACTGCTCAAGCGCCACGGCTTCGTCACCGAGCGCGACCTTTCGGCCGGCAAGGCGGTCGATCCGGCCGCAACGCCCAAGCGCGTGCTGAAGGCGGCGGACGTGCCGGCGGTGCTCGCCAAGGGCGGGCCGTGCGACCGGCCAGTCGCCACGCCGGCGCGCTTCCGGGCGGGCGACCGGGTACGGACGAAGACTTTCAATCCGACCGGCCACACACGCCTGCCGCGCTACGCGCGTGGCAGGAACGGGACGATCGAGGCTGTGCGTGACGGGTTTGTCTTTCCCGACAGCAACGCGCATGGCAAGGGCGAGAACCCGCAATGGGTCTATACCGTGGTTTTCGACGGGACGGAGATGTGGGGCGAGGGTGCCGATCCGACGCTCAGCGTCTCGATCGATGCCTGGGAGAGCTATCTTGAGCCGGCATGAAGGCGTACTGCCGGTGGGTTTCGACGAGCCGGTCTTCGCCGAACCATGGCAGGCCGAAGCCTTCGCCATGACGGTGGCGCTACACGGCAAGGGATTGTTTTCGTGGAGCGAGTGGGCGGAAGCTTTATCCGCCGAGGTCAAGAAGCCGGGCGCCGCAGCGGACGGGCACGATTACTATGAGCGTTGGCTGGCGGCGCTGGAGAAGCTTTTGTCCAGGAAGGGTGTCGCCCGCAAGGGCGATGTCGATGAACTCGCAGCCGCCTGGGAACGTGCTGCGCATGCGACCCCGCACGGCAAGCCGATCCTGCTGGAGAACGATCCCGGACCTGGCACATAGCAGTTCTGTTCCCTTTACGTTCTTGTTGGCGCCTGATAGCGTGCCAGGCAGGTAGCAAATGAGATCGCCGCCGGCGACGCCGGTGATGGACGGCCAATCTTGTATTTCGCTCGCGAATCCGGTCTGTCGCGTTGATGGAATTCTCTCCGCAACAGGATGAGGCTTTGAAGGCGGTCGGGCGCTGGCTGAAGGATGGCCGGCCGCAGATCTTCCGGCTGTTCGGCTATGCCGGCACCGGCAAGACGACGCTGGCGCGCTACTTCGCCGAGCATGTCGCCGGGCAGGTGCAGTTCGCCGCCTTCACCGGCAAGGCCGCGCAGGTGCTGCGCTCCAAAGGCGCGGTCAATGCCCGCACCATCCATTCGCTGATCTACAGGCCGAAGGGCGAGGAGTCGGTCTCGGACGAGGTGACCGGCAAGACCTCGATCTCGCCGACCTTCTCGCTCAACCGGCAAAGCCCGATCGCGCGCGCCAAGCTGGTCGTCATCGACGAATGCTCGATGGTCGACGAGCAGCTCGGGCGCGACCTGATGAGTTTCGGGACGCCGATCCTGGTGCTTGGCGATCCCGCCCAGCTGCCGCCGATCTCCGGCGGCGGCTTCTTCACGGAACACGAGCCGGACGTGCTGCTGACGGAAATCCACAGGCAGGCGCGCGACAATCCCATCATCCGGCTGGCGCTCGACGTGCGCGAGGGGCGGGAGTTCATGCATGGCGACTACGGCGCGGCGCAGGTGATCGACAGGGAAAGCGTCAATCAGGAGCTCGTGCTGAAGGCGGACCAGGTGCTGGTCGGCACCAACCGCACGCGGCGCCGCTATAACCAGCGGCTGCGCGAACTGAAGGGTTTCAATGCCGACTATCCACAGGCCGGCGACAAGCTGGTGTGCCTGCGCAACGATCCGGCCAAGGGCCTGCTCAACGGCTCGCTGTGGAAGGTGATGACCTCGTCGCGCGAGACGGTGAAGCCCGGCATCAACCTGCTGGTCTCGCCGGAGGAGGACGATCCCGACCGCGGCGTCGCCAAGATCAAGCTGCTCAAGGCAGCCTTCGAGGATCCGGACGCCGAGATCCCCTGGCAGCAGAAGAAGCGGTTCGACGATTTCGACTATGGCTACGCGCTGACCGTGCACAAGGCGCAGGGCTCGCAGTGGAACGACGTCGTGCTGTTCGACGAGAGTTGGGCCTTCAAGGAGACCAGGCAGCGCTGGCTCTACACGGCAATCACCCGCGCCGCCGAGCGGCTGACGGTCGTGCGCTAGTTTCGCCCACCGGCCTGGCGCCGAGCCACTGCCAGGCAGCGGCTTCGTCGTCACTGTCGAAATGCTTGAACTCGAACGGCAAAGTCTTCGGAAAGAGTTCTCCGACCAGGGATGCCCAGCGCGGTTCCCCGATAGCCGCGCAACGGACAACATGCTCCAGCGCGTCGGCCACGCCTTGTCGGATCGTATCTTCCGAAATGTTGGCCCAATCGACGCTCTCCTCGTCAGTCAATCTCACCAGCACGTCGATCCTCGGGTGCAGCGCATAGGCGGCTTCCAGCAGGCCGAACAGATTTTCCGCATCCGCCGGCGATACGCCACCGACAACGTCGATGGCAAAAAGCGCGTCGCGGTTAGTGTCGAGGCGGCGTATCGCCGGCACGGCTTCCAGGAATTTCACTGGCAAATCCTTGCGGTTGGCCATCACCTAGTCCTCTGGAACACCGGAAACCCTCTATCTGTTCCCTGCAAAGGCGCTATACATGCCCGCCAAAACCAAGCTGGATGCCAATTCATGCCTGCAAAGCTTTCGGTCAATCTCAACGCAGTCGCCATGCTGCGCAACCGCCGCGACCTGCCGTGGCCGAGCGTCACCGGGCTCGGCCGCATCGCGCTTGCCGCCGGCGCGCATGGGCTGACGGTGCATCCGCGTCCCGATGAGCGGCATACCAGGCATTCCGACCTGCCGGAGATCAGGGCGCTGATCGACGACGAGTTTCCCAAGGCGGAATTCAACATCGAAGGCTATCCGACCGAGGATTTCCTGGCGCTGGTCGAGAAGAACCAGCCGGAGCAGGTGACGTTGGTGCCCGACGACCCGGCGCAGGCGACATCGGATCACGGCTGGAACTTCGCCGCGCAGACGGCGTTCCTGACACCGATCGTCAAGCGGCTGAAGAAGGGCGGTTTTCGGGTGTCGCTGTTTTCCGACGCCGATCCGGCCGGCGTGAATGCCGCGCGCGATACCGGCGCCGACCGGATCGAACTCTATACCGGGCCCTATGGCGGTTACCATTCCGATTCCGCCAAGGCGGCCAAGGAATTGGAAAGGCTGGGAAAAACCGCGGATGCGGCACTCGCGGCGGGACTCCAGGTCAATGCCGGCCACGATTTGACCGTGGCCAACCTGCCGGCCTTGGCCAAGCGCATCCCGGCATTGGCCGAAGTGTCGATCGGACATGGGTTGACAGCCGATGCGCTGGAGTATGGCATGGCCGGCACGGTGGGGCGGTTCTTGAAGGCCTGTGGATGGTAGGGCGCCTTGCGTAGCTCCGGCTATTCGGTGAGTCCCGCGCATTGCGGCAGTCTCGGAGCGTGGCGAGTCTGATGAAGTGGGGTTCATGGTGCTAGCCAACGCCGGCGAAACAGAATCCCTCGAACGTTCGGGCCATGCCGAAGCCGAGCGGCAGCACAGCACCAAGGTGCTCATGCTTGGCGCGCTCGGCGTCGTCTACGGCGATATCGGCACGAGCCCGATCTATGCCTTCCGTGAGGCGCTGCACGCTTCGTCGAGCTCGGTTGCCCGCCACGATCTGCTTGGCGTGCTGTCGCTGATCGTCTGGGCGCTCACCATCATCGTCACGATCAAATATGTCGCCTTCGTGCTGAGAGCCGACAACAAGGGCGAGGGCGGCACGCTGTCGCTGATGTCGCTGGCGCGCAGCGCCTATCCGCAGGGTTCCCGCCTCATCCTGGTGATCGGCCTTTGCGGCGCGGCCCTATTCTTCGGCGATTCGATCATCACGCCGGCAATCTCGGTGCTTTCGGCCGTTGAAGGCCTGGAAGTCGTCACGCCGGCGCTCGATGCCTATGTCGTTCCGATCACGCTGGCGATCCTGGCGGTGCTTTTCGCCGTGCAGCGTTTCGGCACGGGCAAGGTGGCGGCAGTGTTCGGACCCATCACGGCGACATGGTTCGTGGCGATCGGCGCTGCCGGCCTCTATCATATCGTCGACGACTGGTCCGTGCTGCTGGCGATCAACCCCTATTACGCGGTCTCCTATCTGGCCACGACGCCGACGGGCGCCTTCGTCACCGTCGGCGCGGTGTTCCTGGCGGTCACCGGCGCCGAGGCGCTCTATGTCGACCTTGGTCATTTCGGCCGCAAGCCGATCGTGCTGGCATGGTTCTCGGTGGTTTTCCCTTGCCTGCTGCTGAACTATTTCGGGCAGGGTGCCTTCGTCCTCTCCCATGGCGGCAAGCCGACGAATCCATTCTTCCAGATGCTGCCCGAATGGGCGCTGATGCCGATGGTCGCACTGGCAACGGCCGCGACGGTCATCGCCAGCCAGGCGGTCATCTCCGGCGCCTTCTCGCTGACGAGGCAGGCGGTGCAGCTCAACCTCCTGCCGCGCATCGAGGTTCAGCACACCTCCGAAATGCAGAGCGGCCAGATCTACATGCCGAGGGTCAATCTCCTGGTCGCGCTCGGCGTGATGCTTCTGGTCGTCGGCTTCGGCAGCTCGAGCGCGCTGGCCTCGGCCTACGGCATCTCGGTGACCGGCGAGATGCTGATGACGACGATCCTCCTGTTCGTGGTGATGCGCTGGCTCTGGAAATGGCAGCTGGCTCTCGCATTGGCGCTGGTGCTGCTCTTCGGCGTCATCGACCTCGGCTTCTTCTCGGCCAATGTCGTCAAGATCGTCGAAGGCGGCTGGGTGTCGATCACGGTGGCCTCCATCATGGGGCTGATCATGTGGACCTGGATCCGCGGCAGCCGTTATCTCTTCGACAAGACCCGCCGCAACGAGATCCCACTCGACTTCCTGGCGGGCAATTTGCTGAAAAAGAAACCGCAGCTGGTATCCGGCACCGCGGTGTTCCTGACCAGCGATCCGCTGAGCGCGCCGACGGCACTGATGCACAGTCTCAAGCACTACAAGGTGCTGCACGAAAAGAACGTCATCCTGTCGGTGGTGACGGCGCCGCAGCCGGTGGTGCCCGACAGCGAGCGCGTGAAGCTGGAGACGGTCAACGAGCTGTTCATGCGCGTGTCGCTGACCTTCGGTTACATGGAGCAGCCGAACATCCCGCGCGCTTTGGCGATCTGCCGCAAGCAGGGCTGGAAGTTCGACATCATGACGACGTCCTTCTTCCTGTCGCGGCGCTCGCTGAAGGCCTCTCCCAATTCAGGCATGCCGGTCTGGCAGGACCGGCTGTTCATCGGCCTCGCGCGCACCGCGGCGGATGCGACGGAGTACTTCCAGATCCCCACGGGGCGCGTGGTCGAAATCGGCACGCAGGTTGCGATCTGACCCTTCCAGGCGATGCCTTCCGCGATAGATTCAATGGATCGGCGCAGGGGGAGCTCTGCGCCGGCGGCATGGGAGCCCTAACGCCAGGGCACTTGATATTGCACTGCAGCAAGCGTAGAGCACCGCGCGTTTTATCGGAGTGTCGTCCATGGCCCTTGCGAACGGTGCTGAGGCAGAACCCGTAGACCAAAACGGGGTTCCGGAAATTGAGCAGCACAGCACCAAGGTGCTGATGCTGGGCGCGCTGGGCGTGGTCTATGGCGATATCGGAACCAGCCCGATCTACGCGTTCCGCGAGGCTTTGCACGCTTCGTCCGGTGGCGACGTCGCCAACCGCGCCGATATTCTCGGCGTGCTGTCGCTGATCATCTGGTCGCTCACCATCACGGTCACCATAAAATACATCATGTTCGTGCTGCGCGCCGACAATCGCGGCGAGGGCGGCGTGCTGTCGCTCATGGCGCTGGCGCGCAGCAGTTTTTCGACTCGGTCGGCGATCATTCTCGGCATCGGCATCGTCGGAGCATCGCTGTTCTTCGGCGACGCGGTGATCACACCCGCCATCTCGGTGTTGTCGGCGGTCGAAGGCATGAATGTCGTGACGCCGGCCTTCCAGCCTTACGTGGTGCCGCTGACCTTGCTCGTCCTCGCCATCCTGTTTGCCGTGCAGCGGTTCGGCACGGGTGGCGTCGGCCTCGTATTCGGTCCGGTCACCGCGATATGGTTCCTGGCCATCGGCCTTTCCGGCCTTAATCACATCATCGACGACCCCGAGATCCTGTGGGCGATCAGCCCGCATTACATCGTCGCGTTCCTGATCAATTCGCCCGACGTTTCCTTCGTCACTATCGGCGCGGTGTTCCTGGCGGTTACAGGCGCCGAGGCGCTCTATGCCGACCTTGGCCATTTCGGCCGCAAGCCGATCGTGCTGGCGTGGCTGGCGATTGTCTTCCCCTGTCTGTTGCTGAACTACGCCGGACAGGGAGCCTACGTGCTCGCCCAGGGTGGCACGGTCGGTCATCCGTTCTTCGAGATGAACGAGGGCTGGGCTCTCATCCCCATGGTGGTGCTGGCGACAGCGGCGACGGTCATCGCCAGCCAGGCAGTGATCTCCGGCGCCTATTCGCTGACCCGGCAGGCGGTGCAGCTCAACATGCTGCCGCGGCTCGAGATCCTGCACACGTCGGAAAAACAGTCCGGCCAGGTCTACATGCCGCGCGTGAACATGCTGCTGGCGCTTGTGGTGATGCTGCTGGTGGTCGGCTTCGGCGCTTCGAGCAGACTGGCCTCGGCCTACGGCATCTCGGTCACGGGCAACATGCTGGTGACGACGACGCTGCTTTTCGTCGTCATGACGCGCATCTGGAAGTGGAACATCTGGCCGGCCGTCGCGCTGACGGCGGCATTCGCGCTCATCGATATCGGTTTCTTCGCCTCCAATATCGTCAAGGTCTTCGAGGGCGGCTGGTCTTCTCTGGCGGTGGCTTTCGCCATCATCCTCGGCATGTGGACCTGGGTGCGAGGCAGCCGTTACCTCTTCGACAAGACCCGCCGCAACGAGATCCCGCTCGACTTCCTGGCGGCAAACCTTCTCAAGAAGAAACCACAGCTGGTGTCGGGCACCGCCGTGTTCCTGACCAGCGATCCGCTGAGCGCCCCGACCGCGCTGATGCACAGCCTGAAGCACTACAAGGTGCTGCACGAACAGAACGTCATCCTGTCGGTGGTGACGGCGCCGCAGCCGGTGGTGCCGGACAGCGAGAGGGTGAAGATGGAGACTGTCAACGAGCTGTTTATGCGAGTGACGCTGACCTTCGGCTACATGGAGCAGCCGAACATCCCGCGCGCGCTGGCGATCTGCCGCAAGCAGGGCTGGAAGTTCGACATCATGACGACGTCCTTCTTCCTGTCGCGGCGCTCGCTGAAGGCCTCACCCAATTCCGGCATGCCGGTCTGGCAGGACCGGCTGTTCATCGGGCTTGCGAAAACGGCGGCGGATGCGACAGAGTATTTCCAGATCCCCACGGGGCGCGTCGTCGAGATCGGCACGCAGGTCGCCATCTGACCAGCTGCATTATGTAGAGGGAAGCGGGAGGCGGGCATGAGCGGCGAATTGGTGCTCGTCACCGGCGGGTCCGGCTTCCTCGGCGCTCACTGCATCCTCGCGCTTCTGAAGGCGGGCTGCCGCGTACGCACGACCGTACGTTCGGCCAAGCGCGAAGCCGATGTTCTGGCCATGCTGAAGGTCGGCGGCGCCGGGCCGGGCGATGCGCTCTCCTTCGCCCATGCCGATCTCATGGCCGATGCCGGCTGGCGGGAAGCAGTCGCCGGATGCCGCTACGTCCTTCATGTCGCTTCGCCGTTCCCGCCCGGCGTGCCGAAACACGAAGACGAGCTGATCGTTCCTGCGCGCGAGGGGGCACTGCGCGTGCTGCGGGCCGCACGCGATGCGGGCGTCGAACGGGTCGTGCTGACCTCGTCCTTCGCCGCCATTGGCTATGGCCAGACGCCCGTTCCGGGCCGTCCGTTCACCGAAGAGAACTGGAGCAACCTGTCGAAAAACGTGAGCGCCTATGTGAAGTCGAAGACGCTGGCCGAGCGGGCCGCGTGGGACTTCGTCGGCCGCGAAGGCGGAGCCTTGGAACTGGCAGTCGTCAATCCGGTCGGGATCTTTGGGCCGGTCCTGGGCCCGGATCATTCGACCTCGACGGACTTCATCAGGCGCCTGATGGACGGCGAGATGCCGGGGCTGCCGCGCATGGTGTTCGGCGTGGTCGACGCGCGCGACGTGGCGGACCTGCATCTGCGCGCCATGGCCAATCCGGCCGCCAAGGGCGAGCGGTTCCTTGCCGTCAGCGGCGATTTCATGACCATCCTGGAAATCGCGCAGGCGCTGAAAGCCCGGCTGGGCGATAGGGCGTCGCGCATCACGACGCGCGTGCTGCCGGACTGGCTTGTCCGGATCGTCGGGCTGTTTGACGGGCAAGCGGCGCAGATCGTGACGGAACTGGGCAAGGCCCGGAACGCAACCGGCGCCAAGGCCATGCGCATGCTCGGCTGGGCGCCGCGACCGCGCGAGGAGGCGCTTGCTGCGACCGGCGAAAGCCTGATGCGGCTCGGATTGCTCAAAAAGTCGAAATAGCGCGCCCGGTGGAACAGCCGCCGGGCGCGTCGGTTTCAGCCGAGCAGAGCGGCTTTGTTCGCTTCGAGGAACTGCTTCAGCGTCCGCGGCTTGCGACCCGACAACGTCTCGATCGCGTCGGTCACCATGCCGATACGGCCGGAGCGCGTGTTGACGTCGAAGGAGACGACGATGCGAGCAAAATCCTCGGGAAGACCGGCTGCCTTGACGCCCTCCGTCAGAGCCTGGTCAGGCAATTGGATGACCTCCAGCGGCTTGCCGGTGACTTCGGTTACCAGGGCGGCGATTTCGTCCGTCGTGTAGGCATGCGGACCGGTCAGCGTGTAGATGCCGCTCTCCGTCGAGCGGGAAGCGAGGCTCGCGGCGATCGCGGCGGCCATGTCGTCGCGCGCGCCGTGCGCGATGCGCCCATCGGCGGCCGACGTGTACCACTTGCCCGATGCAATCGCGTGCGGCAGCGCCATGAACAGGTTCTCCTGGTACCAGCCGTTGCGGAAGATGGTGTAGGGAATGCCGCTCGCCTTGATCGCCTCTTCCGTGCCGTAATGGTCGCCGGCAAACAGCACCGGCGAGCCGGGCTCCGGATTCGGCATCGAGGTATAGAGCAGATGCGAGACGCCGACCGCCTTGGCGGCGGCCACCGCCGCCTGATGCTGCTTGAGGCGCCGGTCGCTCTTCAGGTCGAGTTCCCCGGTCGAGATGATCAGCACCCGGTCGGCGCCCTTGAACGCCTTTTCCAGCGAGGCCTGGTCGTCGAAATCGGCCGCCCTGACGGTGACGCCCAAAGCCGCCAGATCGGCGAGATTTTCGGGATTGCGCGTGGTGGCGACAATGCTGGTCGGCGCGATCTTCTGTGCGTCGAGCAAGTGGTTGACGACGGCGCGGCCGAGGTGGCCGGAAGCGCCGGTGACGAGGAGGGTTTCGGTCATGGAAGTTCCCTGAAAATTGGCCGGTGGGCGGGTGCGGTTATAAGTCTCAAAAAGAGACCAGCGCTAAAATAGGAATTGACCGGAAGCCGTAAAGAAGGCAGTTTTTCGGGAGGTAGGCACAGCGGGGGAACCACCCGGCCGGTCGCCGCTTCGACCAACGGACGTCGCGATGGACAGCAAGATCTTCAATCTGAAATCGAAGCTCGAGGTCTACAAGGCCATGACCGGGGGCGGCAATTTCGCCGATTGCCCGGTTCGCGACGTGATCCAGGGCATCAGCGGCAAATGGAGTTCGCTGCTGGTCATGGCCTTGGCCGAGAAGCCTTACCGGTTCGGGGAGCTGCGCCGCCTTGTGCCCGATATCTCGCAGCGCATGCTGACGCAGACGCTCTACGACCTGCAGCGCGACGGCTATGTGCATCGCGAAGTCTTTCCGACCAAGCCGCCGAGCGTCGAGTACAGCCTCACCGATCTCGGCCGCTCGATGTTCGCGCCGTTGCAGATGCTCATCCAATGGGCCGAACTCAACCATGATGCCGTTCGTGAGGCACGCGCCGCCTTCGATGCCGCGCAGGCCTGAGGTCTGGTGGTGATAGCGGCAAGAATTGCGCCTGGACCGCAATTCCTCGCCACCATGGTCACTGGCACGATGATCGAGCCGTTCAGGCGGATCGGGCCTGCGGGGCTACAATGGCCTGCAGCCGGATGATCTCGGAAAGATAGGATGCCTTCGCCCGCAGGAAGGCGTGCAGCCGCCGCGGATAGTCGGCGCCGACCGCCTCCTTGACCGATTGCCGCTTGCTCAACGTGTTGCGCCAGGCCTGGACGAGAGGCTTTCCGTCCAGGATGCCGAAATCACCGATGCTGTCGAACGTGTCGAAATATCGGAAGATCGGCCCGTAGACGGCATCGACCAATGAGAAGCGGTCGCCGGCGAACCACGGACCGCTCTGCCTTGCCGACAGCTCGGCCTCCACACGCCCAAACATTTCCGACAAGCCGCTGCTTTCCTTCAAGAACGCGGCCTCATCGGGAGCGGAATAGAAGCGGCCTAGCGCAATGAGGATGGCCGAGCCGAATTCGATCCAGGCGCGGTGCCTGGCCCGCATGAGCGGATCGGCCGGGTGCAACGGAGTGGTCTCTGTCTCCTCCAGGAATTCGAGGATGACGGCCGATTCGAAGATGAATTCCTCCTGGCCGCCTTGTCGGACGCGCAGCAAGGGGACCTTGCCGAGCGGCGAGACGGCCCTGAACCAGTCAGGCTTGTTGGCGAGGTCGACGTTGACCCTCTCGAACGGCACGCCTTTCTCGGCAAGCGCGATCGCCGCGCGCTGGACGTAGGGGCAAAGATGATGGCTGACGAGGGTGTGTGCGGCCGTCATCTCACTCTCCCCAGACATAGTTCAGGGCGCCGTCCTCGACACGGGACGACAGGAACATCAGGCGCGAGCCCTTCGGTGCCGGGCCTTCGATCCGCTCGCCGCTTTCCATGTCGAACTTGGCGCCGTGCCATTGGCAGACCAAGGCGCCGTCCTTGCAATCGAGCGGTCCACCGAAATGCAGGCAGGCATTGACCGCGGCGCGGATGCGCTCGCCGCTGCGCCAGACATGGACCTCGCGGCCGAAGAAAGGCACGAGCAGGCTGCCGGTCCGCGGGACGTCGGCCACCTTGCAGATTTCATGTTTCATCGGAATTCTCCTTGTCGATGCAATTGCATCTATATGGATGCATCTGCATCGACCGTCAAGCTTGATGCAATTGCATCTATCGAATAGAATCCCGCCATGACAAAAAAGTCCCCTTCGCCCGAGGCCGTCAAAACCTGGGGCCGCCTGATGCGCGTGTCGCGCCAACTGGTCGAAAAGACCGAGGACGCCCTGAAGGCCGGCGCTCTGCCGCCGCTCGCCTGGTACGACCTGCTGCACGAGCTAGCCGAGGCGGGCGAGGGCGGCTTGCGCCCCTTCGAGCTCATCGATCGCGTGCTGCTGGCGCAGTACAACGTCTCGCGGCTGCTGGCCCGGCTGGAAGCGGACGGCCTGGTGGAAAAGCTGCCCGTCTCGGACGATGGCCGTGGCCAGACCGTGCGCATCACGGCCGCGGGGCGGGAGACGCGCCGGCGCATCTGGGCTGTCTACGGAAAGGCCATATCCGAGCTGATGGGCGACAAGCTTTCTGTCAAGGATCTGGGGCTGCTTTCCGGTTTGCTCGGGCGGCTGCGCGACCCGCCGATCATGGAGTGAAATGCGCCGACCGGCCGGACTTTCAGGGCAGATGCAGTGCCCAAAGAAAAGCAATCGTCGCCAGCGCGCCGAACGCGATACGGACCAGATGCATTTTGCCCCATTTGACGATCATTGATCTTGCCTGCGGATTGTCGACCTCAACCTCCATCGCCTCCAGCAAGCGATTGGTCGGCATCATCGCCAGCAACGTCCATGGCCAGGGCAGGATGATCGCCACCGTGCCGGCCAGAAAGCTGGCTACGTCGGTTTGCCACCAGGCAATCAGCCCGAGAACGCAGGCGACTATGGCAATGGAGGCCTGCATGGCGGCGCCGCGCTTGTAGGAAGGCTGCCATTCCCGCAGCAGTGTCTTGTCGTCAAGGCCAAGCCGCGCCGGCTGCTCCGCGACGCTGACATAAACTGCGGCGCCCGTGAAGGCGGCCGCCACACCCAGGGCAAGCAAACCGGCCAGCATCCGTCCTCTGGCAAGAGAAGCCATCGACGAAAATAGCGCTTGCATGGCTGCGGGCAATACGGCATAGAGGCCGAACCGTAACGTACGGTACTCTCGCCGCCATGGTGAGCATTCCGAGGGAAGTGTGTTGCACAGCGTGCCAGACATCGACAGCAGCGAAGCGCTGACCGAACGGCAGCAGGCCGTCCTGGACGCCGCACTTCGCCTGCTGGTCGAGGAGGGCGACAACCTCACCATGACAGCGGTGGCGCGGCGGGCGAGCTGCTCCAAGGAAACGCTCTACAAGTGGTTCGGCGACCGCGACGGGCTGCTCACCGCAACGGTGCAGTGGCAGGCTTCCAAGGTGCGTGTTGCGCCGGTCGACCGCAAGGGTCTCGACCTTGCCTCGTTGACGGCAAGCCTCGAACGGTTCGCGTCCGACTGGCTGCGGGTGATCTCCAGCGACACGTCCGTCGCGCTGAATCGAGTGGCGGTCGGGCATGCCGGGTCCGGCAAGGATGACCTTGGCGCCATCGTGCTGCAGAATGGGCGCTTCGCGCTCGCCAGACGCCTGAAGCCGGTGCTGGAGGCGGGACGCGAGGCCGGGCTGCTCGACTTCGAGGAAGCCGAGACGGCGTTCAGGACCTTTTTCGGACTGGTCGGCCGCGACGTGCAGATTCGGCTTCTGCTCGGCGACCGGCTGCAATTGACCGAGGCGACGATCGGCGGCGATGCCGCCCGCGCGACGCAGCAGTTTCTCGCTCTCTACGGGCCGAAGGCCCAGGGAGCAAACAACCGGCCGCAAGGCCCTGGAGCCGGATGATTTCAGATCAAGTCGACCTGAAATCTGAATCCGGCTCCAAATCAAAGAGATAGTGAATGATGTCGTCCGAAAACCGCTTCACACTTTTCGGCATCATGCTCTGATCTTCAAAACGGGAAGGAAGACGAAATGCGTGTCTATTACGATCGTGACGCCGATCTCAATCTGATCAAGGGTAAGAAGGTCGCCATCATCGGCTATGGCAGCCAGGGCCGGGCGCATGCGCTCAACCTCAAGGATTCCGGCGTCAAGGAGATCGCCATCGGTCTCAAGGCCGGTTCGGCGACCGCCAAGAAGGTCGAGGCCGACGGGCTCAAGGTAATGAGCGTGGCCGACGCCGCCAAATGGGCCGACCTGATGATGATGGCGACGCCCGACGAATTGCAGGCCGACATCTACAAGAACGAGATCGCGCCGAATATCCGCGACGGCGCCGCGATCGCCTTCGCGCACGGCCTCAACGTGCATTTTGGCCTGATCGAGCCGAAGGCCTCGGTCGACGTCGTCATGATCGCGCCGAAGGGCCCGGGCCACACGGTGCGCGGCGAATACCAGAGGGGCGGCGGCGTGCCGTGCCTGGTCGCCGTCAACCAGGATGCCTCGGGCAACGCGCTCGATCTCGCCCTCTCCTACGCCTGCGGCGTCGGCGGCGGCCGCTCGGGCATCATCGAGACCAATTTCCGCGAGGAATGCGAGACCGACCTGTTCGGCGAGCAGGTTGTGCTGTGCGGCGGCCTGGTCGAGCTGATCCGCGCCGGCTTCGAGACGCTGGTGGAAGCCGGCTACGCCCCGGAAATGGCCTATTTCGAGTGCCTGCACGAGGTCAAGCTGATCGTCGACCTGATCTATGAGGGCGGCATAGCCAACATGAACTACTCGATCTCGAACACTGCCGAATGGGGCGAATATGTCTCGGGCCCGCGCATCATCACCGCCGACACCAAGGCCGAGATGAAGCGCATCCTGAAGGACATCCAGACCGGCAAGTTCACCTCGGAATGGATGCAGGAATACCGCGCCGGTCTGTCGCGCTTCAAGGGCATCCGCCGCAACAACGACAGCCACCAGATCGAAGAGGTGGGTGCGAAGCTGCGCGCGATGATGCCGTGGATCGCCAAGAACAAGCTGGTCGACAAGGCGAAGAACTAAGGCGACCCACGTTTTCAAGCTTCCGGTGTGAAACAGCAAGCCGGCGGAGCGATCCGCCGGCTTTTCCGTGTTCATCCGTAATGCCAGCGCGGCTTCCGCTCGGTGCCGGTGAACTCGACGCCGATGCGGTCCTCGCGGCGCCAGCGGACGACCGCCTTGTAGCCGATGCCGTCGGTCGCCACGTAAAGCAGGAATTCGTCGGGCACGCGCGCCTCGACCGGCACCTTCAGCTCGGCGCCGCCCGGATGCATGTTGCGCACCGTGCACGCGACCTCGGAATTGTTGATGCCGGTCAGGATCGCCGCGCCTTTCAGCACGCGTTGCCTGCGCTTGCCTCTCAGTTCGTCGTCGGTCATGGCAGGCAAATCCTAGCGCGTTTCACCGTTTCACGGAAACGGCGAAACGACCTATCTCCTTGTTTTTACGCAATTCCGGACGGAAAACCGCTCATATTTTTCCTGGAATTGCTCTAGCAAATCGCGACACGGCGATCGTCGTGTTGGGGGCACCGGCACCAAGGATAGCCGCCCCCGCTGAATTTAAGGTTATCGCCCCGCGGGCGAACGCTTTTGCCGAAAAAGAAACGGCGCCGCGATGGGCGCCGCCTCTTTCTTGCTGCCCACACGCTCAGATATAGGGCGATATGCACTGCCGGCGCGGGCCGTAGTTGGGCTGGAACGTGTTGTCCCAGGCCCGGTAGGACCGGTAGCGGTCGTAGCACCATTGGACATGGGCCCTGGAAAGCCGTTCGGTCCGGTAGATGCGCCGCGGCTGATAGTAGCGCGGATAGGGATCGTAATAGTAGGGATCGTAGTAGTTGCCGTAGGCTAGGCTGCCCAGGCCCAGGCCGAGGCCGAGGCCCAGAATGGCCGCGTCGCTATCACTGAAATGCCGATGATGGCGATGATGCCGCCAGCGCCAGTCGCCATCGCCGCCATCCCAGTTGCGGGAGAAATGGCGGCTGCGGAAGTTATCGCCGCGCCATCTGGAGTCGCGGCCGCGCCACTCGCCGCCGCGCCGCCAGCGCCAGTCATACATCTGCGGCGAGTTGTTGTTGCCGCCGGCCCATTCGTCACGGACCGGGATGATTTGCGGCGCGGTCGCATTGGTCGCGGTCGAAAGATCGGGCTGCAGGATCGGGCCGGCAATCGACGGCACCGCCAAGCCCGCAAGGAGACCCAAGGTCACCAGCCCGGATCCGAGGGAAGACAAGAGCGGTTTCATTTCACTCTCCAAGGAGTAAGGCCCCACGCCCAGAACACCCCGGGAATGGGCCTATTGATGGGACTTTCCGTCTGAACGGAGGATGAACGGAAAGGTTCCGTCAACCATGACGGGCATGCGCCTGGCTCTTGTCTTCGCCTTGGCTTGCAGGCAAAGGTCTCGGCCATGTCGCTGCGCCTTGCCACCTTCAACGTCGAGAACCTGATGAACAGGTTCGATTTCTCCGGCTATCGCAACCAGCTCAACGAGGACCGGACGCTGGCGCTGTTCGATATCCAGAGCGAGGCCGAGTACAGGCTGCTCGAACAGGCGCGCACCATCGCTCAGTCCGACGACACCCGCCAGCTGACGGCGCTCGCCATAGCCGCGACCCGCGCGGATATCATCTGCATGCAGGAGGTCGACAATATCGAGGCGCTGAAGGCCTTCGAATATGGCTATCTCTTCAAGATGATCGGGCAGGGCTACCGCCAGAAATACACCACCGCCGGCAACGACTCCCGCGGCATCGACGTCGCCGTGATGATGCGCAGCGAGACGGCCCAGGGCCAGCCGATCGAGTTCGTGCGCATGACCAGCCACGCCTATGTCACGTTCGAGCAGTTCGGCCTGTTCACCCCGGAGCTTGCGGCATTCGGGCATCTGGCCAGCGACCGCATCTTCCGGCGCGATTGCCTGGAGATCGACGTGACGGTCGGCGGCGTGCCGCTGACGCTCTATCTGGTGCATTTCAAGTCGATGGGCTCGCCGCGCAACGGGCTCGACGGCCGCGAGGCGACGATGCCGCTGCGCATCGCCGAGGCGCAGGCCGTGCGCCGCATCATCGAGGACCGTTTCGGCAAGGACCATGCCGCCGACAAACGCTGGGCGATCTGCGGCGACATGAACGACTACCGGCAGCGGCTGAAGATCGAAGGCGACAGCTTCGACGGCTACCGTTTCGAGGTGGTCGACGAAGCCCAATCCGCGATCAACGTTCTGACCGCCGGCGGCTTTTGCGAAAATGTCGTGGAGCGGCGGCCGGAGATGGACCGCTGGAGTTTTTATCACACGCGCGGACCGGAGGAGCGGCACCTGTGCCAGCTCGACTACATCCTGCTCTCGAAGGCGCTTGCGGCGAAGAACGCCACCGCGGTACCGGAGATCATCCGTAACGGCCAGCCGTGGCGCACCATCTTTCCGTCCGGGCAGGAGGTCGAGCGTTTCCCGCGCGCCGGCTGGGACAGGCCGAAGGCCTCGGACCATTGCCCGGTGGTGATCACCCTGGACATGGCTTGAGCACGATGGGCTTCGACCTGCCGCGCAACGTCATCTTGCCGGTCGATGAAGTCGACGTGCGGCTCGACCCATCTGCTCATCCGTTCGAACGGGACAACCAGCCAGCGATCGCCGAGAACTGGCGGCGCGAAACGGCGGCGAAGCCGGCGCTGTACGACGGCACGGTGGTGCTGCTTTCGGCTCTGGGCTATCGCGACAGGCGGCTCATCGGCCGCTGCCATGCGGTGAGGTATTCGACCTTCATGCTCTGGCGCAAGAACCGGGAGCTCAGCGGCGCCGAACATGCCTATGCGCATGCCGTGCTGGTCGCCGGCGACAATGCGCTGGTGGCGATCCGCATGGGCGCGCACACGGTGAACGCCGGCTGCGTCTACTTCGCAGCAGGCTCCTTCGAGCCCGTCGATTTCCGCGACGGCCTCGTCGATGTCGATTTCAACATGATCCGCGAGGTGGGCGAGGAGACCGGGATCGATCTGTCAGCGGCCCGGCCGGGACGGCGCTATCACGCGCTGTCGACGGCGAGCGGCACGGTGATCTTCCGCCGCTACCGGGTGGCCGAACATGCCGATGATCTGGCGCGGCGCATCAGCGCCTTCGTTGCCGCCGAGACCGAGCCGGAGATCGAGGGGCCGGTCATCATCCGCGATGCCGATGACCTGCCGGACGGCCTGATGGGCCACATGAAGCCGCTGATCGAGTGGCACTTTGCTGGCAGCGACGCGGATCTCTGATCCTGGATGTCGCCTTGCAGGCGCAACGTCTCTCACGATCCGGCAACACGTCACTTTGGCAGCCGCCTGGACGAAGCCGGATCATGGAAAGATTGGAAGCAACATGTCCTCAGGCGCGCGTTCCCGGGCGGCGGGCTCGCCCGCGAGCTTGGTCGCCGGGCGTTCGTCCTTGTAATAATAGCTGTAGCCGTTGATGGCCGGTGCGCCACCGAGATGCGCGTAGAGAATTCTCGAACCTTCGGGAAAGAAGCCTTTCCTGGTCAGATCGATCAGGCCCTGCATAGATTTTCCCTCGTAGACCGGATCGGTGATCATGGCCTCCGTGCGGGCCGCCAGCCGGATCGCGTCGTTCGTGGCCTCCGAGGGAACGCCATAGGCCGGATAGGCGTAGTCGGGATTGATCACGATCTCATCGTCGCGGACGGTGCGGCCCAGACCGACGAGTGCGGCGGTGTCGTCGACGATGCGGCGAACCTGCGCGCGGGTCTGGTCGAATGTCCCGGAGGCGTCTATGCCGATCACCCGGTCGGCCCGGTCCTGGGCGGCGAAGCCGACGATCATGCCGGCCTGCGTCGACCCGGTCACAACGCACACGATGATGTAGTCGAAGGTGAAGCCGAGCTCGGCCTCTTGCCTCGCCACCTCCTCGGCAAAGCCGACATAGCCCAACCCGCCAAACTTGTGCACCGAGGCACCAGCGGGAATCGGATAGGGCCTGCCGCCCGCGTCCTTCACCGACTGGATCGCGTCCTGCCAGCTCTTGCGGATGCCGATGTCGAAACCGTCGTCGACGAGCCGGCTGTCCGCGCCCATCAGGCGCGTCAGCAGGATGTTTCCGACCCGGTCGTAGACCGCATCATAGTGCGGCACCCATTTCTCCTGGATCACCACGCATTTCATGCCGATCTTGGCTGCCGTCGCCGCCACCATGCGGGTGTGGTTCGACTGGACGCCGCCGATCGATACCAGCGTGTCGGCGCCGGTGCGAAGAGCGTCCGGCACGATGTATTCGAGCTTTCTCAGCTTGTTCCCGCCCATGGCGAGACCGGAATTGCAATCGTCACGCTTTGCGTAGACTTGCACCTTCCCGCCCAGCGCCGCGCTCAGGCGCGGCAGATGCTCGATCGGCGTCGGGCCGAAGGTCAGCGGATAGCGTTCAAACTTGTCGAGAAGTGACATCGATCTGTCCTCCGCCACGGTGGTTTTCGATAGACAAAGGATAGCCGAACGAGGGCGAAAGGTGCTCTCGAAGGCTCGCCAGGATTTTTCCACTTCCATCAAAAATACGCTAAACTTGGTCTTGATTGTCCACTCAGGCGCATGAAAATGGAAGAATCTTCCGACCCAACTTTCGACCGCATCGACATCAAGATCCTGCGGACCCTTCAGTCCGAGGGACGGCTGACCAATGCGGAACTGGCGGCGCGCGTGAATGTCAGCGCCGCCACATGCCACCGGCGCACGCAACGCCTGTTCGAAGAGGGCTACATCACCGGGGTCAGGGCTGAGATCGCTCCCGCCGCCGTAGCGCTTGGCGCGCTGGTGATGGTCGGCGTCGTGCTCGACCGCTCGACGCCGGAAAGCTTCGCCGCTTTCGAGGAGGCCGTGCTCAAGCTCAAGGAGGTGCTGGATTGCAATCTGGTGGCGGGCGACTTCGACTATCTGCTTAAGATAAGAGTGCGGGACATGGCGGATTTCAACAAGCTCCACGGGCAGAAGCTGATCGCGCTGCCGGGCGTCCGGCAGACCCGGACATTCTTCGTCATGAAAGAGGTCAAAGAGAATGCGCGACTTCCGTTTTGACAGGTCGCGATCTTGAGGATGGTCAGCGTCGCCCCTTGTCCTGCAATGCCTTGCGGTCGTTGCGGGCGGCGACGAAAAACAACATGACGCCGAGGCCGAGCAGCGCGCCCATCGCCATTCCCATCGTCTGGCCGACAACCTCCTGGAAATCCGCAGCGACGCGATCGGGATTTTGGATGCCGTAGCGGGCCAGATACCACCACAGGCCGGCCAAGGCGACCTCGAAGATCGCCAGCACCAGGATCAGCCGCGCCTTCTTGCTCATTCGGATCTCCCCCACATAGCAAAGGCCACTGCAACCGCATTGCCGGGTGTGCGGCAACAGAGGGCGGGCGACTCCCTTCGCGGCCGCGCCTATTCATGCCTCAGCGCGTCGATCGGGTCGAGCCTTGCGCCGCGCAACGCCGGGAAGAATCCGAACACCATGCCGATCAGCGCCGAGAAACCGACGGCGAGCAGGATGACTGCCGGGCTTGGCGCGAAGGGTATCGTGAGCGTCGCCGAGGCGAGGCCGGCGATCGCCAGGCCGATCAGGATGCCGATGATGCCGCCGAGCAGCGACAGCACCGTCGCCTCGACCAGGAACTGGATCAGGATGTGCTTTTCGTGCGCGCCGATCGCCAGCCTGATGCCGATCTCGCGCGTGCGCTCGGTGACCGACACCAGCATGATGTTCATGATGCCGATGCCGCCGACAAGCAGGCTGACCCCGGCGACGGCGCCCAGCATTCCGGTCATGGTGGTGGTGGCGCTGGCCATGGCGTCGGCGATCTGGGTCATGTCGCGGATCGAGAAATCGGGATCGCGGTCCGGCGTGACGCGGCGCGTGTCGCGCAGGATGTCCTCGACGCGCGGCTGCAGTTCGGACGTCGGCGTCCTGTCGTCGGCGGCTATGTAGATCGAGTCGATGTCGCGGTTGCCGGCGATGCGCCGCTGGTAGGCGGCCAAAGGCATCAGCACGACGTTGTCCTGATCCTGGCCGAAGCCGGTATAGCCTTTCGGCTCAAGGAGGCCGATGATCCTGCAGGAGGTGCGGTTGACGCGGATGATCTCGCCTTCGGGATCGCCCGCACCGAAGAATTGCTGGCGCACCGTCTCGCCGATCATGCAAACGCCGGCGCCGGCACGGGTCTCGGAATCGCTGAAGGGGCGGCCGGAAACCAGCTTCCAGTCGCGCGCGTCGAGATAGGCGCTGTCGGTGCCGGTGACGCCCGACGTCAGGCTCTCCGTGCCGAAGATGACGCGGACCTGCTTCTGCGAGGCCGGCGCGATGGCGCGGGCGCCGCTGAGATGGGCGACAAGCGCTTCAACATCCTTGGCGGCCAGCGGTCGAGTGACCTGGTCGAGCCCGCCCGGCCCGCCAGGGCCTGCCGGACGGCCGGAGCGGACGACGAGCAGGTTGCTGCCGAGTTTCGAGATGTCGGTCTTGACCTTCTCGGTGGTGCCCGAGCCGATGGTCAGCATGGCGATGACCGCGGCGACGCCGATGACGATGCCGAGCAATGTTAGGAACGAGCGCAGCACGTTGCGGCGTATGGAAATCAGCGAAAGGCGGACGGTCTCCCAGATCATGCGGCCTCGGCTTTCGCTGTATCCGAAGCGACGTGGCCGTCGAGGAAGCGTACGGTGCGCTCGGCATATTCGGCGACATCGGCCTCGTGCGTGACCATGACGATGGTGAGGCCGAGCTCGGCGTTCAGCCTGGCCAGCAATTCCATGATTTCGTGCGTGCGCGCTGTGTCGAGATTTCCGGTCGGTTCGTCGGCGACAAGCAGCGTCGGCTTGGTGACGATGGCGCGGGCGATGGCAACGCGTTGCTGCTGGCCGCCCGAGAGCTCGGCCGGCGTGTGATGCTCGCGCCCGACAAGCCCGACCTGGGCGAGCGCCTGCATGGCCAACTCCCGACGCTCGCGAGCGGAAACGCCGCGATAGATCAGCGGCAGCTCGACATTCTCCGCCGCCGTGGTGCGAGGCAGCAGGTTGTAGCCCTGGAAGACGAAGCCAACATAGAGGTTGCGCAGGAGGGCGCGGCGGTTGCGGTCGAGCCGGCCGGCATCGACGCCCATGAAGCGGTAGGTTCCGGCGGTCGGCGTGTCGAGGCAGCCGATGACGTTCATGGCCGTCGACTTGCCCGAGCCGGACGGCCCCATGATGGCGACGAACTCGCCTTTGCGGATGGCGAGATCGACGCCGGCAAGCGCGTCCACGCGCGCCTCGCCTTCGCCATAGCTCTTCCAGACCTTGTCGAAAGTGATGAGCAGGGGAGCGGACACGGATCAGCTCCGCTGCTGCGAGCCGGTGATGACCTCGGCGCCTTCCTCGAGGCCGGACGTGATCTCGGTCAACTCGCCGTCGGTCGAGCCGATCCTGACGTTGACGGAATGCGGCCACCCGTTTTTCAGCACATAGAGGGTGCGCGAGCCGTCGGTCGGCGCCTTGGTCGCCTCGCGCTGCCGGTTCGGACGGCCCATGCGGCCGGTGAAAAGGTCGGTCAGGCTCCAGCCGCGGGCCGCTTGTTGCGCCGGACGATAGCGGAAGGCGGTGGCCGGCACGGTCAGCACACCCTTGGCCTGCCTGGTCACCACCGCGACCGTGGCGGTCATGCCAGGCCTGAGCAGCAGCTCGCTGTTGTCGACATCGAGCCGCGCATTGTAGGTGACGACGCCGTCGGTGGTGACCGAGGCGTAGGAGATGTCGCGGATCTCGGCGTCGAAGGGACGGTCCGGGAACGCGTCGACGGTGAAGCGGGCATGCTGGCCGGGCTTGACCTGGCCGATATCGGCCTCGTCCACCGCCGCCTGCAGCTCCATGTTCCGCAAGTCGGCGGCGATGACGAAGAGCACCGGCGCCTGCAGCGAAGAAGCGACCGTCTGTCCCGGATCGACCGAGCGGGTGAGCACGATGCCGTCGATCGGGGCGTAGATCGTGCTCTTGGCGAGATCGGTCTGCTGCGCTTTCAGATCGGCCTCGGCGATGGCGAGATTGGCCTCGGCGCTGTCGAGCGCCGCCTTGGAGCGATCGCGCGTCGCGGCCGCTGCCTCGAGCGACTGGTCAGTCGCCATGCCGCGTTTGGTGAGCGCGCTCGCGCGCACCACCGCGTTCTCGTTTTCCTGCAATGTGACCTTGGCATTCTCGACGGCCGCTGCTGCCGCCTTGGCCGAGGCGGTGGCGCGCTCGATCTGGACCTCGAGCTTGGCGGTGTCGAGCGTCGCCAGCACGTCGCCCTTCCTGACCTGCTGGTTTTCGCCGACCGCGACAGAGCGGACGATGCCCGAAAGCTCGCTGGAGATGTCGACCTGCGTCAGCGGCTGCAGCGTGCCGGTCGCCGACACCCGGACGGTCAGATCGGCGACTGCCGCCGGAGCGGTCGTGTATTCGATCCGGGGCGGCGAGGCGGCGTTCCACCGGTAGGCGCCGATCGCGGCCGCCACGACCGCCAGCGCCAGCAGCGCGTAGAGCCAGCCGCGGCGGCGCTTGCGGCGCACGCCTTTGCGATCGAGCCCGAGAGCCGCCTCGATGGAAGTATCGGATTCTGCGTTTGGCGGATTGACAACCTGGTCCACCCCAGACCCCTATAGCGAAAAATCGACGTCCCTATCCATGCACAGATCAGGCCTTAAGGTTCGAATTTCAAATTAAATTTCCCTCATGTTGGGATTGAGGCAGAAATTCGAGACGATGCGGAAGGTTTTCTCGATGGCGCGCAACTACTTGCTTTACGATGTGTTTACGACCGAGCGGCTGGCCGGGAATCCGGTGGCCGTGGTGCTCGACAGCGAGGGGCTGGACATGGCCGCCATGCAGGCGATCGCGCGCGAATTCAACCTGTCGGAGACGGTTTTCGTGCTGCCGCCGGAAAATCCCAAGCACCGCAACCGTATCCGTATCTTCACGCCGGATTACGAGATGCCGTTCGCCGGCCATCCGACGGTCGGTTCGGCGATCGCGCTTGCGGAACTGGCGGGCGAGTCGGCGGGCATCTTCGTGTTGGAGGAGAATATCGGCCCGGTGCGCTGCGCGGTGAGCAAGCATGACGGCGCCATCTTTGCCGAATTCGACCTGGCGAAACTGCCGGAGCGGCTGGAACTCGTTGCCGACCCGGAAATGATCGGCGCGGCGCTCGGCCTTGGCCCACACGAGCTCGGCTTTGAGAATCACCGCGTCGCCTTCTGGTCGGCCGGCGTGCCTTACGTCACCATTCCGGTTGCGGACCTTGAAGCGGCGGCCAAGATCAGGCTGGACAACCAGGCGTGGTCGGAATTGGCACCCCGCAAGAGCGAATGGGCCTTCGCCAGCCCTTATGTCTATTGCCGCGAGACGGTGCACCACGACAGCGCCTTCCATGTGCGCATGATCGTGCCCGGCACGCCGTCCTACGAGGATCCGGCGACAGGCTCGGCGGCGGCCGCCTTTGCCGGCGCGATCATGCATTTCGACGGCCCGACGGACGGAATCTCGCAGCTGTGGATCGAGCAGGGGCTGGAGATGGGCAGGCCGTCGCGCATCAGGCTGGAGCTCAATGTCGAAGGCGGAAAGCTCGCCGCCGCCCGCATCGGCGGCCATGCCGTGAAGTTGGCCGAAGGCAAGCTTTCTGTGTGACGGGTGCGGCACTTAGGCGATTTGTCGGGAAATGATCCGGCAGGGCTAGACATGACCGAAAGCGGCGGCTATATGCGCCGCCGACGCTGGTTTTCCCGGCGGTGTGGGTGTGTAGCTCAGTTGGTAGAGCAGCTGACTCTTAATCAGCGGGTCCACAGTTCGATCCTGTGCACACCCACCAAATTTTCCTCTTGAATTCGATGAAAAACCCTACGCTCGAAGCGGCCGCCTGCTCAGGGGCCGTTGGGATATGAGGCCGCTGAGGTTTGACCGGCGAGTCGCCCGTGAGGGGCAACCCGCCGTTTTGTTTATTACTTTTCCGAAACACCGGCCTCGGCGAAGCTCGCCATCCTTGCGTGGCATTCGAGCGCCGAGCGCACGATGTTGACGGCAAGGCAGGCGCCGGAGCCCTCGCCGAGCCGCATGCCAAGATCGAGCAGCGGCGGCAGGCCGAGCGCCTCGAGCAGGCGGCGGTGGCCGGCTTCGGCCGAGACGTGGGCGGCGATGGTGTGGGCCAGCCCGGTCGGGTGCAATCTTGCCAGCGGCGCTGCCGCGGCGGTGCAGACGAAGCCGTCGAGCAGCACCGGCACGTTGTTCTTGCGCGCGGCAAGCGTGGCGCCGAAGATCGCGGCGAGCTCGCGTCCGCCAAGCGCCGCGGCGATCTTCAGAGGGTCCGACAGCGAATCGGCATGGCGCTTTATGCCCGCCTCGATGGCCACGACCTTGCGCTGCAGACCGGCGTCGTCGACGCCGGTGCCGCGGCCGGTCCATTTTTCCGCGCCGCCGCCGAAGAGGGCCGTCGAGATCGCCGCGGCCGGCGTGGTGTTGCCGATACCCATCTCGCCGAAGCAGACGAGGTCGAGGTCTTCGGTCACGGCATCATAGCCGGCCGAGACCGCGGCGAGGAAGGTCTGCTCGTCCATGGCCGGCGTTATCGTGAAATCGCCGGTCGGGTGGTCGAGATCGAGCGGGATGACATCGAGCTTTGCACCGGCAATACGGGCGAGCTGGTTGATGGCGGCGCCGCCGCCGGCGAAATTCGCCACCATTTGGACGGTGACCTCCGACGGATAGGCCGACACGCCCTGCGCGGTAACCCCGTGATTGCCGGCAAAGACGAAGACTTTCACCGCGTCCAGCTTCGGCACGTCGCGGCCCTGCCAGCGGCCCAGCCAGGCAGCGATCGTTTCAAGACGGCCGAGGCTGCCCGGGGGCTTGGTCAAAGTGTCCTGGCGCCTGGCGACCGCAGCGGCGGCAGTATCGCTGCCGGCGGGGAGATCGAGGCAGGCGGCGCGAAGGTCTTCGAGCGATTTGAAGGACGTTGATTGGGGGGACATGGGGGCAAGGTCTCCGAAAGAGAATCAGGAAAGGCAAACGGAAGCGGCAAGCAGCACCGCGATCTCGCCGAGCTGCTGCAGCGCGCCGATCGTGTCGCCGGTCTGACCGCCGATCTGGCTGAGGCAAAGCGAGCGGAACGCGGCGAATAAGAGGCCGAGCAGGATGAGCGCGGCAATGGCGCCGCCAAGGCCGAGCGCCAGCAGCGCCACCGCGCCGAGCGCTGCCCCGAAGACGGCTGTCTCGAAGGCTACGGTGCCGGCATTCGCCGACAGGCCGTCGGCGCGAGCCGGCGGCAGCAGATGCATGAAGGCGCCGATCAGGCCGCGCGAGGCGGCATGTGCCGCCAAAAGCGCCAGGAAGACATGACCTGGGCCGGCCAGTTCCGACAACGCGCTCCAGCGGATGAGCAGCGAGACGCCGAGCGCCGCCGCGCCATAGGCGCCGATGCGGCTGTCGCGCATGATCTCCAGTTTCCTTTCGCGGGTCCGGCCGCCGCCGAAGCCATCGGCGATGTCGGAGAGGCCGTCCTCGTGCAGGCAGCCGGTGGCGAGCATCGTCGCGGCAAGTGCGAGCGCCGAGGCCGGACTGCCGGCAAGCCCCAGGGCGACGGCAATGGCATAGACAAGCGCGCCGATGACGGCGACGGCGAGACCGGCGAAGGGCGCGGCCCAGATGGCGTCGGCAAGGCCGCGGCCGCCGAAATCGCTCGACGGCAGCCTCAGCCTCGTGAAGAAGACAAGGCTCAGGCCGATATCGTCCAGCAACTGGCGAGGCTCGGAAAGGCCGCTCATCCGCCCCTCGCAATGGCGTGGAAGAAGGTGCCGCTGACATGGCCGCGCCGGTAGCCCGAGGCGCCCAATGGATTGCCCTGGCCGTCGGCGAGGTCGGCCAGCGGCTCGTCATTGCCGGTGGCGGTCATTTGCGCATAGTGGAACTCGTGGCCGCGGATCAGCGTGCCTTCGACGCCGAGCGGGCAGGCGGAGCGCAGCCGCGCCTCGCGGTAACCGAGATTCATCTTGCGCCTGGCGAAGCTGGTGGAATGGCCGAGCAGGCCAAGCATTTCGTGGCTCTCGCCATCCGCGTCTTCCAGTGCCTCTCCCAGCACCATGAAGCCGCCGCACTCGCCATGCACCGGCTTGGTTGCGGCGAAGCGAGCCATTCCCTCGCGGAAGTTCATCGCTGCCGCGAGCCTGGCGGCATGCAATTCAGGATAGCCGCCGGACAACCAGCAGACGTCGCAGTCTTCGGCCGGCGCCTCATCGGCAAGCGGCGAGAACGGGGCGATCTCGGCGCCGGCCTTGCGCCAGTGCGTGACGACATGCGGGTAGAGGAAGGTGAAGGCTGCGTCCTCGGCCAGCGCGATGCGCTGTCCGGGCGGCTGCAACGCGTCGCCAAAGTCGCCAGTCACAGGTTCCAGCGGCGTCGTCAGCTTCAGGATTGCGTCGATGTCGAGCGACTTCTCGACCATGTCGGCCAGCCGGTCGAGATGCGCCATCAGGTTTTCATATTCGCCAGCCTGGACAAGGCCAAGATGCCGCTCCGGCAGGTTGAGCGTGGGATCGCGCATGATGGCGCCGACCACCGGCAGGCCGATCGCCTCGATGGCGTCGCCCGACAATCGCCGGTGGCGCTCGCTGCCGAGGCGATTGAGCACGACACCAGCCATGCGCACGTCCGGATCGTAGGTGGCAAAACCCTTGGCGACGGCGGCCGCCGTGGTCGACTGTCCCGAAACGTCGAGCACCAAGAGCGCCGGCAGGCCGTAGAGCCGGGCAAGATCGGCTGCGGAGCCCGATCGTCCCTCCGGCGCGGGAATGCCGTCGAACAGGCCCATCGCGCTTTCCAGGATGACGTATTCGGCGTCGTCCGCCGCCTGCGCGGCCAGTGCGTTGAGCAGGGAAGGCGACATCGCCCAACTGTCGAGGTTGACGCCGGACAGGCCCGTGGCGGCCGCGTGGAAGCCGGGGTCGATATAGTCCGGTCCGGATTTCGCTCCGCGCACCTTCAACCCGCGCCGGGCAAGCGCGCGCAGCAGACCGATGGTGACGCTGGTCTTGCCCGAGCCGGAGCGCGGCGCGCCGATGATGATCGCCCGCGCCGTCACGTGCCGCCCGCCAGTGCCGCCCGCATGGCGACGATGCCGCCGACAACGATCAGCGCCGGCGAGGCGAGCCCGGCGGCCGTGGCCTCGTCGGCGATTGTCGCGAGCGTGGCGACGACGATGCGCTCCTGCGGCGTGGTCGCGGCGACGATCACGGCCGCCGGCGTCGACGGCGCCAGGCCGCCGCTGAGCAGCTTTGCCGCTATCACCGGCAGGTTGGCCATGCCCATATAGACGACAACCGGCTGGCCGGTGCGGGCGACCGCAGCCCAGTCGAGATCATCATCGGTGCCCGCGGCATGGCCGGTGGCGAGGATGACCGCCTTGTTGATGCCGCGCATGGTGGCGGGGATGCCGGTGGCGGCCAAGGCGCTCAGACCGGAGGTGAGGCCGGAGAGAACGCGGAACGGAACGTTTTCGTGCGCAAGCGCCAAGGCTTCTTCGCCGCCCCGGCCGAAGATATACGGGTCGCCGCCTTTGAGCCGCACGACACGGCGGCCCTCGCGCGCCAGCCGCACAAGCAGAGCGTTGATGTCGTCCTGCTTCATCGACGGCTGTCCGCCACGCTTTCCGGCATAGAAAAGCTCGGCGCCGTCGGCGACCGCCACGACATCCGGCGAAACCAGCGCGTCATAGACCAGCGCATCGCACTGCCCGAGCGCCGCCAGCACCTCCAGTGTCAGGCAGCCGGGATCGCCCGGGCCGGCGCCGGCCAGCCAGACATGACCGGGCTCGAGCGTGCGCGGCTTGAAGTTCAGCCGCGCCAGCGCCTGATCCACCGTGGCCTGTCCGTTTCTGTTGGCGATGCCGTTCACAATCCGTCCCGTCCGCGAAAACGCCGCTGGTAATGGGCGTCATAGAGTGAGCTTTCGCCGAAATCCTGCGCGGCCAAGACGCTGCCGACGAAGATGATCGCCGTGCGCTCCATCGGGTTTTCCGCAAGCTGCGCTTCGATGGTGCCCAGGGTGCCGGTCAGGATGCGCTCGTCCGGCCAGGAGGCGCGGAAGACGACCGCTACAGGGCATTCGGCGCCGTAGAGGGGCGTCAACTCGGCAACGACGCGGTCGATGGCATGGATGGCAAGGTGAACGGCAAGCGTGGCGCCGGTGCGGCCGAAGCCGGCCAGCGTTTCGCCCGGCGGCATCTTCGAGGCGCGACCGGAGACGCGGGTCAGCACCAGGCTTTGAGCGAGCTCGGGGATGGTGAGCTCGCGGCGAAGCGCTGCCGCTGCCGCCGCGAAGGACGGCACGCCCGGCGTCAGCGTGTAGGGGATGTCGTGTTTCTCCAGGCGCCTGATCTGCTCTGCCACCGCGCTCCAGACCGAAAGGTCGCCGGAATGCAGCCGCGCGACGTCCTGGCCGGCCTTGTGGGCGGCGACATATTCCGCCTCGATCTCGTCGAGCGACATCGGCGCCGTGTCGATGAGCTTGGTTCCCGGCGCGCAATGTTCGAGCAGTTCCGGCGCGACGATCGAGCCGGCATAGAGACAGACTGGGCAAGATGCGAGCAGGCGGCTGCCGCGCAAGGTGATGAGGTCGGCCGCGCCCGGGCCGGCGCCGATGAAATGGACGGTCATTCGGCACCTCCGCCAAGCGCTATGGCGCAGGTCACCGGGCCGAGCACCGTGCGCGGCCCGAGCAGTTTTGCGTCCTTGCCTGCCGCGGCCAGGGCCGACGCTTCCGAAACCGACGGTATGCCGGCATGCGCTTGCGACAATTCGGACAGGCTGATCGTGCCGGAGGCGGCGACCTGCAGCGCGTCGTCGGTGACGACGATCACCGGCAGCGCAAGATCACGACCTGCGAGGAAGATCGCTTCCTCGTCGCGCTTGATTTCGCCGGTCGCCAGCGCCGAAAGCGCGGTCATCGCCAGCCCATGCGCTTCGAGCGCGGTTTCGATCGCGGCGCGCACATCGCGCGGTGTCACGCCTTTCCGGCTGCCGATGCCCGCGATCATCATGGCTTTACCCAGCTCCACTGAATGACGGGCATCGCCGGACGCCAGGCCTGCATGGACCCGACCGGGGCCGCGCGCGAAAGAGCGATGCGGGTAAGGTCGCCGCCGCGCCGGTTGCACTGGTCGAGCAGCAGCGCCTCCATCTCCAGCGTCACCGCGTTGGCGACCAGCCGGCCGCCGGGACGCAGCGCCGTGATCGCCTTGTCCAGCACGCCGGCGTCGCTGCCGCCGCCGCCGATGAAGATCGCGTCCGGCGTCTCCAGCTTGGCCAGAGCCTTCGGCGCCGAGCCTTCGATCACGGCAAGGCCAGGCACGCCGCAATGCGCAGCGTTGCGGTGGATGCGGGCGGCGCGCTCGCTGTCGGCTTCGATGGCAATCGCCCGCATCGACGGGTGGGCCAGCATCCACTCGATGCCGATCGAGCCGGAACCGGCGCCGACGTCCCACAGCAATTCGCCGCGTCTCGGCGCCAGCGCCGAGAGCGTGATGGCGCGGATCTCGCGCTTGGTGATCTGGCCGTCATGCTCGAACAGATGGTCGGCAAGGCCGACGGTCAAAGGCAGGACGCGCGCATCCGGTGTCTGCTCAATTTCCAGCGCCAGCACGTTGAGCGGGTTGATGTCTTTGAGATCGAAGCTGTCGGCGCGGGCGGCGCGGCGCGTTTCGTCGGGACCGCCGAGCGCCTCGAGGATGGTCAATCGCGAAGGGCCGAAGCAGAGTTCGTCGAGCAGTCCGGCGATGGCGGCCGGGGCGTCACCGTCGGATGTCAGCGCCAGGATGCGCGTGCCGGGATGCAGCAACGGCCGGATCAGGTCGACCGAATGGCCGTGCAGCGAAATGGTTTCGATCTCCTGCAAGGCCCAGCCCAGCCGGGATGCGGCCAGCGAGAGCGACGACGGCGCCGGCAGGACGATCATCTCATCGGCCTTGACCTTGCGCGCCAGCGTGACGCCGACACCGTGGAAGAACGGGTCGCCGGAGGCTAGCACGCAGACATTCTTGTCTTTCAGCGCCAGCACGTCATGCATCTCGGCGTCGAACGGCGTCGGCCATTGCTGGATTTCGCCTTTGACCAAGGACGCGACCAGCGCGAGGTGCCGCTTGCCGCCGAAGACGACTTCGGCGTCGCCGATCCGGCGCTTGGCCTCGTCGCCGAGACCCGCTACACCGTCCTCGCCGATGCCGACGATAGTCAGCCATTTTTGGCTGAGCGTGGCGCCGCGCGGACCCTTAGCAGGCATGATGACCCACCGTATTTTCATCCTCGGCGGCACAACGGAAGCCCGGCAACTGGCGGCAAAGCTGGCGCGTCGCGAGGATTTTTCCGTAACGCTGTCGCTGGCCGGCCGCACCGAAAGTCCGGTCGCGCAAGGCGTGCCCGTTCGCACCGGCGGCTTCGGCGGCGCGGAAGGATTGGAGACCTACCTCCGCCAAGAACGCATCCATCTGCTGATCGACGCCACGCATCCTTACGCGGCGCGCATCTCGGCCAACGCCGCCGAAGCGGCAAGGCAATCCGGCGTGCCGATCCTTGCGCTGCGGCGTCCCGGCTGGGAGCCTGTCGCGGGTGATCGCTGGACGATGGTCGACAATGTCCCGCAAGCGGCGAGGGCCCTCGGCACGCCACCGCGTCGCGTTTTCCTCGCGATCGGCCGGCAGGAGACAGGTGCTTTCGAAGTCGCCCCGCAGCACCGTTATCTGATCCGCAGTGTCGATCCGGTCGAGCCGAGGCTTGCGGTGCCCGATGCGCTCTACTTGTTGGCGCGCGGACCATTCCCCGAAGCTGACGAACGGGTGCTGCTCGAAAAATACGGCATCGATGCCGTCGTCTCGAAGGACAGCGGCGGCGAGGCGACCTATGGCAAGATAGCAGCGGCGCGGTCGCTCGGCATCGAGGTGATCATGGTTCGCCGGCCGCCGCTGCCGGACGTTCCCTCGGCTGAAACCGTCGATCAGCTGGCGGCTAGAGTCGATCATCTTTTCGAGCCCGTTGCCGATCGCGGCGTGTAGACCAGCGCGGGCCGCTCGCCGCGCTTGATGATCCGGGTCTCGGGCGAGCCGATGATGATGCAGGTCGCCATGTCGGCTTTTTCCGCATCGGCATCCGCTAGAAGGTAGACCTCGATCCGCTCGTCCGGCCGGCCGGCGGCACGGCCGAAGATCACCGGCGTGGTGCCGGGCAGGATCGCCTTGAGGCATTCGAAGGCGCGGGCGAGCTGCCACGGGCGGGCGTTGCTGATTGGGTTGTAGAGCGCGATGACGAAGCCGGCGCCGGCAGCCGCCAGCAACCGCAGCTCGATCAGCTCCCACGGCTTCAGATTGTCGGAGAGCGAGATGGCGCAAAAGTCATGACCGAGCGGCGCGCCGATGCGGGCGGCGACCGCGAGCATGGCCGTCACGCCTGGAACGACCGAAATATCGATGGCGCGCCATTCGGCCGGACCGGCTTCGATCGCCTCGCAGACGGCCGCCGCCATGGCGAAAACGCCGGGATCGCCCCCGGACACGACCGCGACGTTATGGCCCTCGGCTGCCTTGGCCAGCGCCTCGTTCGAGCGGGCAAGCTCCTCGCGGTTGTCGGAGGCGATGCGGGTCTGATCGTCCCTCAGCTCGAGCCGGTCGAGATAGGGCTTATAACCATAGAAGAAGAAAGCCTCGGCCACGGCGCGGCTCGCCTGCGGCGTGACCTGATCGGCATTGCCGGGGCCGAGACCAATGACGGTGAGGCGGCCGCTCATGGCTTTGCTCCGGAGGCTCCGGGACGGGCCGACCAGCCGGCGACCAGCACGATGGCGAAATAGGGCGCCTTGTCGTCCTGCTTTTCGGCGAGCCGCATCGAGACGCTGCCCGGCATGGTGCCGCGCTCGACATAGACCGCCTTGGCCAGCTTGCCGGTCGCTTCCAGCGCGCGGCGGATCTTCGGCAGGTTGCGGCCGACCTTCATGATGACCGCGGCATCGGTGTCGGCCAGCCGCCGCGTCAGTTCGAACTCGCTCATCGTGCCGGGCAGCACGGTGAGCACGTCGTCGCCCTGGACGATCGGCAGGCCGGTCGCCGACCAGCAGCCGGACATGGCGCTGATGCCGGGAATGACCTCGGTCGGGAAACGGTGCGCGAGGCGCACATGCAGGTGCATGTAGGAGCCGTAGAACAGCGGGTCGCCTTCCGACAGCACCGCCACCATCCTGCCGGCGCTGAGGTGCTCGGCAACCTGCTCGGCCGACCGTTCGTAGAAATCGGCGATCTGCGAGCGGTAGTCGTCGTGGTCCTTGTCGATCTCGGTCGTCACCGGATAGAGCAGCGGCAGCTCGATCATGTCCGGCCGGAAGCGGGCCTCGACGATGGCGCGCGCGTTGCTGTTGTTGCCGCGCTTGGCAAAATAGGCGATGACGTCGGCCTCGGCCAGCGCGCGCGCCGCCTTCAGCGTCAACAGTTCCGGATCGCCGGGACCGGTGCCGACTCCGACAAGACGGCCTTTTACAATCGCGTTCACAGCCCGGGCCTCGCCAATGAATTGAGCGCGGCCGCCGTCATGGCGCTGCCGCCCAGCCTGCCGCGCACGATGGCGTAGGGCACGCCGTAGGAATTCTCGGCCAGCGCATCCTTGGATTCGGCAGCACCCACGAAGCCGACCGGCATGCCGATAATCGCCGCCGGCTTCGGCGCGCCGTCGCGCAATTTTTCGAGCAGATAGAAGAGCGCGGTCGGCGCGTTGCCGATAGCGACGACCGAGCCGGCCATGCGTTCGCCCCAGAGGTCGATCGCAGCGGCGGAACGCGTGTTCCCGATTTCCTTGGCGATTTCGGCGGTGCGCGGATCGCGCAGCGTGCAGATCACTTCATTGCCGGCCGCCAGGCGCGCGCGGGTGACGCCATGAGCGACCATTTCGGCATCGCAGAAGATCGGCGCGCCGGCGGCAAGGGCCGAGCGCGCCGTTAAGACGAAATCGCTGGAGAAGACAAAATGGCTGGCGGCTTCGACCTGGCCGCAGGCATGGATCATGCGGATCGCGACATCGGCCTCGGCCTCGGAGAAGCGCGACAGGTCCGCCTCGGCGCGGATGATGGCGAAAGAGCGCTCGTAGATCGCCATCCCGTCATGGATATAGTCGTAGGCGGCCATTCACTGGTTCCGTCGATAGAGTTCGGCGATGCCGGCCGCGCCAAGCCTTGTGAGGCAAGCGGCCGCGGTTTCGCCCTGAAGTCTTTGCGCGCGCACCGCGGCAAGGATGCAGCCGATGCCGCGTGCGGCGTCATAGCCCGGCCTGTATCCGGCAGGAAGGGCCTTTGCCGTCCCGTCCACGACAAGTCCGGCTCCGTTTTCGTCGCCGACCAGGGTCAGCATGGAGGGACGTGGATGTGCGCAGCCCTTGGCGCAGCCGGAAATGTGCAGGGTGAGCGAGGGGTCGAGTAGACCAGCGCTTTCCTTTGCGATCGTCTCGGCGATGGCGCGGGTGGCGATGCGGCCGGAAGCGCAGGCAGGTGTGCCGGGGCAGGCGGCGATGCGGGTGCGTGGGTCGGCGGAGGAGGTGACGAAGCCGAGAGTAGTGGCGGAAGCTTGCAGAGAGGCGCAGGCGGCCGGACTGAGGCCGAGGAACAGCAGGGCGCGGCCGGGGGCGAGACGGATTTCGGTGGTGCCGAGCTGCAGGGCTTGCCCCACGAGTTCGATGAGAGGCTGCGCCGGCATGCTGCCGAAGGGTAGGCCGATGCCGAGGGCGTTGCTTTTGCTTAGGGCGACGAGGCTAATCGGCGAGCGAGGGTGCTCTACGGCGCCCCCCTCTGTCCTGCCGGACATCTCCCCCACTAGGGGGGAGATTGACCCGTCGCCGGCGGTTTCGCCAATCGCAGACGTCGAAACATGCAGGTTGGCTCGAGAAGGGGAGCCAGCGGCGAGGCTGCTAATCTCCCCCCTTGTGGGGGAGATGTCCGGCAGGACAGAGGGGGGCGCGAAGGAACGCCAGCTTGCGAGAGAGGCTAACTGTCTCGCTGTTAAATCCCTGGCATGGGCCCCGCGGCCCTTCTCTGCGACCATCCTGAGCGTTGCCACGGTAATGTCTCGCGCGGCATCCGCATCGACCGTTGCGAGAAGCTTTGCAGTTCGGCCATCGCCGGCAACCGATACGCTCCAACGAACATCCTCGCCGGCCCGCACCGCCTCCAACCGCACATCCGCCGTCAACGTATCCATCGTCAACTGTCCGCGGCCATCGACGACCACCGACACTTTCGGTCCGAGCCTCGCCGTCAGCCCGGCCTCCTCAATCGCCGCCCTGATCCGCTCAGCCAGCGGGCGCGGATCGGCAACCTCCCGCGGATCGATGCCGGCCAGCGGTCCGGTTTCGACCGGCACGCCGCTCCGCACCGCTATACCCAGCGCATCCACCTCGCGCGCCAGCAGCCGAGCGCTTTCTGCAGTCAGGCCGCGGATCTGCAGGCTGCCGCGCGCGGTTACTTCCATGATGCCGTTGCCATGGCGCAAGGCCGATTCACCGAGTCCGATCAGCGACTTCGGCGCAAGTCCTCCTGCGATCGGATTGAGCCGCACCAGCAGCCCGTCGCCGGTTTGCATCGGGGCGCTCAAGGCAGGGCAGGCACCGCGCCGCGAGAAGGCATTCATGCCGCCACTCCGCTTGCCTGGGCTTCGGCGATCAAGGCGGCGAGGTCGTCGTCGATCGAATTGCGAAGCGGATGCCAGAGGCCGCGACGCCGCGCGGAGAGAAAGCGCTCGGCGATGACCTTGGCGGCGGCCGGGTTCTCGCGCAGCAGGAAGGCGCGGACGTCTGCGTCGCCAACATAGGCGTCATGCACGGCTTCGATCAGCGCGCCCGAAATGGCATGCGTGGTCTCGGCGAAGCCGACGAGGCGGTCGACCGTTTCGGCGAATTCCGAGGCGCCGCGCGGGCCGTGGCGCATCTGGCCGGCGATGAAGCGCGGGTTGACCGCGCGGGCACGCACGACGCGGGCCACCGCTTCGCCGACAGAACGCGGCTTCGGCTTCTTCGGATCGGTCGTGTCGAGCACGATGAGGTCGGCATTCCGGCCGAGCGCGGCAAGAGCCGCCGAAAACCCGCCGATGAAGGCGACATCGGCCGAGCCTTCGAGGATGTCGCGGCCCGGGTCATCGCCGGTGTGGACGAGCAGGTCGGCCTCGGCGATGCGGCCCTCGAAGGCACCGGGCGCGGAGACCGCTTCGCCGTCGGCGCCGCCATAGGCGTGCGAGGTGGCATCGAGATAGGCGCGGCCGATCTCCTCGCGCACGCCCCATTCGCCGCGCGACAGCAGATCCTCGACGCCGGCGCCGTAGGTGCCGGGCGAGGTGCCGAAAATGCGGGGGCCGACCTTGCCCTGGATGCGGGTCGCGGCGGCGAGGGGATTTTCTGTTTCGTCCTCGTCGCGGCTGGCAACCGCATTGGCGGCTGCATCAATCAAAGCGATCTGGGTCGGGAACATGTCGCGGAACAGGCCGGAGATCCGCCAGGTGACGTCGACGCGCGGGCGGCCAAGCGCGGCCGGCGGCAGCACCTCGATGCCGGTGACGCGACCCGTCGCGGCATCCCATTGCGGCCGGCAGCCCATCAGTGCCAACCCTTGCGCAATCTCCTCTCCGCCGGTGCGCAAGGAGGCTGAACCCCAGAGGTCGATGACCAGCGAGCGCGGCCAGTCGCCATGGCTTTGCATATAGCTGCGCACGACTTCTTCCGCCGCCGCCTGGCCGAGATCACAGGCGGTCGGCGTCGGCATGGTGCGGGGGTCGGAGGTGAAGAGGTTGCGGCCGGTGGGCAGCACGTCGGAACGGCCGCGCGCCGGCGCGCCGGCTGGGCCTGCCTTGACGTGGCGACCGTCGAGTGCCGCCAGCAGTGCAGCCCTTTCCGCTTCGGCGCTTTGCCGGCGCGACGGATCGACCTCGCCATCGGGCGAGCGGCCATAGATATGCAGTCCGTCCTTGACGGCGAAATCCTTGAGGTCGCAAAGCCAGGCGTCGATGCGGCGCAGCGCCTCGTCCGGCGCATCGGTGCCGGCAACGCCGGCCTCGGCCGCCAAGCCGGACTTCTGCGCGGTCTCGACAATGAGTCTCGCCAGCCGGTCGCGGCGGCGGCGGTCCAGGCCGTCGGCCTGGGCGTATTCGTCGACAAGCCGTTCCAGCTTCTGTTGGTTCTCATCAAGGCCGGCGCCGGTCAATGGCGGCGGCAGATGGCCGAGCGTGACGGCCGAGATGCGGCGCTTGGCCTGCGCGGCTTCGCCGGGGTTGGAGACGATGAAAGGATAGATGACCGGCAGCGAGCCGGTGACGATCTCGGGGAAGCAGTTGTCCGAAAGGGCCACCGTCTTGCCCGGCAGCCATTCGAGCGTGCCGTGGGCACCGACATGGACGATGGCGTGGACGCCGAGCGATTTTTGCAGCCAAAGGCCGAAGGCGATCAGTTCGTGGCGCGGGGGAAGGATGGGGTCGTGGTAGTCGGCGCGGCGGTCGGCGGAGCGGCCGCGATCGGGGGCGAGCACCACGGTGACGTTGCCGAAGGTCGCGGCGCGGAAGGGGAAGCGCTTTTCGTGGGCTGCTGGCGAAAGTTGGCGTTCTGTCGCGCCCACCTCGCGCAAGTGTATCCCTTCTGTCTCTCCCCATGCCGCCTCCAGCGTATCGCGCGCTGTTGCAGGCAGTTCGGCCGAAAAGGCTAGGTAGTCCTCCAAAGAAAGGCTGTGTCCACACACCTCCAACGCATCCAGCAAGGCGCGCGGCGATTGCGGAATCGCCTCAACCGCATAGCCCTGTTCCTTCAGGTCATGCAGCATGGCGAGCACGCTCGACGGCACGTCGAGACCGACAGCGTAACCAGTCCGCCCTGGCGCGCTCGGATAGTCCGGGATCAGGATCGCCAGCCTGCGGTTGGCTCGCTCGGTCCGCTGCAGGCGGATGAAGCCCGCGATGCGCTTGGCGACCTGCGCCACGCGATCCGCCTCTGGGCGATTGGCGAAGGCGCGGAAGGCGAGCGCCGGATCGGTCTCGACCTCGCCCTTGAAGGAGATCGCGCCGGCGAGGATGCGGCCGTCGAGCTCGGGCAACACGACGTGCATGGCAAGGTCGGCCGGCGCCAGGCCGCGCTGGTTCTTCTCCCAGACGTCGCGCCGCGTCGTGGCGACGATGACCTGGAACACCGGTACGCCGGCGCGGTCGAACAGCGTTTGCGCGCCCGGCTCGGCGCCGGAGGCGAAGGCGGTGGCGGTGACGATGGCGGCGGGGTTTAAGGATGCGAGGGCGGTTTCGACGAAGGCCAGGGATGCCGGGTCCTTGAGGCTGGAGACGAAGATCGGCACTGGGGTGAGACCTTGCGCCCACAAGGCGTCGACGAGTGCGTCGATTGGCGCCACGTCGGCCGCCAGCAGCATTGAACGGTAGAAGAGGATGGGAATGATGGGGGAGCCGATATCGCCAGCGCTGAACGAAGCTGGCTTTGCGACAACTCCTCGTCCCGGTTGGTAATATCCCGCCTTCGGCACGCCCACCGGCTCGGCCAACTCGGCCTCAGATCCCGCCAGCCGCGCCAGTCTCCTCACCAGCGCCGCCATATTGGCCGGGCCGCCTTCGCGGAAATAGCCGAGCAGGGCGTCGAGCTCGGCGCGCGGCAATGTCGAGCCTTCGATCAGGCGCGGGTCCTCGTCATGGCTTTCGCCCGGCAGCAGCGCCAGCTTGATGCCGCGTTCGCGCGCGACCGCTGCCAGCTGGTCGCAGCCATAGCGCCACCAGTCGTAACCGCCGAGGATGCGGACCAGGACGACCTTGGCATGGTGGGCGACGCTGTCGATCCAGAGGTCGACCGACATCGGATGGCGCAGATCGCGAAGTGCCGCGAGCCGCATCGACGGCAAGCGGTCAGCGTCCGCCTTCCAGGCGGCTGCCAGTCCGGCAAGATCGCTGTCGGTGAAGGACAGCGCCACGACATCCGCAGGCGTCTGCCTGAGGTCGATAGGCTCGGCGAGATCGTCGAGCGAAGCGGATGTCGTGGTGAGGATATGCATTGCTTCGTGTTGGGCTTTTCGTGTTGGCCTCAGCCGGCGAGGATACGCTCGATCGCCGGGCGGTTCAGCCCCTTGAGGCCGATGACAACGAGGCGCGAGCGGCGGTCGTCCTCGGCCGTCCAGGCGCGGTCGTAATAGTGGTTGACGCGCGGGCCGACGGCCTGCAGCAGCAGCCGCATCGGCTTGCCGCCGACCTCGACGAAGCCTTTGACGCGCAGCACGTTTTCCTGCTCGGCGGCAAGGGCGACGCGCTTGGCCAACTCGTCCGGATGCGAGATCGACGGGATATCGATGACGAAGGAGTCAAAATCGTCGTGCTCGTGGTCGAGCTCGTCGTCGTGGTGGGTCTTGCGGTTCTCGATGTCCTCCTCGACGGCGAGGCCGAGGCCGAGCAGCACCGACGGGTCGACCTTGCCCTGCGCCGTCGGCACGACCTTGACGGCGCGCGCCACATGTTCACCGATGACGGCATTGGCACGCTCCGATCCCGCCGCGTCCATCAAATCGCTCTTCGACAGGATGATCAGGTCGGCGCAAGCGATCTGATCCTCGAACACTTCTTCCACCGGATCGTCATGGTCGAGGGAATCGTCTGCGGCGCGCTGCGCCTGAAGGGCATCCATGTCGGACGCGACGCGGCCATCGGCCAGCGCCGGACCGTCGACCACGGCAATGACGCCGTCGACCGTCACGCGGCTCTTCACGCTCGGCCATTGGAAGGCCTGGACGAGCGGCTTCGGCAGCGCGAGGCCCGAGGTTTCGATCAGGATGTGATCGACCTTCGGCGTGCGCGACAGGATCTGGTCGAGCGCCGGCACGAAATCGTCGGCGACGGTACAGCAGATGCAGCCATTGGCGAGCTCGACGATGTTCTCCTCAGGGCAGGTGTCGACGCCGCAGGCTTTCAGGATCTCACCGTCGATGCCGACATCGCCGAACTCGTTGACGATGATCGCCAGCCGCTTGCCCTTGGCGTTTTCAATGAGGTTGCGGATCAGCGTCGTCTTGCCGGCGCCGAGGAAGCCGGTGACGACGGTGCAGGGCACGCGGGAAACGGAGGCGTTCATGGTCAGTCCTTCAGGAGGTCGAGGGGAGGGATGCGGGCGACGAGGCCGCGCTTGAGGGAGTCTGGCCGGCCGCGCCAGGGGATGAGGCCGTCGGTCGATGTGGCGAAGAGTTTTGCGCCGGCGACCAGGTCGGCGCCGCTGGTCGTCTCGAGGTCGCCGAAGACGTAGCTCCAGCAGCCGTCGCGCAGAAGGGCCGCGCTCAGGCGGCGCTTGCAATTGCCGAGGCATTCGACCGTGCGAATACGGATGTTCTCGTCCGCTGCGGCGCGGCGCGTGTCCTCGGCCAGCAGCGCACCGGCGCGCGGATGCGCGTCCGAACAAGTCTCGTCGCGGCAGGAGGAGCAGACGATGACGGTCACGCCGGCGAGCGTGTCGCCGGGCTCGGACGGAACGTCCACGATATTAGCCGGAAAACTGCCGTTGCGATCCAAAACCAGGCTCCTTGCCCGGAAAACCCGCCGGGCGATCGGATTCTTAAAGTCTCAGACGGCAGGTCTCCTGGCTCGCGGGTCATCGCCTTGACGCCGCCTTCCCGGGAACTTCCCAGTGGCTTTCGGCTGAGGCTCGTCGCTCACAGTTGCGGGGACAGCCGCGGATTTGGAATTTTTCAACCCCGCACCGCATTCCCTCTTGGCTCCTCCCTTTGCCGGGAGAAGACCGTCTGCCGCGGATTTAGGCTTAGAGCTACGCGGCTGTCAACGCGCGGCTACGACACCTGGATGTCGGCCAGCGCCGGGCCGAGATCGCCAGCTGGCGTCACTTCGATGGCTTCCAGGCCGAGCCATGCCTGCATCTGCTTCAATTCATCGAAGAGCTGGGCGGCCGTCTCCGGCGGCGCGCCGGCCTCGGCATAGGCCGCATGGACGCGCAGCACGCTGGCCGGACGGTCGGCTCGGAGATCGACACGGGCGACGATGCGGTCGCCGAGCAGGAACGGCAGCACGTAGTAGCCGTACTGGCGCTTCTCGGGCGGCGTGTAGATCTCGATGCGGTAGCGGAAGTCGAAGAGCTTTTCCGTCCGCGTGCGCTCGAAAACGACGGGGTCGAACGGCGCCAGCAAGGCACGGGCCTCGATCCGGCGCGGAATGCGCGCGTCCTTGTGGAGGTAAACGGTCTTGTCCCAGCCCTCGACCCCTACCGGCAGCAGTTCGCCCGCCTCGACCAGTTCCGCGATGCGGTCTTTCGTATCGCCCGGCGCCAGGCGGAAATAGTCGCGCAGGTCGCCATAGGTGGCGATGCCGTGGGCGCGGGCAGAAATGCGCAGCAATTCGCGATGCGCGTCCTCGATCGACGGCACCGGCAGGTCGAGCACGCCCTGCGGCAGCACGCGTTCCGGCAGGTCGTAATAACGTTCGAAGCCGCGCCGGTAGGCGGTGGTGATGCGTCCTGCCCAGAACAGCCATTCGAAGGCGTGCTTGGCCTCGCTCCAGCCCCACCAGCCGCCATTGCCCTTATGGCCCTCGATATCGGATGCGGCGATCGGCCCGCGCTCGGCGACTTGCCCGTAAATCTCGTCGATCATCTCCTTGCGCTCGCGGCCCCATTTGGCGAGGCCGAGATACATTTCCTCGCCGCGTTCGGCGCGCTGCATGCGCCAGCGCATCAGCGGGTAGGTCTCGACCGGCAGGAAGGAGGCCTCATGCGCCCAATATTCAAAGACAGCGCGCCTGCGGGTGAGGGCGGCATTGTCGAGCAGCGAAAGCGGGTAGGGGCCGAGGCGCGAATAGAGCGGCATGTAGTGGGCGCGCACGACCGCGCTGACGGAATCGATCTGCAGCAGCCCGGTGCGGGAGAGCACGCGGGCGAGGTGCCTTCGGTTGGGCTCGCCGCCCGGGCGAGGGTCAAGGAAGCCCTGCGCGCCAAGCGCGATGCGCCTGGCCGTGCGAAGAGAGATTTTGTCCTTCATCAAGGTCACTTTGCCTCGATCCGTTTACCTGACGTCCAGCCGACGATTCCAGCCATGCTAGCAGGCAAATGGCGGGAGATATGTCAGGAGAGAAAAGTGGAGTAAAAAGCGAAGGAAATCAAACAGGAGCGGATCGGACCAGTTTCTTCCGATATGGCGTCCAGGGCCGGATTTTGAACAAGGTTTGACTTGCTTCGCCGAAACCGCTGCGCTAACCCTCGCCGCGTCGCAGCATAGGGCTCCTAAAACGGTTCAGCGGGTTAAACTGTCACGCTTCCGCATTAGAGTCCGTTGCTGTAATCAAAGTGAACTGGCCCGCCAAAGGAAAGTCGCCGCATGGCCGCACTCCTGAGTTCGTACCTGCCCATCGTCCTCTTCATCGCCGTGGCGATGGTCGTCGGCCTGGCGCTGATCATCGCGCCGTTCCTGGTGGCCTACCGCAATCCCGACCCGGAAAAGCTTTCCGCCTATGAATGCGGGTTCAACTCGTTCGACGACGCCCGCATGAAGTTCGACATCCGCTTCTACCTGGTGTCGATCCTGTTCATCATCTTCGATCTCGAGGTCGCCTTCCTGTTCCCGTGGGCGGTCTCCTTCTCCAAGCTCGGCATGCTCGGCTTCTGGTCGATGATGGTGTTCCTGGCGGTGCTGACCATCGGCTTTGCCTATGAATGGAAAAAAGGAGCGCTGGAATGGGATTGAACGACAGTTCAGGCACCCTCGTCGCGCCGAAGCCCAAGGGTATCATCGACCCCAACACCGGTAGGCCGGTGGGGGAGGACGATCCCTTCTTCCTCGAAATCAACAATGAGTTGGCCGACAAGGGTTTCCTTGTCACCTCGACCGAAGCGCTGATCACCTGGGCGCGCAGCGGCTCGCTGATGTTCATGACCTTCGGCCTCGCCTGCTGCGCGGTCGAGATGATACACACGTCGATGCCGCGCTACGACTCGGAGCGGTTCGGCGTCGCGCCGCGCGCGTCTCCGCGCCAGTCCGACATCATGATCGTCGCCGGCACGCTGACCAACAAGATGGCGCCGGCGCTGCGCAAGGTCTACGACCAGATGCCGGAGCCGCGCTACGTCATCTCGATGGGCTCCTGCGCCAATGGCGGCGGTTACTACCACTATTCCTATTCGGTGGTGCGCGGCTGCGACCGCATCGTGCCGGTCGACATCTATGTGCCCGGCTGCCCGCCGAGCGCGGAAGCGCTGCTCTACGGCATTCTCCTTCTGCAGAAGAAGATCCGCCGCACCGGCACGATCGAACGGTGAGCCGATGACCCAGGCGTTGAACGAACTCTCCACCTATCTCGGCGAGAAGCTGTCCGGCCGCATTGGCGAAGCCGTGCTTGCCTATGGCGAGCTGAGCGTTTCCGTCGAGCCGGGCAACCTGATCGAAGTAGCGACCTTCCTGCGCGACGACCCGCGCTGCCAGTTCATCTCGATCATCGACGTCTGCGGCGCCGACTATCCGTCGCGGGCCAGGCGCTTCGACGTGGTCTACCACTTGCTGTCGCCGAAGCAGAACGTCCGCATCCGGCTCAAGGTGCAGGCCGACGAGGAGACGCTGGTTCCCTCGCTGACCGCCGTCTATCCCGGCGCCGACTGGTTCGAGCGCGAGACCTACGACCTTTATGGCGTGCTGTTCTCCGATCATCCGGATCTGCGCCGCATCCTCACCGACTACGGCTTTGACGGCCATCCGCTGCGCAAGGATTTCCCGCTGACCGGCTTCGTCGAGGTGCGCTACGACGACGAAGCGAAGCGCGTGATCTACGAGCCGGTCGAGCTCAAGCAGGAATTCCGGAACTTCGACTTTTTGAGCCCATGGGAAGGGACGGAATACGTCCTGCCGGGGGATGAGAAGGCGAAACAGTGAATGGTGAATAGTGAATGGTGAATGGACGAGACGCCGGAAAAGATACGCGACTATCGCGATCTCATCGTCTGGCAGGAGGCGATGGATATCGCCGAGTCCATTTATGCTTTAACGCGCGGATTTCCGCGCGAGGAACTGTTTGGATTGGCGGCTCAGATGCGGCGATGTGCAGCTTCTATACCGGCGAACATTGCGGAAGGGTTCGGCCGCGCTCAGCGGCGACCGTTCATTCAATTCCTTCGTATCGCGCAAGGCTCTTTGAAGGAATTGGAAACACACACAATGCTCTGTGGGCGCGTAGGACTGTTGTCCAAGGAGCAGGCCGCAAGTTTGGAACCAAGTTATACCAGGCTGGGCAAAAGGCTAGTTTCGTTCGTTCGGTCGCTCGAGGGAGAGCGCGAATGACCATTCACCATTCACCACTCACCATTCACCACTCGCCAAGGGCGACCCATGGCTGAAACCTCCGTCCGCAATTTTAACATTAACTTTGGACCTCAACATCCTGCAGCGCACGGTGTTTTGAGGTTGGTTCTTGAACTCGACGGCGAGGTCGTGGACCGCGTCGATCCGCATATCGGGCTCTTGCATCGCGGCACCGAGAAGCTGATTGAGGCCAAGACCTATCTGCAGGCCGTGCCTTATCTCGACCGGCTCGACTATTGCGCGCCGATGAACCAGGAGCATGCCTTCGCTTTGGCCGCCGAGCGGCTGCTCGGCATCGAGGTGCCGAAGCGCGGCCAGCTGATCCGCGTGCTCTATTCCGAGATGGGCCGCATCATGTCGCACATCCTCAATGTGACGACGCAGGCGATGGACGTCGGCGCGCTGACGCCGCCGCTGTGGGGCTTCGTCGAGCGCGAAAAGCTGATGGTGTTCTACGAGCGCGCCTCCGGCTCGCGCATGCATGCGGCCTATTTCCGGCCCGGCGGCGTGCACCAGGATCTGCCGCAGAAGCTGATCGAGGACATCGGCAAGTGGATCGACCCGTTCCTGAAGTCGATCGACGATCTCGACGCGCTGCTCACGCCCAACCGCATCTTCAAGCAGCGCAATGTCGATATCGGCACGGTGTCGCTGGCCGACGCCTGGGCCTGGGGCTTTTCGGGCGTGATGGTGCGCGGCTCGGGCGCCGCCTGGGACCTGCGCAAGGCGCAGCCCTATGAATGCTATTCCGAGATGGATTTCGACATCCCGATCGGCAAGAACGGCGACTGCTACGACCGTTATCTCGTACGCATGGAAGAGATGCGCCAGTCGGCGAAGATCATGCGTCAGTGCGTCGACCTGCTGCTCGGCAAGGAAAGCGCCGGCCCGGTGTCGAACCTCGACGGCAAGGTGGTGCCGCCGAAGCGCCAGGCGATGAAGCGCTCGATGGAGGCGCTGATCCATCACTTCAAGCTCTACACCGAGGGCTATCGCGTGCCGGCCGGCGAGGTCTATGCGGCGGTCGAGGCGCCCAAGGGCGAATTCGGCGTCTACCTCGTCTCCGACGGCACCAACAAGCCTTATCGCTGCAAGCTGCGCGCGCCAGGCTTCGCGCATCTGCAGGCCATGGATTTCCTGTGTCGCGGCCACATGCTGGCCGACGTCACCGCCGTGCTTGGCTCCCTCGACATCGTGTTTGGTGAGGTCGATCGCTAAATGTCAGTCCGCCGTCTCGCAGATGCCAGCGTCCAGCCAGCCTCCTTCGCCTTCAACAAGGCGAATGCGGCGGCGGCCCAGCAGTGGATCGCCAAATATCCGAAGGGTCGCGAGCAGTCGGCCATCATCCCGCTGCTGATGATCGCACAGGAGCAGGAAGGCTGGGTCACCAAGGCGGCGATCGAGACGATCTCCGACATGCTCGGCATGCCGCGCATCCGCGGCCTCGAGGTCGCGACCTTCTACACGCAATACCAGCTCAATCCGGTCGGCACCCGCGCCCATATCCAAGTCTGCGGCACCACGCCCTGCATGCTGCGCGGCTCGGAAGCGCTGATGGATGTCTGCCGCTCGAAGATCCACCACGACCAGTTCCACACCAATGAAAAAGGCACGCTGTCATGGGAGGAGGTCGAATGCCTCGGCGCCTGCGTCAACGCGCCGATGGTGATGATCTTCAAGGACACTTTTGAGGACCTGACACCGGAGCGCCTGGCCGAGATCATCGATCTCTACGAGGCCGGCAAGGGCGCCACGGTGAAGCCCGGCCCGCAGAACGGCCGCACCGGCTCGGAGCCGGCGACGGGGCTGACGACGCTGAAGAGCGAGAAGGCGATCCTGAAATCCACCCGCGAGAAGGAAGCCAAGGCAGCCGCGAAGGCAGCCAAGCAAGCCGCTGCGGCAGCGCCGGCTGCTGCATCGGCCGCCGTCGTCTCGCAGGCGCCTGCCGCGCCCTCGGCTCCGGTCGGGCCATCGAAGTCCGGCAAGCCGAAAACCGACGCACCCGAAACCAGCCCGGCGCTGACGACGCCGTCGCCGGTCAAGGTTTCGCCGGCCACCGAGAAGGCGGCCAGCGTCAGGGCGCCGCGTCACTCCGCCGCCAACGCCAACCAGGCTTCTCCGGAAGTCGAAGGGGTTTCGAAGTCGCGCAGCGGGCCGATAACCAAGGCCGAGCCGGCCTCCGCCTTCAAGTCGCCCGAAACCAAGCAGCCAGCCACCAAGACGGCCAAGCCGTCGCTCGAGGACAAGAACCGTCCGGCCGGCATCGAGCGTCCGGCGACGGTCGACGATCTGAAGCTGATCTCCGGCGTCGGCCCGAAGATCGAAGGCACCTTGCATTCGCTCGGCATCTACACTTTCGCCCAGGTTGCCGCGTGGAAGAAGGCGGAGCGCGAATGGGTCGACGGCTATCTCAATTTCCGCGGCCGCATCGAACGCGACGACTGGGTGAAGCAGGCCAAGGCGCTCGCCAAGGGCGGCGTCGCCGAATACATCCGCGTCTTCGGCAAGAAGCCGGTCTGAGGGACGAGAAATGCTTCAGGACAAAGACCGCATCTTCACCAACATCTACGGCCTGTTCGACAAGTCGCTGGCCGGAGCGCAGGCGCGGGGCATCTGGGACGATACGCCGGGCCTGATTGCCAAGGGGCGCGACTGGATCGTCAACGAGATGAAGGCGAGCGGCCTGCGCGGCCGCGGCGGCGCCGGCTTCCCGACCGGGCTCAAATGGTCGTTCATGCCCAAGCAGAGCGACGGGCGCCCCAGCTACCTGGTCATCAATGCCGACGAATCCGAGCCCGGCACCTGCAAGGACCGCGACATCCTGCGCAACGACCCGCACACGCTGGTCGAGGGCGCGCTGGTCGCCGGCTTCGCCATGGGCGCGATCGCCGCCTACATCTATGTGCGCGGCGAGTTCATCCGCGAGCGCGAGGCGCTGCAGCGCGCGATCGACGAGGCCTATGCGGCGAAGCTGATCGGCAAGAACAACACGTCCGGCTACGACTTCGACGTCTACATGCACCATGGCGCCGGGGCCTATATATGCGGCGAGGAGACGGCGCTGCTCGAAAGCCTCGAAGGCAAGAAGGGCCAGCCGCGGCTGAAGCCGCCGTTCCCGGCCAATGTCGGCCTCTACGGCTGCCCGACGACGGTCAACAACGTCGAATCTATCGCCGTTGCGCCGACCATCCTGCGCCGGGGCGCTGCCTGGTTCTCGTCCTTCGGCCGGCCGAACAATGCCGGCACCAAGCTGTTCTGCGTCTCCGGCCACGTCAACAATCCGTGCACCTTCGAAGAGGCGATGTCGATCCCGTTCCGCGAGCTGATCGAGACCCATTGCGGCGGCATCCGCGGCGGCTGGGACAATCTGCTGGCGGTCATTCCGGGCGGCGCCTCGGTGCCGCTGGTGCCGGCCGAGCAGATCATCGACGCGCCGATGGATTTCGACGCGCTGCGCGACCTGAAGTCCGGCCTCGGCACGGCGGCTGTCATCGTCATGGACAAGTCGACCGATATCGTGAAGGCGATCGCCAGGCTCTCCTACTTCTACAAGCATGAGAGCTGCGGCCAGTGCACGCCGTGCCGCGAAGGCACCGGCTGGATGTGGCGGGTGATGGAGCGCCTGGTGCGCGGCGAGGCGCAGAAGCGCGAAATCGACATGCTGCTAGATGTGACCAAGCAGGTCGAGGGCCACACGATCTGCGCGCTGGGCGACGCGGCGGCCTGGCCGATCCAAGGCCTGATGCGGCACTTCCGCGGCGAGGTCGAACGCCGCATCGATGAGTTTTCGCGCAACGCGCATCGGGTCGAGCCGGTGATGGTGGCGGCGGAATAATATTTGAGAAGACGGGCAATTGCCCGGGATGGAACAGCAGGGGCGGGCGTACGAAGAAACGACCAGGAGATGTCTATGGCGACATATTCGATAGCCTACCCGCTGATGCCCTATTTGGACGAACTCGAGAAGATGAACCAGGACCTGACCAAGATGATGCCGAGGGAGATGGCCAGCGCCGTCAACCTCATGGCGCATCCCGTCGCGGGCGCGGCGGCGATGTCGGCGCTCGGCATGGGTCTTGCCAATCACGCGCTTGGTGTCTGGATGGGCGCGCTCTCGGGCGCCATCGAAGCCTCGCAGCGCATGTTCCAGCCGTTTCTTGACGATCTCGAGGCGCGGACCGAAGCCGCAAGCAATTCGTCCAAGGCGCGCAAGGCGGCCGAGACGATTATCGCAGAGGCGCAGACCTTCGCCAGGGATGTCACCGACATCGCGGCGAACGCCACCGAGAAGGCGCTCGACGCCACAGGCGCCGACACGGTTGCCGGGACGGCAACGACTGGGCTGATGCCGGAGGATTTCAGGCAGCCCAAGGCGATCGACAGGCCGGCGACGCCTTCGGACCTGAAGGCGATCTCGGGCATCGGGCCGAAGCTGGAGAAAGTGCTGAACGGACTCGGCATCTGGACCTATGGCCAGATCGCCGCCTGGACGTCGCAAGAGATCGCCTGGGTCGAGGATTACCTGTCGCTCGCCGGCCGCATCGGCCGCGACGACTGGGCCGCCCAAGCGGCGGCGCTGGCCGCGAAATAGTGAGATGAAATGCCGGGTGCGGCGCCAGTCGCGCCCGGAAAGAGAGATTGCGGGAAATCCGCGAGGGTTTGAGGCGAATGGCAAAGCTTAAGGTCGACGGGAAAGAGATCACGGTACCCGACCATTACACGCTGCTGCAGGCGGCCGAGGACGCCGGCGCGGAAGTGCCGCGCTTCTGCTTCCACGAGCGGCTGTCCATCGCCGGCAACTGCCGCATGTGCCTGATCGAGGTGAAGGGCGGCCCGCCCAAGCCGCAGGCTTCCTGCGCCATGGGCGTGCGCGACCTGCGACCGGGCCCGAACGGCGAGCCGCCGGAGATCTTCACCAACACGCCGATGGTCAAGAAGGCCCGTGAAGGCGTGATGGAGTTCCTGCTGATCAACCATCCGCTCGATTGCCCGATCTGCGACCAGGGCGGCGAGTGCGACCTGCAGGACCAGGCGATGGCCTTCGGCGTCGATTCCTCGCGCTATCACGAGAACAAGCGCGCGGTCGAAGACAAGTATATCGGCCCGCTGGTGAAGACGGTGATGAACCGCTGCATCCATTGCACGCGCTGCGTCCGCTTCACCACCGAGGTTGCCGGTATTTCCGAGCTCGGCCTGATCGGCCGCGGCGAAGACGCCGAGATCACAACCTATCTCGAACAGGCGATGACCTCGGAGCTGCAGGGCAATGTCATCGACCTTTGCCCGGTCGGCGCGCTGACCTCCAAGCCGTTCGCCTTCCAGGCAAGGCCGTGGGAGCTGACCAAGACGGAATCGATCGACGTCATGGATGCCGTCGGCTCGGCGATCCGCGTCGATTCGAGAGGCCGCGAAGTGATGCGCATCCTGCCGCGCGTCAATGAAGCGGTGAACGAGGAGTGGATCTCCGACAAGACCCGCTTCATCTGGGACGGCCTGCGCACGCAGCGCCTCGATCGCCCCTATGTGCGCAAGAACGGCAAGCTCGTTCCGGCCAGCTGGGCGGAAGCCTTCGCCGCGATCAAGGACGAGGTGGGCAAGACCGCGCCCGAGCGTATCGGCGCCATTGCCGGCGACCTCGCCGCGGTCGAGGAAATCTACGCGCTCAAGCTTCTGATGGCAGCGCTCGGCTCGAAGAACATCGACTGCCGCCAGGATGGCGCCGCGCTCGATCCGTCGCTCGGGCGCGCCAGCTACATCTTCAATCCGACCATCGAAGGCATCGAGCAGGCCGACGCGGTGCTGATCATCGGCGCCAATCCGCGCTTCGAGGCCTCGGTGCTCAACGCCCGCATCCGCAAGCGCTGGCGCGTCGGCAACCTGCCGGTCGGCGTCATCGGCGAGATCGGCGACACGCGTTATGACTATGAGCTCATCGGCGCCGGTCCGGAATCGCTGAAGGATCTGGCTGAGGGCAACGGCAAATTCTTCGAGGTGCTGAAGAAGGCGACGCATCCGCTGATCATCGTCGGCCAGGGCGCGCTGGCGCGCGCCGACGGGGCGGCGGTGCTCGGCCAGGCGGCCAGGCTCGCGGCAGCGGTCGATGCCGTGACGGCCGACTGGAACGGCTTTGCGGTGCTCCACAATGCCGCAGCGAGAGTCGGCGGCCTCGATGTCGGCTTCGTGCCGGGCGAGGGCGGCAAGAATGTCGCCGGCATGCTTGGCGAGACGGATCTCCTGTTCCTGCTCGGCGCCGACGAGATCGACATGGCCAGGACCGGCGGCGCCTTCGTCGTCTATATCGGCACGCATGGCGATGCCGGCGCGCACCGCGCCAACGTCATCCTGCCTGCCGCGGCCTACACCGAAAAGTCCGGTACCTATGTCAACACCGAGGGTCGCGTGCAGCAGACCAACCGCGCCGGGTTCGCGCCAGGCGAGGCGCGTGAGGACTGGGCGATCCTGCGGGCGCTTTCGGATGTGCTCGGCAAGAAGCTGCCGTTCGACAGCCTGGCGCAGCTGCGCGCCAAGCTCTATGGCGAATATCCGCATCTCGCCCGCATCGACCAGGTCCTGGCCGGCAGCGCGGACGATGTCGCCAGGGCGGCGAAGCTCGGCGGGCGGCTGAACAAGGGCGCCTTCACCTCGCCGGTGAAGGACTTCTATCTGACCAACCCGATCGCGCGGGCCTCGGCCGTGATGGCTGAATGCTCGGCGCTGGCCAAAAGCGGCTTCAAGCAGGCGGCGGAATAAGCATGGACACCTTCTTCTCCTTCTACGTGCTGCCGGCGCTGCTGATCCTTCTGAAGTCGGTCGTGCTGATCGTCGTGCTGCTGATCGGCGTTGCTTACCTGCTCTATGCCGACCGCAAGATCTGGGCAGCCGTGCAACTGCGCCGCGGCCCGAACGTCGTCGGCCCCTGGGGCACGCTGCAGGCTTTCGCCGACCTTTTGAAATTCGTCTTCAAGGAGCCGGTGATCCCGTCCGGCGCCAACAAGGGCGTCTTCCTGCTGGCGCCGCTGGTGTCGGCGGTGCTGGCGATTTCGGCCTGGGCCGTCATTCCGGTGAATGAGGGCTGGGCCATCGCCAACATCAATGTCGGCATCCTCTATGTCTTCGCCATCTCCTCGCTCGAGGTCTATGGCGTGATCATGGGCGGCTGGGCATCGAACTCGAAATATCCGTTCCTCGGCGCATTGCGCTCGGCCGCGCAGATGGTGTCCTACGAAGTCTCGATTGGCTTCGTCATCGTCACGGTGCTGCTTTGCGTCGGCTCGCTCAACCTCTCCGACATAGTCACGTCGCAGCAGGACGGCCTGGGCACCAAGCTCGGCCTGCCCAACACCTTCCTCGACTGGCATTGGCTGTCCCTGCTGCCAATGTTCGTGGTGTTCTTCATCTCGGCGCTGGCGGAGACGAACCGTCCGCCATTCGACCTGGTCGAAGCGGAGTCCGAACTCGTCGCCGGCCACATGGTCGAGTATTCCTCGACGCCATTCCTGCTGTTCTTCCTGGGCGAATATGTCGCCGTCGTGCTGATGTGCGCTTTAGCCACCATCCTGTTCCTCGGCGGCTGGCTGCCGCCGTTCGACTTCGCGCCCTTCACCTGGGTGCCCGGGGTGATCTGGTTCGTGCTCAAGATCTGCCTGATGTTCTTCATGTTCTCGATGGTGAAGGCCTTCGTGCCGCGCTACCGCTACGACCAGCTGATGCGGCTGGGCTGGAAGGTCTTCCTGCCGATCTCGCTGTTCATGGTCGTCGCCACCGCGGCCTTCCTCAAGATCACGGGGTTTGCGTGATGGGCGATTTGACAGTTTTGGCGCTAGGCGGCGCCTTTGGGGTTGTGGTGGGGTGGCTTGCGTCACGCACTTTTTCCCCATTGGCCCGATACCAGAATAGGCAAACTAATTTGTTTGGCGTTCCCCTTTCTGTTGGGGAAAAGCAAATGCACGAGCATTTCCACAAGGGCTATTTTGTAGCGTTACCGCTCATATTGGGCGTCATGTTCGCGGTCATTGCATTGGCAATGTTTGGGGGTGGCGAATGGGTGCGCTAACTCAAGCCGCAAAGGCGCTGCTGCTGAAGGATTTCGTCAGCGCCTTCTTCCTGTCGATGCGCCAGTTCGTGGCGCCGAAGGAGACGATCAACTATCCGCACGAGAAGGGGCCGATCAGCCCGCGCTTCCGTGGCGAGCATGCGCTGCGCCGCTACCCCAATGGCGAAGAGCGCTGCATCGCCTGCAAGCTCTGCGAAGCGATCTGCCCGGCGCAGGCGATCACCATCGAGGCCGGCCCGCGCCGCAACGACGGCACGCGCCGCACCGTGCGCTACGACATCGACATGGTGAAATGCATCTATTGCGGCTTCTGCCAGGAAGCCTGCCCGGTCGACGCCATTGTCGAGGGGCCGAATTTCGAATTCGCGACCGAGACGCGCGAGGAGCTTTACTACAACAAGGAAAAGCTGCTCGCGAATGGCGATCGCTGGGAGCGGGAACTGGCGCGCAACATCGCGCTGGACGCGCCCTATCGCTGACATTTGACGCATGGACGGGGCGAGGGACCTCGTCCAGAGGATGATCCCGAAAAGTTGCAGACTTTTCGGACAAGAGCATCCTCCGGAATGAAAGAGTGTCGCATGTTTCTTTCGATCGGGTCTTTCAACCCGATCGGAACATGCGATAGAAAACGCAACTTTTGCCAGCCGGAGGCGGCGGCGGACATCGAGCAAGGCGCCGAGTGCCGTGTTCGGACAGGAACCCGGGGGAACCCATGCTGAGTGGACTAGAGGCGGCCTTTTTCTACCTCTTCGCCTTTATCGCCGTGGCGTCGGCCTTCATGGTCATTTCGTCGCGCAACCCCGTGCATTCCGTGCTGTTTCTGATCCTCACCTTCTTCAACGCCGCCGGTCTCTTCATGCTGACCGGCGCCGAGTTCCTGGCGATGATCCTGCTCGTCGTCTATGTCGGCGCGGTGATGGTGCTGTTCCTGTTCGTCGTCATGATGCTCGACGTCGACTTCGCCGAAATGAAGCAGGGCGCGTTGCAATACGCGCCGATCGGCGCGCTGGTCGGGCTGATCCTGGCGGCGGAACTGGTCGTCGTGCTCGGCGGCTACAGCTTCGCGCCGCAGCTTGCCCCGACGGTGGCCAAGCAGACGCCGGACCTGGCCACGCGCTCCAACACGGCCGCGCTCGGCGACATCCTCTACACGGACTACCTCTATTACTTCCAGATCGCCGGCCTCGTGCTCCTGGTCGCCATGATCGGCGCCATCGTCTTGACGCTGCGCCACAAGGAAGGCGTCAAGCGGCAGTCTATCGCCGCCCAGGTCGGCCGCACGCCGGCGACGGGCATGGAAATCCGCAAGGTCAAGTCGGGCGAGGGTATCTGAGATGGTCGTCGGCATCGCGCATTACCTGACCGTATCGGCGATCCTGTTCACGCTCGGCGTGTTCGGCATCTTTTTGAACCGCCGCAACATCATCGTCATCCTGATGTCGATCGAATTGATCCTGCTCGCGGTCAACATCAACTTCGTCGCCTTCTCGGCGGCGCTGCATGACCTCGTCGGACAGGTGTTCGCCCTGTTCGTGCTGACGGTCGCCGCCGCCGAGGCCGCGATCGGACTTGCCATTCTTGTCGTCTTCTTCCGCAACCGCGGCTCGATCGCGGTCGAAGACGTGAACCAGATGAAGGGTTGACGGGAACAACCATGTACCAGGCCATCGTCTTCCTTCCGCTGCTCGGCTTCCTGATTGTCGGCCTGTTCGGCAATTCGCTCGGCGCAAAGGCATCCGAATACATCACCTCCGGCTTCCTGGTGATCTCGGGAGTGCTGTCGTGGATCGCCTTCTTCACCGTCGGCTTCGGCCACGGCGAGGTGTTTACCGTGCCGGTCCTGCGCTGGATCCAGGCCGGCGGGCTCGATGCCGCCTGGGCGCTGAGGATCGACACGCTCACGGTCGTGATGCTGGTCGTCGTCAACACCGTGTCGGCGCTGGTCCATATCTATTCGATCGGCTACATGCACCACGATCCGGACCGGCCGCGCTTCTTCGCCTATCTGTCGCTGTTCACCTTCGCGATGTTGATGCTGGTGACGGCGGACAATTTGGTGCAGATGTTCTTCGGCTGGGAAGGCGTCGGCCTCGCCTCCTACCTGCTGATCGGCTTCTGGTACAAGAAGCCGTCGGCGAACGCCGCCGCCATCAAGGCCTTCATAGTCAACCGCGTCGGCGACTTCGGCTTCGCGCTCGGCATCTTCGGCGTCTTCGTGCTCTTCGGCTCGGTCAATCTCGGCACCGTCTTTGCCAACGCCGCGTCCTTCCTTCCGGCCGAAGGCGCGCCGGAGGGCGCCGCCGTACTCACCTTCCTCGGCCATGCGCTCGACAAGCACACGGCGCTGACGGTGGTCTGCCTGCTGCTCTTCATGGGCGCCATGGGCAAGTCGGCGCAGGTGCCGCTGCACACCTGGCTGCCCGACGCCATGGAAGGCCCGACGCCCGTCTCGGCACTGATCCATGCCGCCACCATGGTGACGGCCGGCGTGTTCATGCTGGCGAGGCTTTCGCCGCTGTTCGAGCTGTCGCATTCGGCGCTCACCGTCGTAGTCTTCATCGGCGCCTTCACCGCCTTCTTCGCGGCGACCGTCGGTCTGGTCCAGAACGACATCAAACGCGTCATCGCCTATTCGACCTGCTCACAGCTCGGTTACATGTTCGTGGCGCTCGGCGTCGGCGCCTATGGCGCGGCGATCTTCCACCTGTTCACGCACGCCTTCTTCAAGGCGCTGCTCTTCCTCGGCTCGGGCTCGGTCATCCACGCCGTCTCCGACGAGCAGGACATGCGCAAGATGGGCGGCTTGAGGACGCTTATCCCCAAGACCTACTGGATGATGGTGATCGGCACGCTGGCGCTGACCGGCGTCGGCATCCCGGCGACGGTGATCGGCACCGCCGGCTTCTTCTCCAAGGACGCCATCATCGAAGCATCCTTCGCCAGCCACAATGCGGTCGCGGGCTTCGCCTTCATCCTGCTGGTGATCGCCGCCTGCTTCACCAGCTTCTATTCCTGGCGGCTGATCTTCATGACCTTCCACGGCGAGCCGCGCGCCAGCCACGAGGTCATGCATCACGTGCATGAATCGCCGCCGGTGATGCTGGTGCCGCTCTATGTGCTGGCCGCCGGCGCTTTGTTTGCCGGCATCGCCTTCCACGGCGCTTTCATCGGCGAAGGCTATGGCGAGTTCTGGAAGGCATCGCTGTTCACGCTGCCGGAGAACCACATCCTGCACGAGATCCACGAATTGCCGCTGTGGGTGGAACTGGCGCCGTTCATCGCCATGGTCATCGGCTTCGCGGTTGCCTGGAAGTTCTACATCCGCTCGCCGGAGCTGCCGCGCAGCGTCGCTGCCAACCATCGCCTGCTTTACGGCTTCCTGCTCAACAAGTGGTACTTCGACGAGCTCTACGACTTCCTGTTCGTGCGCCCGGCGAAGCGCCTTGGCCGGTTCCTGTGGAAGACCGGTGACGGCGCCATCATCGACGGGCTCGGCCCCGACGGCATCTCGGCGCGCGTCGTCGACGTCACCAACCGGGTCGTCAAGCTGCAGACCGGTTATCTCTACCACTATGCCTTCGCCATGCTGATCGGCGTGGCCGCTCTCGTCACCTGGATGATGCTCTGATGACCGACTGGCCAATCCTCACGCTGGTCACCTTCCTGCCGCTGGTTGGTGTTCTGCTCATTCTGCCGATCAGCGACGACAGCGAAAACGCGCGCCGCAACATCCGCTCGATCGCCTTCATCACGACGGCGTTCACCTTCGTGGTGTCGCTGTTCATCTGGAAGGGCTTCGACAATTCGCAGGCCGGCTTCCAGTTCGTCGAGAAGCACGCCTGGCTGGATTCAGGTATCTCCTACCATATGGGCGTCGACGGCATCTCGATGCTGTTCGTGATCTTGACCACCTTCCTGATGCCGCTCAGCATTCTCGCCTCATGGGAGGCGATCGAGAAGCGGGTCAAGGCCTATATGATCGCCTTCCTAATCCTCGAGACGCTGATGATCGGCGTGTTCTGCGCGCTCGACATCGTGCTCTTCTATGTGTTCTTCGAGGGCGGCCTGATCCCGATGTTCATCATCATCGGCGTCTGGGGCGGCAAGCGGCGCGTCTATGCATCGTTCAAGTTCTTCCTCTATACGCTCGCCGGCTCGGTGCTGATGCTGCTCGCCATCATGGCGATGTTCTTCCAGTCGGGCACGACCGACATCACGACGCTCCTCACGCACAACTTCCCGGCCAACATGCAGACCTGGCTGTGGCTCGCCTTCTTCGCCTCCTTCGCGGTGAAGATGCCGATGTGGCCGGTGCACACCTGGCTGCCGGACGCGCATGTCGAGGCGCCGACTGCCGGCTCGGTCATCCTGGCCGCCATCCTCCTGAAGATGGGTGGATACGGCTTCCTGCGCTTCTCGCTGCCGATGTTTCCGCTGGCGTCGGAGACGTTCGCGCCGCTGATCTTCACGCTCTCCGTCGTCGCCATCATCTACACCTCGCTGGTGGCGCTGATGCAGGAGGACATGAAGAAGCTGATCGCCTATTCGTCGGTCGCCCATATGGGTTTCGTCACCATGGGCATCTTCGCGATGAACCAGGAAGGCGTGCAGGGCGCGATGTTCCAGATGCTCAGCCACGGCCTTGTTTCCGGCGCGCTGTTCCTGTGCGTCGGCGTCATCTACGACCGCATGCACACGCGCGAGATCGACGCCTATGGCGGCCTGGTCAATAACATGCCGAAATACGCCACCGTGTTCATGATCTTCACCATGGCCAATGTCGGCCTGCCGGGCACCAGCGGCTTCGTCGGCGAGTTCCTGACCATGCTCGGCGTTTTCCGGGTCAACACCTGGGTGGCCTTCTTCGCCGCCACCGGCGTGATCCTGTCGGCCGCTTACGCGCTCTGGCTCTACCGCCGCGTGATCTTCGGCGCACTGACGAAGGAAAGTCTGAAGAACCTGCTCGACCTGTCGCCGCGCGAGAAGGCGATCATCTACCCGCTGGTCGTGCTGGTCATCTTCTTCGGCGTCTACCCGGCGCCGGTGTTCGACGCCACGATGCAGTCGGTCAAGGCGCTCGTCACCAACGTCACCGCATCCATCAATTCCGCGCAGACCGCGGCGGCGAACTGACTGGGGATAAACCATGACGCCGGACCTTCTCTCGAGCCTTTCGCTCTCGACGCCGGAGCTGATCCTCGCCATCGGCGCGCTGGCGCTTCTGATGGTGGGCGCCTATTCGCGCTCCAACAACACGATGACGGTGACCGGCCTAGCGGTCGCGGTGCTTGTGATCGCCGGCCTGTGGCTGGCTTCCTCGGGCGGCGAGGGGGCTGCCTACGGCAGCGCCTTCGTCCAGGATTCCTTCGGCCGCTTCATGAAGATGCTGGCGCTGATCGGCTCGGCCGTGACGCTCGTCATGTCGATGCGCTTCGCCAGGCAGGAGCATTTCGATAAGTTCGAATATCCGGTGCTGATCGTGCTCTGCACGCTCGGCATGATGCTGATGATCTCGGCCAACGGCATGATCGGGCTCTATCTCGGCCTCGAGCTGCAGTCTCTGGCGATCTATGTGCTGGCGGCGATCAACCGCGACAATCTCCGCTCGACCGAGGCCGGCCTCAAGTATTTCGTGCTCGGCGCGCTGTCGTCCGGCATGCTGCTCTACGGCATCAGCCTGGTCTACGGCTACACCGGCAATACCGGCTTCCACGAAATCGCGACGGCACTCGGCAGCGGCGAGCGCCAGCTCGGCCTCGTTTTCGGCCTGGTCTTCGTGCTTGCCGGCCTCGCCTTCAAGATCTCCGCCGTGCCGTTCCACATGTGGACGCCGGACGTCTATGAAGGCGCGCCGACGCCGATCACCGCCTTCCTGGCCGCGGCGCCGAAGATGGCGGCGATGGCGCTGATCGTGCGCGTCACCATGGGCGCCTTCAAGCCGATCGCCGCCGACTGGCAGCAGATCGTCGTCTTCATCTCGATCGCCTCGATGGCGCTCGGCGCCTTTGCCGCCATCGGCCAGACCAACATCAAGCGCCTGATGGCCTATTCCTCGATCGGCCACATGGGCTACGCACTGGTCGGCCTTGCCGCCAACAGCCAGGCCGGGGTGCGCGGCGTCGCCATCTACATGCTGATCTATCTGGTGATGACGCTCGGCACCTTCGCCTTCATCCTTGCCATGCGGCGCAAGGAGGGCAATGTCGAGCAAATCGGCGATCTCTCCGGCCTGGCTTCGACCAATCCGATGATGGCCACCATCCTCACCATCCTGATGTTCTCGCTGGCCGGCATCCCGCCGCTCGCGGGCTTCTGGGGGAAGTGGTACGTGTTCCTGGCCGCCATCAACGCGCATCTCTACGCGCTGGCGATTATCGGCGTGCTGGCTTCGGTGGTGGGCGCCTATTATTACCTGCGCATCATCAAGATCATGTGGTTCGACGAGCCTGTCGGCGGCTTCGTGCCGATGGCCAGCGAACTGCGGCTCGTTCTCGGCGTCAGCGGCGCCTTCGTGCTGTTCTACGTGCTGATCGGCGGACCGATCGGCAGCTACGCCGAAGCCGCCGCAAAGACCTTCTTCTGACGGGATGGCATTTCGGCTGGCTCCAACCGCGGCGTCGGAGGGGTTCCGGATCGAGGCCCATGACAGCGTCGGCTCGACCAATGCGCTGGCGCTCGAGCATGCGCGGACCGGCGATCCCGGCAAGCTCTGGGTGGTCTCGAAGAAGCAGGAAAGCGGGCGAGGGCGGCGCGGCCGCGCCTGGGCGACGCCCGAGGGCAACCTGGCGGCGACGCTGCTCCTGGTTCCCGGCGGCGAGCTCAGGCTTGCCGCAACGCTCGGCTTCGTCGCCGGGCTTGCGCTTGCGGATGCGCTCGACGCCGTCGTCCCGCAAGGCCGGATCGCCGTTGCCCTGGACGGCGTCAGCGAAGGACGCAATCGCTTCGAATTGAAATGGCCGAACGACGTGCTGGCCTCCGGCGCCAAGCTCGCCGGCATCCTGCTGGAGTCGGCCATGCTCGATGGCGGCCGCTTTGCCGTCGCCGTCGGCATCGGTGTCAATGTCGTGGCTTACCCGCAGGATCTGCCTTATCCGGCGACTTCGCTCAAGGCGCTGGGTGCCAATTGCGATGCCGAGACGCTGTTCCTGGCGCTCTCCGACGCATGGAGCGAAAATGCCCGATTGTGGGACGACGGGCGCGGGCTTGCCGCCATCAGGAAACGCTGGCTGGCCCGGGCGGCCGGGCTCGGCGGTGAGGTTGCTGTCAAAATTGACGGCAATGTGGTGCGCGGCGTCTTCGAGACCATTGACGAGGACTGCCGTTTCGTGATCCGCGACGATGATGGATCCGTTCTGACGATCGCGGCCGGCGACGTGCATTTCGGCGCGGTCGCGTCAGCGCGGGTATAGTTTTGTTTTTGCGCAATTCCGGACGGAAAACCGTGACACACTCTTCCTGGAATTGCGCTGGTGGCTTGGCCTGAGCGGCCAGGAAGGAAAGAATGCATGGCGAATAAAGATAACGCCGAGCTCGTCTTCGCGCCGCTTGGCGGCGTCGGCGAGATCGGCATGAACTTCGCCCTCTATGGCTACGGACCGGCCGACGCGCGCGATTGGATTATCGTCGATGTCGGCGTAACCTTTCCCGACACCGCGCATCCGGGCGTCGATCTCATCCTGCCCGATACGCGCTTCATCGAGGAGAACCTCGACGGCTTGCGCGGCATCGTCATCACCCATGCGCATGAGGACCACTATGGCGCGCTGCTCGACATCTGGCCGAAGCTCAAAGCGCCTGTCTGGATGACGCCGTTCACCGCCGGCCTGCTCGAGGCCAAGCGGCAGGGCGAGCAGAACGCGCCGAAGATTCCGGCATCGATCTACCGGGCCGGCGAGAAGTTCACCGTCGGGCCGTTCGAGATCGAGGCCATTCCGGTGGCGCACTCGATCCCCGAGCCGATGTCGCTGGCGATCACCTCGCCGGCCGGCACCGTCATCCATACCGGCGACTGGAAGATCGATCCGGCGCCGACGATCGGGCCCATGACAGACGAGGCGCGCTTCCGCGCCTATGGTGACAAGGGCGTGCTGGCGCTGATCTGCGATTCCACCAATGCATTAAGGGAAGGCGAGTCGCCGTCGGAAGTGGCGGTGGGCGAGGGCCTGAAGGGCGTCATCGAGAAGGCCAAGGGCCGCGTCGCGGTAACCACCTTCTCCTCCAATGTCGGGCGCATCGTGTCGATCGCCAGGGCGGCGCGCGACGCCGGCCGGCAATGCCTGGTGCTCGGCCGCTCGCTGAAGCGCGTCATCGATGTCGCGGGCGAGCTCGGCTATATGGACGGCCTGCCGGAATTCATCGCCGAGGAGGATTACGGCTTCATCCCGCGCGAGAACCTGGTGATCATCTGCACCGGCAGCCAGGGCGAGCCGCTGGCGGCACTGGCGAAGCTGTCGCGCGACGAGATGAAGTCGGTGGCGCTCACGGCCGGCGACACGGTGGTGTTTTCCTCACGCACCATTCCCGGCAACGAGAAGGCAATCCTCGAGATCAAGAACCGGCTGATCGATCTGGGCATGAAGATCATCGAGGACGGCGACGCGCTGGTCCATGTTTCCGGCCATCCGCGCCGCAGCGAATTGCGCAAGATGTATGAATGGGTGCGGCCGCAGATCGGCGTGCCGGTGCATGGCGAGGCGGCGCATCTGGTGGCGCAGGGCTCGCTGATGTCGATGTCGGGCATCGGCCAGGTGGCGCAGGTGCGCGACGGCGATATGCTCAGGCTCTGGCCAGGCCCGGCCACGATCATCGACCAGGTGCCGTTCGGCCGCCTCTACAAGGACGGATACTTGATCGGGACCGACCAAGCGATGGGCATACGCGACCGGCGCAAGCTGTCCTATGCCGGCCATGTCGCGGTCAATGTCGTGCTCGACGACAAATACGAGCTGGCCGGCGACCCTGATCTGGTCGCCATCGGCGTCGCCGAGGCGGACGCCAGCGGCGAGACGCTGGAAGACCTGATGCTCGATGCGGCAATCGGCGCGGTGGACTCGATCCCTCGCCAGCGCCGAAAAGACCTCGACCTGGTGCAGGAGGCCGTGCGTCGAGCCGTGCGCGGCGCCGCCAACGAAGCCTGGGGCAAGAAGCCGCTGGTGACTGTATTCGTCACGCGGTGACGAATAAGGGAATAGGGGGGTAGGGGAGTAGGGAAGAACGAGCAATTGGTTTCTTCAGTCTTGTTTTTCCCTACTCCCTTACGGCCTACTCCCTTACTCCCCTAAAGCGGAGCTTTGCATGCTCGGACGCCTGAACCATGTCGCGCTAGCCGTGCCGGACCTGGCCGCGGCGAGCGCGGCCTATCGCGAAATGCTGGGGGCCCGGCTGGGCGAGCCGCAGGCACTGCCGGAGCACGGAGTGACGGTGGTGTTCGTCGATGTCGGCAACACCAAGATCGAGCTGCTGGAGCCGCTGGGCGATGCTTCGCCGATCGCCGCATTCCTCGAGAGGAATCCCTCGGGCGGCATGCATCACGTCTGTTACGAGGTCGACGACATCCTGGCCGCGCGCGATCATCTCAAGGCGAGCGGTGCGCGCGTGCTCGGCGACGGCAACCCGAAGATCGGCGCGCATGGCAAGCCGGTGCTGTTCCTGCACCCCAAGGACTTCTTCGGCACGCTGGTGGAACTGGAGCAGGCATGAACTGGGTTTCGTTTGTAGCGCTGTTCTTCGTCACATGGTGGCTGGTGCTGTTCGCAGTGCTGCCGTTCAGCCTGCGCACCCAGGACGAGGATAAGGACGTGACGCTGGGCACCGTTTCGAGCGCGCCCAAGGGACCGCACATGCTGCGCGCGGCGATCCGCACGACGATCGTGACCGCGATCGTGATAGGCATTTTCTACGGCCTGACGAGGGGGCTCGGCCTTGGCTTCGATGACATTCCGCACATCGTGCCGGACTTTAGTCATACTACCGGCCACTAAAGTCCTACACAGTCTCCGCAAGTATTGAGCCGCCGGCGCGCGCTTTGGTTGAAATCGGAAGCCGGCTTCCGATTTTCGCGGCTAATGATAGGTAATGCTGTTTGGCAGTCTGTCGTGCTAAGCAGATGATTGCACAAAAAAAATGCAAGGCACGAGGCCTTGCAATTTAAACGCGTCCGATCCGTTTCCGGTGTCCGGCGGCAGCGAGTTACCGCGCCTAGATCGCATCCTCCCAAGACTTTGACCGCGTAGGAGAGCAGATTTTTCTCCGCCCTCTCGGTTATCGGCGCACACTAGACCAAGGCAGGCGACAATGTCACGAAGAATTTTGCCTCTAAATGGGCAATATCGTGCTGCACTGCACAATAGTGGGGCAAGGCTTGCTTGTGAATCGATCAAATAGCCGGAAGGGGCACTTTGGCGGCCAAACACGCCTTTTTGATCATGCGCAGAACACCCCAACACTTTGGCGCGCTCGGGTTTCCATTCTGTCATGAAATGGCTATGAAGCCCGGGCAAGCAGCCTCGTGCGCGCCGATTCCACGCGCCGCAATTTTTTCATTCACGGACCAGTCCATGCGTTTGTCGCGCTACTTCCTGCCCATTCTCAAAGAAAACCCCCGCGAGGCGGAAATCGTCTCGCATCGGCTGATGCTGCGCGCCGGCATGATCCGCCAGCAGGGGCAGGGCAGCTTCTCCTGGCTGCCGCTCGGCAAGCGGGTGCTGGACAAGGTCTGCCAGATCATCCGTGAGGAGCAGAACCGGGCAGGGGCGCTGGAAATCCTCATGCCGACCATCCAGTCGGCGGACCTGTGGCGCGAGAGCGGCCGTTACAACGACTACGGCAAGGAGATGCTGCGCATCAAGGACCGGCAGGACCGCGACATGCTCTACGGTCCGACCAACGAGGAAATGGTCACCGAGATCTTCCGCGCCTACGTCAAGTCCTACAAGGACCTGCCGCTCAATCTCTACCACATTCAGTGGAAGTTCCGCGACGAGGTGCGTCCCCGGTTCGGCGTCATGCGCAGCCGGGAATTCCTGATGAAGGACGCTTACTCCTTCGATCTCGATTTCGAAGGCGCCAGAGCCGCATACAACCGCATGTTCGTCTCCTATCTCAGGACGTTCACGCGCATGGGCCTGCAGGCCATTCCGATGCGCGCCGACACCGGCCCCATCGGCGGCGACCTCAGCCACGAGTTCATCATCCTGGCTGACACCGGCGAGAGCCAGGTGTTCTGCGACCGCGCCTATCTGTCGCTCGACGTGCCTGGCGCGGACACGAACTTTGCCGACGATACCGAGATCGGCGGCATCGTGAAGAAATGGACCACGCCTTACGCCGCCACCGACGAGATGCATGACGAAACGGCCTGGGAGAAGGTCTCCGAAGGCGACAGGCTTTCGGCGCGCGGCATCGAGGTCGGCCACATCTTCCACTTCGGCGAGAAGTATTCGAAGCCGATGAATGCCAAGGTCACCGGGCCCGATGGCAAGGACCATTACGCTTCGGGCGGCTCGTACGGCATCGGCCCGTCGCGGCTTGTCGCGGCGATCATCGAGGCGAGCCACGACGAGAACGGCATCATCTGGCCGGAAGCGGTGGCGCCGTTCGACATCGGCCTGATCAATATGAAGGCAGGCGATGGCGAATGCGACCGCGTCTGCGATGAGCTCTACGCGGCGCTGACCTCGGCCGGCAAGGACGTGCTTTATGACGACACCGACCAGCGGCCGGGCGGCAAGTTCGCGACCGCCGACCTGATCGGCCTGCCCTGGCAGGTGATCGTCGGCCCGCGCGGCGTAGCCGCCGGCGAGGTCGAGATCAAGAACCGCCGCAGCGGCGAGCGCGAGACGCTGCCGATCGCCGAAGCCAAGAAACGCCTGGGTATCGCCTGATGAACGAGGCGGCTGCAGCTCGATCGCCGGCAGGCGCCTTTTCAGGCTTCGAGCGCATGGTGGCGTGGCGCTATCTGCGTTCGCGCCGCAAGGAGACGGTGATCTCAGTCATCGCCTCGATCTCCTTCCTCGGCATCATGCTGGGCGTCGCGACGCTGATCGTCGTGATGGCGGTGATGAACGGTTTTCGTGCCGAGCTGCTCACCCGCATCCTCGGCGTCAACGGCCATCTGATCGTGCAGCCGCTGGATTCGCCGCTGGAGGACTATGCGCAGGTGGCGAGCCGCATCAACGGCGTTTCCGGCGTCAAATACGCCATCCCGCTGATCGACGGGCAGGTGCTGGCGCAAGGCAATGTCGGCGGCGGCACCGGAGCGCTGGTGCGCGGCATTCGCGCGGAAGACCTCAACAAGATCTCGATCGTGTCCGGCAACGTCAAGCAGGGCACGCTCGACGGCTTCGACACCGGCGAGGGCGTGGCGATCGGCAAGCGCATGGCCGAGAATCTCGGGCTTGTGCTCGGCGACACCATCACGCTGATTTCGCCCGAAGGCGACGTCACGCCGCTCGGCACCACGCCGCGCATGAAAGGCTACAAGGTGGCGGCGATCTTCGAGGTCGGCATGTCGGAGTATGACAGCTCGATCGTCTACATGCCCTTCTCCGAGGCGCAGCTCTATTTCAACATGGACGGGCGGGCGCAGACCATCGAGATCTATGTCGACAATCCCGACAATGTCGATGCGCTGAAGCCGCCGGTCGAGCAGGCGGCGCAGCGGCCGATCGACCTCGTCGACTGGCGCCAGCGCAACGAGACCTTCTTTTCGGCGCTGCAGGTCGAGCGCAACGTGATGTTCATGATCCTGACGCTGATCGTGCTGGTGGCGGCACTCAACATCATCTCCGGCCTTGTCATGCTGGTGAAGGACAAGGGCCACGACATCGCCATCCTGCGCACCATGGGCGCCTCGCGCGGGGCGATCCTGCGCATCTTCCTGATGACCGGGGCCGCGATCGGCGTGACGGGCACGATCGCCGGCGTGCTGCTCGGCGTCGTCATCTGCCTCAACATCGAATCGATCCGCCAGTTCTTCTCCTGGATGACGGGCAGGATATTGTTCAATCCCGAGCTCTATTTCCTCAGCCAGCTGCCGGCGAAAATGGACCCGCGCGAGACCACCTATGTCGTCATCATGGCGCTCAGCCTGTCCTTCCTCGCCACGGTGTTTCCGGCATGGCGGGCGGCACGGCTCGATCCGGTCGAAGCCTTGAGGTACGAGTGATGGCCGAAGCCATTATCGAGCTGAAGGGCGTCGAGCGGCACTATGTCCAGGGGCCGCGCAAGCTCACCATTCTGAACGGCGCCGACTTCTCGCTGCGGCGCGGCGAGATGGTGGCGCTGGTGGCGCCTTCGGGCACCGGCAAGTCGACCTTGCTGCATACGGCGGGATTGCTCGAGCGGCCTGACGCGGGGGACGTGATCCTCGGCGGCCGCGCCTGCGGCCGGCTCTCCGACGACGAACGCACCGCGATCCGCCGCAACGATGTCGGCTTCGTCTACCAGTTCCATCATCTGCTGCCTGAGTTCTCGGCGCTCGAGAACATCATGATGCCGCAGCTGATCAAGGGGCTCGGCCGCAAGGAGGCGTCCGAGCGGGCGGCGCAACTGCTCGATTACATGCAGATCGGCAAGCGCGCCCAGCACCGGCCGTCCGAGCTCTCGGGCGGCGAACAGCAGCGCGTGGCCATCGCGCGTGCCGTCGCCAATGCGCCGCTGGTGCTCCTGGCCGACGAGCCAACCGGCAATCTCGATCCGGCGACCGCCTCATATGTGTTCGACGCGCTCGAGGCGCTGGTGCGGCAGTCGGGACTGGCGGCGCTGATCGCCACCCACAATCACGAGCTGGCCTCGCGCATGGACCGGCGGGTGACGTTGGCCGAGGGCAAGGTGGTGCCGCTGTAGGGCAGGCCGATATTCGGATGAGGCCGGCCGGGGAATGGCAGCTTCCTGCGCTTCCGGTACTCACTTACTATAAGTACGCTCCGTTCCGGCCTTCGCCGGCCGAAGCCTTACAAATGTCTCCGCTCTATGAAGGCTACGGCCGGCATAGGCCGGTTCTCGGAATCCGCCAATCTCAACTCGGCCTGATCCGAATCTCGACCTGCCTTCGGCCCAGTTCTGCGACCCCAAAAAGAGCCCAACCTTCTCGTCAATCTTTCCTTAACCTTACCCAAACGGATCGCTCGAATTCGCTCGGCGTGCCGCTTAGCGATCGTTGACATTCGAACAAAATTAGAACAAATTACGAACATATGAAAAACAGGAGAGAGTTATGGCCGATCTGGTTCAGGATATCGTCTCGCTGGTTTGCATGAGCACCTTTCTCATTTCCATGGCGATCTGGATTGGCGCCATGTGATCAGGCGGTCCGCCGCGGACGGGCAAGAGCCCGCCCGTTGTTCGGGCGGGCAAAAAAAGGCCCGCCCGGGGATGGGCAAGAGCCCACCTCTTGTTAAGTCTTTCTTGGCAGCGCGGCCGCTAGGCTGCTCCTTAAAAACGGGGAGCCAAAGGCAGTGTCGGTCATCGCCACGGTCACTCTCGTGGCCGGAAATCTCGGACTGATCTTTTTGCTGATGACCGTGCCGCTCGGGCGGCGCACGGTGACCGTCAGTCGTGTGATAGAGGCCGATCGGAAACGCCTCTGGCAGGCGCTTTGGCCGTTCGGCGCAGATGCCGGCTGGTCGGGCGAGATCCTCTCCGCCGAACCCTTGGACGGCGAGGGGACGGCGCTGATCAAACTGTCCTGGGAAGGGCGGGATGGCCGGCCGATCGAACGCAAGGCGCGCTTCGACGATGTGGCGGAAGGCAGCCGCTTCTCGATGCGCGTCATCGAGGATACGGCGCTCGATCCCTCGTTCTGGGCCGACTACCGCGAAACCACCGAACTCGTGCTCGAAGGCGGTGCGACGCGGGTCACGCTGACGCAGACCGACCGTTGTCGCGGCGTCGCCTTCCTGATCTTCCGTTACTTCGCCATGCGCCGCGAACTCGCCAAGCTCAAGGTCTGGGCGAGAACCGGCAAGTATCGCAAGGGCGGCTGGTTCGAGCATCCGGTTAGCCAGATCGGCTTCGCCGTGCTTTCGGCCTTCATCCTGTGGCCGTTCTTCGGTCTCAATCCCGGCGGGCTGGCGCTGGCCGCGATCCTGACCTCTGTGGTAGCACTGCACGAGCTTGGCCATATGGCAGCGTTCCGCCTGATGGGGCATCGGCGGGCGCGCATGATCTTCATCCCGCTGCTCGGCGGCATCGCCATAGGCGGCAGGCCCTATGACAGCCGCTTCGAGGTCGCCTTCGTGGCGCTGATGGGGGCCGGCTTCTCCGCCTTCCTGGTGCCTCTGCTGATCGCCGCCAGCGGCGTTGCCGGCAGCGAAGGGCACCGCTTGGCGGCGTTGCTGCTGGCAACACTTGCCGGCTGTGCGTCGCTGTTCAACATCGCCAATTTGGTGCCGGTGTGGAAGTTCGACGGCGGCCAGGTGCTGCGCCAGATCTGCCCGGGCCCGGTCGTTCTCGCGCTGGCGTCCTTCCTGCTGCTGACCGCCCTCTTGGCGCTCGGTTGGCGTGCCGGCTTCCCGCCCAGCTTCCTGCTTGTCGCCGGCGCGGTGTTCTCGATCCTCAGCCTGATCACCGTCGGAAGCGGCGTGAAGCCGCGCCACGAGTTGAAGCCGATCCATGCCTTCGACCGCCTGGCCATGGCCGGCGCGCTGCTCGCGGTCTTTGCCATCCATGGCTATGGCGTGCTCTGGGCCTCCGCACAGCTGATGTAGGGTGTGCTGAGAGTCAAATGATGCCGGCCTGCAACCCCTGGGTTCCTGCGCTTCCGGCCTTCGCCGGCCGGAGCACTCATGAGGGCCTAGCAGCTAAACTAAGGCTACGGCCGGCGTAGGCCGGTTATCGGAACCCACCTTGTTTGGTCGCTTCGCGCCCGTCTTCGACTCCGACTCGGCCTGACCTGAATCTCACCACACCCTTGGGGGTCAACCTGCCTTACGCGCCGGTTGAGCGTTCGGAGCTGCCGCAGGCCCGAACACATCCTCGAAGGCGGATTTCAGCGCAAGGTCGAGGTCGGCCATGGTCACCGGCAGGCCGAGGTCGACAAGGCTGGTGACGCCATGGTCTTGTACGCCGCAGGGCACGATGCCGCTGAAATGGGAAAGCTCCGGCTCGACATTGATGGCGATGCCGTGAAAGCTCACCCAACGCCTGAGCCTGATGCCTATTGCCGCGATCTTGTCCTCGGCGGGTGAGCCGTCCGGCAGGGCAGGGCGGTCCGGCCGCACCACCCAGACGCCGACCCGGTCCTCGCGCCGCTCGCCGCGCACGTTGAAGGCGGCAAGGGTGCCGATGATCCATTCTTCCAGCGCGGCAACGAAGGCGCGGACATCCTCGCGCCGACGCTTGAGGTCCAGCATCACATAGGCCACGCGCTGTCCCGGACCGTGATAGGTGTATTCGCCGCCGCGGCCCGCGGCAAAGACGGGAAAACGATCGGGCTCGATCAGGTCCTCGATGCGCGCGCTGGTGCCGGCGGTGTAGAGCGGCGGATGCTCGACCAGCCAAACCATCTCGCTGACGGCGCCTGTGCGGATCGCCTCGGCGCGCGCTTCCATGAAGGCAAGGGCATCCGGATAGGAAGTGAGGCCGGGCTCGATCACCCATTCGACCGGCGCCGAACCGGGAAGGGGCAGGAACGACGTGGCGATCTGGCTGCGTTCTGTCATGGACTGTTCGTTTACCGACTGTGTACGCCGGTCCCAAACCCTGTTGCAGCTTGGGGCGGCATTGCGCCTGCGCTTATATGGCGGCAATCGGCCAAAACGTCCAGTTCCGGTGGCGTGCCGGCGGCCCGTGAAGGGTTGTGCAAGTCAGCGACGAATATTCCGCACGGCGCACTTGTTTCGTCGGAAACGATTTGCTACAGGCCCCGAGCCGGACGGTTCCGGCTCCTACCACGTGCGGTCGTGGCGGAATTGGTAGACGCGCAGCGTTGAGGTCGCTGTGGGGCAACCCGTGGAAGTTCGAGTCTTCTCGACCGCACCATATGATTTTCTGGCCATTGAAATCATTACGAATTTTCCTCATTTCCCCGCACCGGACCGGGTAGGTGCGGGCGTTGGGCGTTCTCAATCTTTTCCGAAGCGGCCATAGCCAGGCGTTTTCGATCGGCCGTTTTCGTATACAGCGAGGCCATAGTTCCACCGGTCCAACCGAACAAAGCTTCGAGCTCTCGCATCGTTGCGCCGGCCTCGGCCGCTCGGGTAGCGCCAATTTTACGCACGCCATGAGCTGATTTTTTCACGCCGGCTTCATTGCAGGCGACACGGAACATGTTGCCGAAGCTTTCCTTGGTGAGCGGCTTGCCGTTCTCCCCGACGATGAAAGCCAGGTCTCCGGTTGGGCCTTGAGCCAGGGTGGCGGCCAGTTCCGGCAGGATCCGGATATGGACCTCGGTCCCGGTCTTCTCGGTCCGCAAGGTGGCGACGCCATTGCGCACGTGCTGCTTGCCGATCGTGACGGCATCACCGCGGCGGAGACCCGTGTAGAGCAGGACGTGGAGCCATACTCGCTCCTTGGTTCCAGCCGGCCACTTCTCCTCGTAGGCGATCACGTCGTCCTCGGTCCAGGCAGCGAAACCTTCGCCCTTGGGTCGAAGAGGGTTCTTTACCCCGGCGGTCGGATCGACCGAGACGAGCTCGGCCTCCAGTGCCCAGCGGAACAGCCCTCGCATGGCGTCCAGGAAGTTTCTAGCCTGTGCAGGCGTCGACGCCCGGTCTTCCCGGCCGTCGACGATCTTCTTGCGGGTGACGGCCTTGTAGGGCACATCACCGGCTTTATCGATGATGCCCTTGAAGATGTTGTCGCGCTGCTTCTTGGTGGCCTCGGAGAGGCCCCTGTAGGCGCTGCCGTCACGGTAGCGATCGATGAGCCACTTGAGGCTCCCGACACCTACCACGGCCTTCTTGGGCGGCGGTGAGCCAGCCAAGGCGGCCTGATATTCGATCTCGAACTCAGGCGAGCCAAGCAGCGGCAGACGAGTCCGCGGGCCTTTGCCCTTCCTGAAATAAAACACGAGCGTGCCGTGGCGGCTTCGTTCGCGTGTCACGAAGGGAGGCAGCTTGCGGGGCATGTGCTCGCTCAAAGACGGAAATCTTTTGGTTCGTCAGGAGTCACGGCCGACTTAGGGGCGTGGCACTTGGGAATCAGGCGGTAGGTCGTATTTCCGACCTGGACCTCAACGATGGCTTTCTCTGCTTCGGCTGCCCGGATCAAAGTCTGGGCTTGCCGCTGGGAGATGGCGAGGGAACGTGTCATCTTCGTTCATCCAAATGGTCGGCCCGGCTGCGGAGGCTTTGACGACCTCCGCGCTAGGTCGATTGGTAAGTTGCAGCTCGGTGGCTGCCTGGAGGGTTTGGTCGCCGTTGCTGGTGCGCAGCTTGACGATGGCTTGGTATAGGAATCGTAGACAGGAATTATTTCGGGAGCAAGGAATTATTACTGTCGAAATCCACATTATACTGTGCGGAATGAGTTAAATCATGCAGAGGATTATCGAAGATAATGGGTTTGAAAATCGAGATAATAGGTGAAGCGGTTACTGTGTATGCCAGGCGGATCGTTCGGCCTGAGTGCATGGTCCGGACTCGATGCCGAGGCCGTGTCGTTACCCTTTAGGCTCTTCTGAGTTTGCATCGGCTGGCGCCGCCGACTCCAGACAGGCGCGGTATTGCTTCATGAACTCCACGGAGAACAGTTCTCCGTGGAGTCGTCGCAAAGGCTGATTGCCGCGTTCTCGCCATTGAAAACGACTTGCCAATCGGCAGGCCGAGATCCAGAACTGCTTTCACTATCCGGGTGACCTCGTCATGGGTGATGCGTGCAGCTCGGCGGCTCATGGCTTTGGCCGAAACTCGGAAGATGCGAGCTTGGTGGTTTGCGCATAGGTCGTAGCGACCATTAAGTGGGCTGTCGCTGAAGATGCCGGCCCTATGCCCGAGAGCCTAGCCGTTTCCGCCTATCGAGAGGGGGCACAGAGGTCCGGCTCCTTCGCATTTTCGATTCCAGCGCTACTGCGTCGCCGAAAGGTTCCTTCAAACCTCTTGGTGGTCGCAAGCGAAGTGGACGAGGCCGGACGGATCGTCGCCGAGCAGTGTGATGATCGCCTCGAGCTCCGCCACGCGTTCCCTGGCAGCATTCAGCTCCTGGAGGCAATGCAGGCGAGCATGATCGTGGAGGGCCTCGCGAGCCCGAGCGATGTCGGGGAACTCCCCGATCATGACCGGATCGGTCTCGTCGTAGGCAGGGGTCATACTGGTTTGGATGTCTCTCATGGAGTCCTCTGTAGATACCTTTTCATTTTGTCTCTGTTGGGCTTGGCGCATACTGCAGGCTTATGCGGACATCGCCCTTGAGTTTCTGAACCAAGGTGCTCTTTGCTCGTGTTTGAGTCTGATCCTGCGTGTCAGTCGGAGCTCTCTTGGCTTCTGAAGCTGTATTTATGACAGGTTTGGCAAGCAAGGTTTTATTGCGTTCGCGTTCCACATTTTATTGTTGGTGTATTATTCGGATTATCTGGAAGATTATCTGAGTTAATCGATTCGAAAATCGAGATAATACGTGGAGCAGTTGCTGTGTGTGTCAGGCGGATCGTTTGGCCTCAGGGCTTGGTTAATCTCGCCTGGCTCGGTGCATCTCGTCGATCCCTGGCTGATCACAATGCCGAGGCGCGGCCGTTAGACTTGCCAAGGCTTGTTCAGGTGTTCGCTTAAAGGCGGGCGAGGTAAGGGTCCTCGCCCGCCTTCACTTCCAGCTCACGCTTCGGCGTAGCGCTGTGGAAGATATATGCCGGCTCCATCGGACTTGAATGGAGGAGTGACGCGGTTGCCGGGTAGAGCTGCCAGCTTGGTAACGACGCAATTGGCGCCAGCTATCGGCGTGAAGTTAGTGGCGACGATCCCACCTTTGCAGACCTAGTCACAGGCATCTTCTGACTTTGCATCATCTGGCGCCACCCACGCCAAGCAAGCGTGGCACTGGGCCAGGAACTGTTCGGACATGGGCTCGCCATGGATCCGTGTTACGGGCTGGCCACGGCGCTTGAAATAGTAGCGGAGCGTCCCGTCCTTGTTGGGGCGGGTTACCAGGTATTCGAACTTGATCAGCATGGAGGATCTCACAGTTTGGATTGGTATTCAGCGGCACCAAGTTCTTCTTGTTGCCACGTGGTTGGGACGCATCTCCCGCTTTTTGCGGGGACGATGATGGATGCCTTCAAGAGCAGGCAGGTAGGTTTCGGACGAAGGCTGTCGTGAAGGTAGCTGGCCACAGGGTTCAGCGGGATGCCGATGGCAAGCCGGTTCGAAACCGGGCTGCCTATGGCTCAAGTTGGGGTGTCCACCTCACGCGAACCAAAAGCTCGGTTAGGTGTAATGAGACCGCCGAGACCAGGGAGAAGAGGCATGGTTGCACGGATACCTAGCCAACCGACAATGGCATGACCGTAAGGGTCGATCAGATGCCTTCGATCATCGGGGCTAAGTACCCGTGCCGCCACGTGGTCGCAGCTCGTTACCTTTTAGGCTCCCTTTCGCCGACTTCGTCGGAAAAAGTCGCAACATCATTTAGAAAGTTGGATGGAGTTCAACTTTTTCCATGACGCCTGAGGGCTGCTGACCACAGTCCATCGTGTGAGCAGAAAAGGGCGAACAAGGAGGTTGTACCTCCTTCCGGATCTTAGCCTTCGGCGTTGGCTAAGGATGCGATGCGTTCACTTCTACAGATGCAAAAGAGGCATCGCAGTGCTGTTACGAAGCCTGGTCCGTATCCGTTGATACCCTACCGGTCGGTGACGTGGCGCAAGGTTGCGCCGCAGACTGCAGGCCCGCTTTCGAGAGCTGCTGAAGTCTCGGATCGAGATCCTGATACGGTACAAGACTCGTCGGGTGCTGGCTTGACCGTTGTCCGGTCGGGGAACCGACCGTCCACTTCCTTGGCGATTCATAGGGTCGAAGGGTGGACACACTGATGAGTTTCGGGAACTTTCGACGCCCTCGTTGTCGACCACCAAGTGTTCGGGCGGTTGCCTGCTGAAAAGCAGGTACCACAATGCGATCCGCGGCCTGCTGGCGCTGGAACCAGGTTCAATGAATTGAGAACTTTCGAGGATTCTCACGGCGTAGACTCCGATGCGTTAGGTGATTGTTGCTGATTTTGCTCTGCGCTTGGGCGATCCCAAGCCAAAAAAAGCAATGGAATTCAACTCCTCGTCAGGCCGGAGCCTTCCCGGCGTGAGCATCGTGTCGTTATCGAGCGCGTCGGAAGAAAGCCCTCGACCAAGATTGCAACAGGACACTGGTCGTTTCGCAGAGGAAGCGTGCAGGAAAAGTCATTTTGGCCCAACTTTTAGAGAGAGGGCAGGGCAGATCCGATAGGCTTTAGGTTGGGTTTAGGTGGGTGGATATTCCGGCTGGCTTACAGGTCGGCTGGGAATTGAAAGTATCCAACCGAAAGTGTCGGGAGGAGCCTGGCCAAGTTGGGTCGAAGTTCTTCTCAACCTGCTTGGCACGAACCAAGCGAACCGAGCGAACCAAGGAAGCAAGGAACCAAGGAACCAAGGAACCAAGGAACCAAGGACACCGGGGTCAATGATCGATGGATGGAACCAGGAGCTGAATTGCCATTCTCGGGCCGGGTGCGAGGTATAGCGTCGAGAAACCCAGAACCTCAAATTCCGGCCGAGCAACCGGTTGATGTCCCGGAAGGATTATCTACAAAATCCCTCTGAATATTATCTCGATAATGCTCCCCAGCTTCGCCTCCGCGTTACCCGTCGCTCGCTGCGCTCGCTAGGGACGCGGCGCGAAGCTGGCTCGCATTCGTCTCCCCTGTCGGTGTTATCTCGCGTATTATGTGTGATATTAAAGAGTGGATTATTAAAGTAACGATCGGAGGACTATAAGGGTTATGATCGGAGGATTATTAAGGTAACTAATCGAAGAGTTATAGAGGTTATAATCGAAGGATTATCGAGGTTATGATCGGAGAGTTATAAAGGATATGATATGATGATTATGAAGATTATGATCGGCGGAATATTATAATAATCTAATTGATTGGTAACGGACCGGAACGGATTTTTGATTTTGAAAGCGGAAAGGCGGGGCGGTGGAAGGACTGAGGATTTTTTAGCGGCGTGTCAATGATCTGACAATCCGATTTCTTTCGTCCCACAATGAAATGTGGATTTGTAGCTCAAGATGATTGAGCGAAGGATCGTTCCTTGCTCCCGGGTTGTTTTGGGTTGCCGCAGAGTTTTGAGCTTTGTGGCTCGTCGCGGATATGCATCCAGGTCATTGGTCCATGATCTCAAAAAGGCCACCGTAGGGCACCTCTCGGAGGAGTGCCCGTCCGGTGAGCATGATCTTCCAGCGTCTGAGGCTTGGATCGCTCCTACAGTACCTGTGAGGCCTGACAACCGGCCTTTGCGGCTTGGACATGATCGCGAGTTGGTGGCACTGCTTGGCTGTTTGGTCGAGCTGGCAGAATCCGGCGTATGAGCTGCGGTGGTTCTGGTTGCTGGTTCAAGCGCTTTGCCGAGCCAGATGGAGCGGGCTCAGATGACTTGAGATAGGCCGCTCGAAGGAATGGCTCACGTCTCCGCCACAAGGGGCTGTAAGGCGTCAAAGGCACGGCAGCAATGACCGAGCGACTCGTAGCTAGTTTGCATGACATTGATGCCCGGGCTTGAGAGTCTAGTTGGATGAGTACCTCGTCTCGAGCCAGGGAGGTTGGATCTCCCGAGACTATGCGGCATTGGTAGGTTCTTGTTCGTCTGCCCAGCCGATCGCCAGGCGTACATGGTCCACAAAGATCGATATGTCGGGGCCGGACGATCCCGATCAATCCTGGCGCCTTCAATGGCGGTCAAGCGCTCTGACGTTAGACTATCCAAGCAATTAAAGCCTATCGAGGGAACTATCTACCTACACCGTGTGTCCCGAAAGCGGCGGCAAGGATTGCCGCCGCTGTGTGTTGGCTTGTCTCGATGGTTCGTAGTCTCGTCGAGCTCCGAGATTGTAGCCATGATCATGGCCTCCATTGGTTCACGGTCATCTTGACCTCAAGACGCCCGAAGGCGCGAAGCGCCGGAACCATGGGAATGAACCGAACCTTGGAACCAGGAACAAGAGGGGGAGGGTTTGTTGGTGTGACCAGAGACACCCGGGGGGGGTAGTTCGAACCAGGTGTGTGGTCCCCTGGTGTGATATGGCGTCGGACCTAGCTATCGCAAATCTCGTACTGCGATCTATGCGGGGGAAGTCTCCCCCTTATGGAGCCATGGAAAGAAAACCTCCACACCGCAGTCCCATGCAAACCGGTGGGCTGACAGCCCCGGGCAAATCCTGGGTGGCACGCTCGCTTGGCTGACAGAGCGGAGCTCTGTCAGCCAAGGACCTATTCTCGACATGTTCGATATCAAGCGTTTTCAACGAGCACGCAGTGAACTGTGGTCTCGAGCCGAGAGGCGGGCGACTTGGACTCACGTGAGTGGGCAGGATGATGCCCGCTCTCGTCGAATCGTCTGTCGATGCCTGAGTGCTTTCACATCGAGCCCTCGATCCAGTTTCGTCCAGAGAAGCCTCTCCCTCCCGAGCCAGTGGATAAGGGGAGAAGCGAGCCAGGTGTCCCGGGAGCATCCCGAGGAGCGCAACGAGCGAAGCGAGTGAGCACCGGAGGGAAATGCGGTGAGGAGCACCTGGCGAGCATATACGAAGATAATGAGCCAGAGAAAATGATATAATAATTATCTAGATAATCCCCTTTAAAAAATATTGCAGGGATTTTCTGTTAATGGTTTTGAAAACCATGATAATGATTATCTTGGAAATGGTTTCCCCACCTTCTTCTATTTATAATATATTGCTATATTATAAATACTTCTTCTTCTTCTCCTTTCTTCTTATATATAAGAAGAGAGAAGCTGGAGCCCTCGGCGGGGTGTCCTACAGGACATAAGTCCTGTAACCTGCAGAAGGGGGTGCTGGCAAGCCCCTTCGACAAGAAAAATACTCAGCGCTCCTAGAGCTCGGTGGAATGTGGACTTCTGCCAGGATCCTCAGCCACCTCGAATTGGTAATCCTGGGATGACGTGGTGAGCACGGTGATTTCCATCGTGGCTTCAGTTCGATCGGGCAGGACAGTGTCCGTGATGGACGAGCTCAGCTGGCTCTGGGGTTTTCTTCCGAATGCAAATCGGCGTCGGTAAAGCGATGTGTCCCTGCCGCCGGGTGCTCTTACTTGAGCCGGGTTCGTCTCAGCGATGCATGCCCTGAGCGCTCAAGGGTGGAAGAGACTTTGCACCCAAGCGGCGTTCGACAAGGGGCCGCTAGCCAAGGGAACGAGCCCGCTGCAGTCCACACGGCAGGGACGTAGCGTACCGGGTGTTCTCAGGTCTGCAGCCATCGATGCAGTTCGTTCGAAAGCGCCTCCCTTCTCGAGCCGACGGGATCGGCTCCCCATGGTTCGACCCTGCGTAGAGACCCAGGATGAGTTCCGCAAGTACGTTGCAGAGAGCAGCTACCCTTTGGCCATCCGCCGAGCCGTCGGTGAGCGGCAAGATGTGTCACATGTCGCGGGAGCCAGGGGATGGACGCCAATCGAGCCGCCCCATTTCCAGATAATATTATCTTCATAATGCGGGGAAAGACTTCCCCTCCCTGAGCCATGGGGAAGAGGAGAAGCGAGCCAGGTGATCCCGGGAGCATTCCGAGGAGCGCAGCGCAGCGAGCACCGCAGGAAAATGCGGTGAGGGGAATCCTGGCGAGCATTATCAAGATAATGGAACCAAGGAAATGCACGAGATAATCCGTATAATGATTATCTGAATAATGTTTCTGAAAAATATAGCAGGGATTTTCCGCTAATGGTTTTCTAATTGCCTGGTAAACATTATCTTGTTAATGCTCTTTGATAATGAATGGGGTTCCCCATTCCCCAGGCGAAAGATCCTTTCAGGATCTGAGCATACCTTCGCCCGTCCGTCTCTCTCTATAGAATCTCTCCGAATTGGAGAGGGGTGAGAAAAGAGGCAGATGTAGGCTTGCGGCGTTTCGGAACAGAGCAAAGCTCTGTAACTTGCGGAAAGGGGGGTTGGCAAGACCCCCGCTTAAACTTTCAGGGGTGCCTTCAGTGAAATGTGGGGCGCCCCCAGGATTTTTCTTCGACGTCGATCTCGCACCAGCCGAGTTGTCGGTCGCTGGCTAGGGGGGCACCGCGTCGACTTCGAGCTCGGTCGGGTTGCCGTCCTTGTCCATCATCATGGCCACGGAAGGGTCAAGAGCTCGCCGGCTCCGAGCGAGACAGTTCTGAGGCTGCGATGCTTTGGGCCCCAAAGCTGGAGGACCCTCTCTTGGTTCGGACCCAGTTCCGATATGCAGAAGGGCCGGATTATCTCAAAAATCAGGAACGAAAATCAGAAATAATGGGCACGGTAAATAGCGATGGTTGAGCGTTCGAGGCTTGGGGGCCGTGCCAGCCAGGCCGACACTCGGTAGGCGCAAGTTGTGTCACGCCGTGGGAGGTGGACGAGCTGGCTCGGGGATTTTCCTTCCGAATGCAAGCCGGCCCCCGTTAGGCGATATGTCCAGCAGCCTGGTTGCTCTTACGTCGAGCCGCTTTCCAGCGATGGCAGTGTAGACGAAAGCCATTTAAGCAGGCCATGCCCTGGGCGCTCGAGGCTAGGAGAGGCTTGTCACCAAGCAGTGGCGTTCGCCTCGTGGTCACCACCCTTGGCGACGAGCTCGCCGCATCTACAAAGCAGGGCGACGTGGTGTAAGCAACTGAGTGCCCTCACGTCGATCATGTCCAGTAGGCTCCTGTGGAACCAATGGAACGAACTCCTCATGCCTGAGACTCAGGAGTCCATACTGCCAGGTGAGCCGGAAGCATCCGGAGTGTAGTGCGGCGGAGCGGAGAGGATGATGCGGCGAGCATCCTGACTCGCATTATCAGGATAATGAGCCAGTGATTATCCCGATAATGCCCTTGATAATGAATGGGCTCCCAAGCCCGGTCAGGCCAAAGATCCCCTCAGGATCTGAGCATATCTTCGGCCATTCGTGTCTCACTCACTCACCTACCCACCGCACTCACTCACGAACTCACGCATCGCCCGCTTGCGCATTGCCCGCCCATCACGTCACTCACTCAATCTCTAGAGCCTCTCCGAGGTGGAGAGGCGGGCGATTAAAAAATGAAGATGAAGGCCGAGGCGCTTTGCCGAAAGGGGGGCAGCGCCCTCTAACTCGGGGAGGAGGCGCGGTCTCACCGAAAGTTCAAGTTCAGCCGCTGGATCTCACCCGCGAAGACTGAGCAATCGGGGACGAGGCCGATCCAGGGAGCGGCCCAAAGGTTGCTCCGACGTCAGTGCGGATCATTGCGCGTCGCGTCGAGCAGGCGACATCGTCTCGGTCAGAAATCGCCGCTCCAGGGTCGGCTGATCGAATTCTTTTGGGCCGGCGTGTGTCGTTGGATCAGACGGGGGCTGCCTACGCCTTTGCAGCGGCGGATCGCGGCAGTCTGCGGCTTTCGACCAAGAACCCTATTCGCTCTTCCCGGGCCAAATCAATTCGATCCATCCCGGCGCGTGATCGCTTGGCTTTTCCCAACCGCGTACCGCAACATCGACGCCGGCGCCGCGCAGCCTGTTTGAAAGGGCGGGACTGATCAGAAGATGATCCATCCGCAGACCGGAGCTCCGGTCGTAACCGCCCCGGTAGGAAAAGTTCCAGTAGGTGTAGACGCCCTTCTCGGGGTGGAGGTGCCGAACCGCATCCGTCCACCCCATCTCCAGCATGTCGGCGTAGGCCTGACGGCTCTGCGGGAAATACACCGCATCGCCCAGCCAGCGTGCCGGCACCGCAGCATCGATTGGCGTGGGCACCACGTTGTAGTCGCCGCAGAGGACCGTCTCTTCTTTGAGCAATGTCTGTGCATGGCTGATCAATCGCTGAAACCAGCCGAGCTTGTAATCGAATCTTGGGCCGGGCGCCGGATTGCCGTTGGGGAGGTAGACGCAGCCGATCACCAGTCCGCGGACCTCGGCCTCGATGTAGCGACTGTGCGTATCGTCAGGGTCGCCGGGCAGGCCACGCCTGCGCTCCAGCGGCTTTGTCCCGCGCGCCAGAATTGCTACCCCGTTGTAAGACTTCTGGCCGTGCCAGATGGCGCCGTAACCAGCCTCCTTGATAGCATCGGCAGGAAACTTATCATCGGATGTCTTGAGCTCCTGCAGGCAGACAATGTCGTACCGGGTTTCGCCGAGCCATCTGAGGAGAACCGGCAATCGTCCGTTGACGCCGTTTACGTTGAAGGTCGCGATTGTGGTCATGGCGGTCATCTTAGTCGATGATCTTTCCGAGCTGTCCCCGGCGATTCCTGGCTTTGCTGCCTAGCTGTTCTCCTTGTACGTTTTGGCGGCCTCCTCAATCTTGCGCCAATCGTTTCCGTAGCGCCGCACAAGCTCCCGCGCCTGCGCCGGCGATATGTTTTGCGTTTCCACGATATGGTTCACTTCAGCCTCCTCGCCCTTCAGCGGACGCGAACGAGGCTTCTTGGGCCGGCCCGTCCCCGGTTCCTTTGCGGCTTGTCTGGGCATGAATCGATCCTCTCTGGATTCGGATTAACCGTCGAGCGCATGGAAAGTTTCTCCAAGCTTCGCTCGTTGCGCAGTTTCGTCTGTCTGTATTCCTTGCCGCTGTGTGGCGTGAATCCAAACGGCTTCCGCAGCGTTCTTTGCTGGCAGTGCTGCCAATAGCAAACCCATGGAAAAATCTGACGCCCTTGCCGCACCGCAGGCACCCGATGGTGCCGAAGTGCACTTCCCGTATGATCGAAGCACGGTTGAGCGGTTTCGGCGTGCATTCCCGCGCGCCAGGTGGAGCGACGAGCGCGGGAGCTGGTTCGTCCCGGGAAAGACGGCAGCGCGGCGGGTCGAGCGCTGGCTGGCGCAAGAGGCGGCTTCGCGCACAGCCTATGACGACAGCAAGGGAAGAGACGCCGTCGCCTTCGATCCACTGTCGAGCCGGTATCTGCAAGTCGCAGACGACCTGCTCATCCGCACGCCTTATTCCAGGACCGTTGTCGAGGAGTTACGAGCTGTTCCATGGGCGAGTTGGGATGATGAATTGCGAGCCTGGAGGGTGCCTTTCCGCTCCTATGAGGAACTGCAGCGCCGTTGGCCAAAGCATCGAAAGAGCCGCCCAACGCGCCGAGCCTGAGGAGAGGAAACGGCGATCGGAAGCTAACAAGCACTCGGGCGAACACAAGGCCGCTAAACTGCGCCATGCCGAGCGCAGGCGCCGTCGCTATCCGCTTTCAGCCGAAGACCTGCCTCCGTTCGGTCGCGCTGTGGCGACGCAGCAATACGGCATCGTCGTCTTCACCGGGATTTCAGGTGAGCTCGCTGATGACCCGGAATTGTCAGCGTTCTACCCCCAACTGACGGACACGGCCGTCGATCATGTATGGGCTAGATGGCGGCCAGCGACCTTGACTGAACTGGTCAAGACATGGCCGGCGCGGCGCCCTGCCGGATCGACCGAACGATCGAGAGGGTGGTGGCAGCCGACACTGGACGAACTCAGGATCGCACGCCGAACGGCGAGAAGCTTGGAGCGAAGAAGGCAAAGGATTGCGTCGTTCTAGCCCTTTTGGCTGGGAATCCACGCCGAACGGCGAAGTATGTCGTACGGGAATCCATGGGATCCGTCGTGCGACCTAGGCTTCGCATCCTGTGACTTTAGATCAGCTCGAGCGCGGCGTTCGGTTCCGCCTCCTGGTCGCACGTAGACTCTATGCTGGCAAGGCGCTCGATGAGCTAGGCGCCGCCCCGCAGTCTGGAATGGGATAGTTTGGCCGCTGAGATCATCACCGTCTTCGCGAACGGCACTGGGCACAATCGAGGAAATCAAGAAGGCGTTGATCAAGGGAACCCACGCCGTAAATCGCTTTCCTAAATGTGCGGAACCAATCCGCTCGACCGAAGTTCCCGACCATTGGGGAAAATCCTATGGCAGAGAGCAAGCAAGAGCGCGGCGAACGCGTACAGGCAGAGAAGCAATTTCGTGTGCGGTTCCTAGTGCGCGAAACGAGCATCACGGAGGCGCAGGCGCGCGACCTTGTCGAGATGATTGGCATTGATGCGAACTCGCTCCTTCGCGAGGCGCGTCTTCTGGCGAGGAAGCAGACCTAGTCCTCTGCATAGAGAATTGACGGTTTGGACAGGACGTAGGGTTGGCATGCTACGCTAGTCGGCAACGAAGACTTGCAGATGTTTGTTCCACCCATGACAACGCGGTGTAGAACGGAAGTCTCGATACACTCGGCTGGGTGAGCCTGCGCAGTTCACAAAGCGGCCTGATGACGACGAAGCGGTTCAAACAAAAAAGCCCGCCGGCCAGCCGCCGACGGGCGAGGATAAAGCTGAAGTACCTGGGTTGCGCATCGCCGGAGGACAACGTGCACAAGCAGGCACAGATGTAACAGATGGGCATCCGTTCCCGCCCTCGCACGCCAGTCCTATGCAACGAGGTGCCAAACTCTTAGGTCCCGCGGACGAAACATATAACAGGCTATCGCATTGGATGCTGACCGGCGAGCAATGAGTCCGTTCATCGTCGGTTGGTGATGCCCGCCATATCCTGCGATGTGACGGGCATCCACCAAAAGAACAGGGCCGGGTCGGACGAGGGACCTCGATATTCCGCGAGTTCTTGTGTGAGCGTCTGGTATGCCGAGCTGACATCGGAACCAAATTTGCTTTTTGGGCCCGGTTGCACAGGTCCCGGCGCTTAGCCTCTAAGAGATGCTTCAATCCCGAGCCGGCACGCTTGGACGAAGGATTTTGCTTCCCCTGGACTGACGGAATAGCCGCTAGGTGTTTAGTCCCGGCATTTGATGGATTGGATCGAGCCTGAAGCGTTCAGGGTCCTTTGTCCAGCATTTGCAGATGTATTCGTAGGGGGTTAGCCCCGTCAGTGTCTTAAGCCGGCGCCCGAAGTTGTAAGCGTC
>NZ_RZOZ02000059.1:0-443 GCF_003999155.2 Mesorhizobium sp. M1D.F.Ca.ET.231.01.1.1
GGTTTCCGTTGCAGCGGGCCTTTGCAAAGCCCAATCTCCGCCTGCTGGAGTAGGGAAAGGTTAACCATGATCTCCCGGACTCCCCAAACGGGAAGCGCATGCGGCACGTGTTGAGCTCAGTTCTTGCCTTGCATTGGGCGGCGGTTTTCGCGCTGCTTGCCTTTATTTGCATGGACGGCAGCCGCGGCATAGCGGCGGCGCTTGGCGTGCTTGGTCTCTCCATCCCGGGCGGCCGGTTTCCCGAGCTTGACAATCTTGCCGTGGTCGCGCCGCTTTCGATCGCGCTGTTGACCGTCCCGGTGTTGTTCTGCTGGGCCTTCGTCGAAACGCTGCTGAACGCGGCGGCAAGGCCGGATGCGGGCGAGGGCGTGGCGCGGATCGCCTTCATCTGCGCTTCTTTCCTGCTTTCGCTGATCCTCGTCGGCGGCGTGGCGCAAGGCATC
>NZ_RZOZ02000060.1:0-442 GCF_003999155.2 Mesorhizobium sp. M1D.F.Ca.ET.231.01.1.1
TTTTTCTTCTCTTTGGTGTCGAGGAAATCCAACTGCAGAATGACTGCGCCCGGAACCGCATCCATCTCGAGATAGTCGATGCCGACGACATGCTGATTTTCCGCCGTCGACTTCGTCCGCGCAGCCGCCACCTGGCACCAGCCGCCAGGCGCGGCGCCGAGGTCGATCACCTTCATGCCGGGCTTCAGGAGATGGTGTTTGTCGTCGATCTCGATCAGCTTGTAGGCGGCGCGTGAACGGTAGCCGTCGGCCTTGGAGCGCTGCACATAGGGATCGTTCATGTGGCGCTCGAGCCAGCGGCGCGAGGATTCCTTCAGGCCACTCTTCTTCTTGATCCTGGTCTTCAGGACGCGGATGCTTCCCGAGCCCGGCCTTTCCGGCTTTTTACTCATCAGCGACCTCTTCCGTCGCTGCGCCAGGCGCCGTCATCGGCCATCAGCTC
>NZ_RZOZ02000061.1:0-441 GCF_003999155.2 Mesorhizobium sp. M1D.F.Ca.ET.231.01.1.1
CCTCGATGAAGCCGGCGAGCTCCGCCACGGGGACATCCGCACCGCTCTCGCCATGCTGGCCGAGCATCGCCAGCAAGCGGCCGGCCAGCTCACGGACTTTGGTGGAGCGATCGGTAGCGAGGCTTTTCAAGAAGGGCGCGTCATCCGGGCCGAGGCCGATGCGGATGAGCTCGACAAGTGACAGCCTGACCTCGGCCGATTCCGCCGGACCCTTGGCCTCGATCAGTTGCCTGGCGACCGCCGGTTCGCTCCGGCGCATTCCCGTCAGCGCTACGCGCCGCGCCGCCGGAAAGAATTCGGCCCAATTCTGCAAGGTGAGCTTTTTATGCCAGAGCTGTTCCGCTTCGGCGCTCGCCTGCCAGTCGATCCAGGGCGCGTAGATGTCCGGTGCGGTCTGGTCTGACGCGGAGGGCATCCAATCCATCGGATGGGTGACGAAGC
>NZ_RZOZ02000062.1:0-436 GCF_003999155.2 Mesorhizobium sp. M1D.F.Ca.ET.231.01.1.1
GCATTCCTACCATCGTGCAGGTGATGTTCATCTATTTCGCGCTGCCAATCCTGGCGGATGTCGGCATCAACCCGCTGGCGGCCGCGATCATGGCGATCATCATCAATGCCGGCGCCTATATCGCGGAGATCGTGCGCGGCGCCTTCCTTTCCGTCCATCGCGGCTTGCGCGAGGCCGGCCTGGCGCTCGGCCTGCCGTTCTGGAAGGTGCTTTTCTACATCATCGGCCCGCTCGCCTTCCGCCGCATGATTCCGGCGCTGGGCAATCAGTTCATCGTCAGCCTGAAGGATACCTCGCTGTTCATCGTCATCGGCGTCGGCGAACTCACCCGGCAAGGCCAGGAAATCATGGCGGCCAACTTCCGCGCCGTTGAGATCTGGTCGGCCGTGGCAATGTTCTACCTGATCATGACCGGCACGCTTACGCTCATCCTCCG
>NZ_RZOZ02000063.1:0-435 GCF_003999155.2 Mesorhizobium sp. M1D.F.Ca.ET.231.01.1.1
GCCGAAGGCAAGAAGGTTCGCATTGCCCGCCGGCCCAACAAGCACCATCCGTTGCCCGAGCGGCTCAAGCGCTACAATCGCCTGATCGCGAGACGGCGAGCGGCGGTGGAGACCACTTTCGCGACGCTCAAGAACCGCATGAAGCTGACCACGATCCGCTATGTCGGACTGGCCAAGGCCGCAGCCCAAGTGACGATGGCAGCGATCGCCTTCAACATGCGCCGATGGGCCGCCATCACGCCATAGGTGCGTCCAGCATCCGGCCTAAGGCCGCATCGCCACCCTCAAACTCCACCCCAAGAGCCAAAACAGAGCGAGACCTCACGGCCAAACCGCTCCGCGCGCTAGGTCGCGATGACTGTGCAACAGGCCCACTTGGGGGGAGATCAGATGTCACGCGGACTTTCGCTAATCTCCGGCGTGGCAAGATATGCG
>NZ_RZOZ02000064.1:0-433 GCF_003999155.2 Mesorhizobium sp. M1D.F.Ca.ET.231.01.1.1
GCAATCTTGATCGCGGTGATCGGGACCGGAATAGACATGGCCGTTCCGGAAAGTTCGACGCTCGCGACCCAGGACACAGCGTCAGACGCGGCGCGGCGGAATTTTGCGGAAACTTTCGGGCGTGTCGCCGATCGGACCATTCAGCGCAACATGGACGTGCAGCCGACGCTCGAAATCCGGCCGGGTTACAAATTCAACATTCTCGTCGACCAGGACATCGTGTTTCCGGGGTTGCACTCCAGATAGTTTCGACTTGGGACGGTCGGTATGTTGCCGATTTTGTAGAAATGCGGGAATTGCAGTTTGACTCAAGCAGTGTGTCCTAGGCAGTGATATTGACGGCCGGCTCGGCGTACGCAGCGGATCAATCGAAAGACCATGAGCAAATATAGAGACCATCAAGGGCGGCGTCGAGATTATAGGGAAGACGGTC
>NZ_RZOZ02000065.1:0-432 GCF_003999155.2 Mesorhizobium sp. M1D.F.Ca.ET.231.01.1.1
CCCGAGCTGACCGAGCCCGTGCCGGACGAGCGGCGGTAGCTCGCCTGTGCGACGCCACCGCTGCTGGGAAGCGATGGGATAAACGTTCGCACTGTTGGCGTAAGCCGCGCCGCGCTCGATCCGGAACAGCGCGGCCGTCGCGCTCCAGCGGGAATGCTCGGTCTTGATGCCCACTTCGTACTGCTTGCTGCGCAACGGCTTGAGCAGTTCGCCGCGATTCGCATAGGTGTCGCCGACCACCGTGCCAGCCTCGAGCGACTCCACGTAGCTCGTGTACAAGGTCGTGGTCGGCGCGAGCTTGAACATGACCGCGACGGTCGGCGTGACCACGCCGTTCTGGCTGTACGTCGACGTGGTCGCGCCGGTGGTCGAGTAGCCGTGCTGCTCGTAGTTCGTGTAGCGCACGCCGCCGAGCACCGACCAGCGCTGGGT
>NZ_RZOZ02000066.1:0-430 GCF_003999155.2 Mesorhizobium sp. M1D.F.Ca.ET.231.01.1.1
GTCGATATTCGCCGGCCTTGAACGCAGATCATCAAATCCGCTTGTTGCGGATGCCATTCGCATTCGCCCGATCGGCCGCGCATCAGCAGCGGCACGAATGTGTGTCCGTCAAGAAAGCACATCCCATTGCATCCGTTGGTGATAACGAGAAGGCTCTGGTCCGCATTCCAGGCCTGGGCGCTGGAATAACGATGGCTGCAATAATCTTTTACACACGCGACTCCATTCCCAAGCGGCCCGCGTTTTGTGATCCGTGTGAACGTTTCCCCAAATACGGGGTCGACCGTGGGATGCAGATAGTCTGGCAGCTCCATCGCCGGCGTTGCAACGAACCGCGTCGACGTATTGCTCGCTTGGCTTGCGGCACCATGCGGAGCAAGGCACGTAACAGCGAAAAACAGTGGCAACGCCAACAGATGTCGGCGACGGC
>NZ_RZOZ02000067.1:0-428 GCF_003999155.2 Mesorhizobium sp. M1D.F.Ca.ET.231.01.1.1
GCACGATCCGCGACCCGCCGCGCGAGGCGACAAGCAGGTCGTCGTCAAGCTCGCAGGCGCTGATCGTGCCGTGCACCGTGCCGTCGGCGCGCGAATGGAAGCTCGACAGCGGCTTCATGTTGTGGTCGCAGTGGACCACCAGCCCGTAGGACCTGGTGACCGCGTAAGGTTTGAGCACATTCATCTGCTTGAGCTGGCTGCCCTGCATCGGCTCGCGATAGTCGCGCCACGAGCTGAGCGAGGGCGCCATCCAAAAGGCCTCCGGCACCTCCGCCAGCATGCGCTTGCGGTAGGATTCCTCGCGCAGGATGAACTCCACCAGCTGGTTGCGCACCGAATAGAAGGTCAGCCAAGAGCCGGCATTGAAGGCCGGCGCGATGCGGGCGGGATAGGCCGGCAGATGGTCCAGCACCGGCACTGTGGCCTTG
>NZ_RZOZ02000068.1:0-422 GCF_003999155.2 Mesorhizobium sp. M1D.F.Ca.ET.231.01.1.1
CCGTGCCGAGGATGAACAGCATCGTGTCGGCGCTGCGCTTCTTCTTCACGCATACGGTCGATCGTCCCGATCTGGCGCGCAAGCTTGTTCGTCTGGCGCACCCACGGAAGCTGCCGGTGGTCTTGAGCCGCGACGAGGTCGCCCGGCTCCTCAACGCCACCACCTGCTTGAAGCACCAGGCCGCGCTGTCGGTCGCCTATGGCGCGGGCCTGCGCGTGGCCGAGGTGTCGATGCTGAAGGTCGCCGACATCGACAGCGAGCGCATGCTGATCCGGGTCGAGCGCGGCAAGGGCGGGCGATACCGCAACGCCATGCTGTCGCAAGATCTGCTCTTGTTGCTGCGTCAGTGGTGGAAGGTCGGACGCCAGCAGGGGGTGATGCATCGCGACGGCTGGCTGTTTCCGGGGCAGCATGCGATGAAG